>NZ_JACVDA010000009.1 GCF_016552165.1 Parvimonas parva | reverse complement strand
AAATCTATTGTTAAATGTTTGTGTTTTGTGTTACAATTATTATACATCTCATTGAGGTTCCTTTCTTAGTTTTTTGTTCAATTACTATTATACCTCTTTGAGATGTTTTTTTCTATTCTTACTGGCTAACTTAATTTTACAATATGGGATAAATTTAAATATATTCAAAATTAAATTTTAATTTTAAAAGATATCTTATGTGTAGATTAGCCTACATATATCCCATTCCAGGATTCATTCCGCCAGGCATTTGCCCCATTGGTTCTTCTTTAGTAACATCAGCAACTGCTGCCTCTGTTGTTAATACCATTGATGCAACACTTGATGCATTTTGTAATGCTGACCTTGTAACTTTTGTAGGGTCAACAATTCCGCTTTCAAGCATATTTACATATTTTTCATTTAAAGCATCAAAACCAATTCCAACTTCTGCATTTTTAACATTTTCAACGATTACAGAGCCTTCTAAACCTGCATTAATAGCAATTTGTCTAACAGGTTCTTCAAGTGCTTTAACAATTATGCTAACACCTGTTTTTTCATCTCCATTTGTTTTTTCAAGAAGTGCTTTAACTCTTGGAATTACATTTAACAATACAGTTCCACCACCTGGAACGATACCCTCTTCAACTGCTGCTCTTGTAGCTGCTAAAGCATCTTCAATTCTTAATTTTCTTTCTTTTAATTCTGTTTCTGTTGCTGCTCCAACTTGGATTACAGCAACTCCACCTGCAAGTTTAGCAAGTCTTTCTTGTAATTTATCTCTATCATATTCAGAATCGCTTATTTCAATTTGATTTCTAATTAATGCAACTCTTTCTTCAATAGCTTTTTGTTCTCCAGCACCATTTACGATAACAGTAAGTTCTTTTCCAACAGTTACTCTTCTTGCTCTACCTAACATTTCAATAGAAGTTTCTTTTAATTCATATCCTAAATCTTCTGAAATAACTGTACCACCTGTTAAGATAGCAATATCTTGTAACATATCTTTTCTTCTATCTCCAAAAGCAGGTGCTTTTACTGCTACACAGTTAAATGTTCCTCTTAATTTATTAACAACAAGAGTTGCCATTGCTTCCCCTTCAACATCATCAGCAATAATTAAAAGTGGTTTTCCTTGTTGAACGATTTGTTCTAAAACAGGTAAAACTTCTTGAATATTACTAATCTTTTTATCAGTAATTAAAATGTATGGGTCTTCAAGTTCAGCTTCCATTTTTTCAGTGTTTGTTACCATATAAGGAGAAACATATCCTCTATCAAATTGCATACCTTCAACAACATCTAAAGTTGTTCCCATACTTCTTGATTCTTCAACAGTTATAACACCGTCTTTACCAACTTTTTCCATTGCATCTGAAATTAGTTTTCCAACCTCTTCATCAGCAGCAGAAATTGATGCTACTTGAGCAATACTTTCTTTTGTTTCAACAGGTTTTGAAAATTCCTTAATTCCTTCAACTGCCTTTTCAACTGCCTTTTTAATTCCCTTTTGAATAATCATAGGATTTGCTCCAGCAGCAACATTCTTTAATCCTTCTCTAATAATTGCTTGAGCTAAAAGTGTTGCAGTAGTTGTACCGTCCCCTGCAACATCATTTGTCTTAGTAGCAACTTCTTTAACAAGTTGAGCACCCATATTTTCATAAGGGTCTTCCAATTCAATTTCTCTTGCAATAGTAACACCATCATTTGTTATAAGAGGTGCACCGAATTTTTTATCTAAAACCACATTTCTACCCTTAGGTCCAAGAGTAACTTTTACTGCATTTGAAAGTTTATTAATACCAGCTTCCATTCCTTTTCTTGCGTCTTCGTTAAATTTAATTTCTTTAGCCATTTAAAAACCTCCTAATCTTCAACAACTGCTAAAACATCAGCAATTTTTACAACAATATATTCTTTTTTATCAAGTTTAACTTCAGTTCCTGCATATTTAGAGAAAATTATTTTATCTCCAACCTTGATTAAATCTTTTTTATCTTCATCTTTTAAAATTTCATCACCAATTGCCAAAACTTTTGCAACACTTGGCGCTTCCTTTGCAGAAGTAGGAAGAACAATACCTGAGCTTGTCTTTTCTTCTACCTCAACCATTTCTATAACTAATTTATCTCCTATTGGTTTTAATTTCATAATATCCCTCCTATTAAAGTTATTAGCAGTCTATTAACTTGAGTGCTAATTGATTACAAATATATTATACCACATAAAAAACATTTTACAAACATATTTACAAAAAAAGTTTTTTAAAAAATTTTATTTAAAATAAACTTATTTATTTACAAAAAATCACTCAATTAGATTTTACTCTATTTGAGTGATTTTAAATTTAGAAGATTACTTCTTTTTGTTGTCTTTTTCTTTCTTATTTTCGTCTGATTTTGTTGACTTATTAGTATTTAATTTTTCTTTTTTCTTTTCATCAACTTTTTTATCTTCAGACTTATGAATGGTATTTTTATTTTTATCTTCATTTTCTACATCAGAATTTTCATTATCTTTTTTAGCTTTTTTTGGTGCTTCTGGTAGTTTCTTTTTATATCTGATTTTTCCATTTACTTTTTCAAAATCTGCTAAACTAAATTTTAAAGTCTCACCATTTATATAAACATAAGCAATATCTCCAATAATCTGTACATCCGTTTCACCTTCAAGATTATAAACTTTTCTAAGATATTTTACTACTTCTTCTCTATCAACAGTTATTTTAGACTCAATTTTTGCATTTGGATTTTGAATTATATATTTTAGAGCTGATACAATTTCTCTTGCAGTACATTCACCATATTGACCGGCTTTTGCATTTTGAATAATTTGTTTTATAGTTATTGCATGGTAGTGGTTACCATGTAACCAATAAAATATTCCTTTTGTAACTCCGTTAGAACCGTAAACAGGTAATGTTGTATTTAAATCTCCATAATATCTCATTGCTCTAAGATTATTGTCAAGATATGGAATTACTTTGTCTTTTATTTCCGCTTTTACACTTTCATAAGTAAATAATTCATTTTCATCTACACTAATATCAGAGTGGTCACTTCCTTCTTTGATATATTCTGCATTAGGATAATGACTTCTTGGATTTTCGTGAACAACTGCAACCTCTTTATCTCCAACATATAAATGCCAATGATCTCCATGATCTACGATTCTTGTTACACCTTTTGGCCATTCAAATGGTTTTTCATTTCCATCTCCGTGATTACCTTGATATTCTCCAAATTCAGCATCAGGATAAAGTGATTTTGGATTAGTATATGTGATGCCTTCATTTCCTTTTGAATCGTAAATATGATAATGATCTCCGTGTTTTAAAATCTTTACTATATCATATCTGTCAACAGCATTTTTTCCCAAAACATTTATTATATTTAGATTCTTTCTAGCTTCAAATAATTTTTCACTAGCACTTGGAACATTAGGTTTTTCATTTTCCGGACTTTCTTGAGAATCACCATGATTTCCTTGATATTCTCCAACTTCTACATTTGGATATTTTGAAGTAGGATCAGTATAACTGATATACTCTTTACCACTTTCAGTATAAATATGCCAATGATCTCCATGTCTTAAAATCTTTACAACTCTATCTTTTTTCTCTTCAATAATATTAGCATGTGAATGGTTATTTGAATCATCTCCGTGATTACCTTGATATTCTCCAAATTCAGCATCAGGATAAAGTGATTTTGGATTAGTATATGTGATGCCTTCATTTCCCTTTGAATCGTAAATATGATAATGATCTCCATGTTTTAAAATCTTTACTATATCATATCTGTCAACAGCATTTTTTCCCAAAACATTTATTATATTTAGATTCTTTCTAGCTTCAAGTAAATTTCCACTAGCACTTGGAACATTAGGTTTTTCATTTTCCGGACTTTCTTGAGAATCACCATGATTTCCTTGATATTCTCCAACTTCTACATTTGGATATTTTGAAGTAGGATCAGTATAACTGATATACTCTTTACCACTTTCAGTATAAATATGCCAATGATCTCCATGTCTTAAAATCTTTACAACTCTATCTTTTTTCTCTTCAATAATATTAGCATGTGAATAGTTGTTTGAACTTCCTCTATTTCTATTAGAACTATGTGAGCCTACATAATTTCCAACAGTAATATTAGGAAACATACTAGATGGATTTTCATAAGTTAAATATTCATTTCCATCAGCTGTATAAACATGCCAGTGATCCCCATGTTTTAATATTGATGTTACATTTAATCCTCTTAATTTACTCTTTGAAACAACACTAACAAGAGAAAGCGAATTTCCATCTCCCAATTTTGAAGGGTCTGTATAAGTAATATGTTCTTTACCGTCTTTAGTAAACACATGCCAGTGGTCTCCGTGTTTATATGACCTAACTATATCACTCTTTTTTATTTCCGCATCAATTAAAACTTCTGTTGTCTCATCCTTTTTATAATTTGTTTCTTTTTCTACAAACTCAAAATTTTTTGTAGAACTTTTTTCCTTTTCTTCCTGTTTTTTTGAACAGCTTGTAAGTAGAATTGCACTACAAACTAAAATCAAATTCATTCTATTTATTTTATTCTTTAAATTTTTACTCATAATATCTCCCTATTCATTAAATGATTTAACTAACGCTTCTAAATTTAATTCCATTAATTTTAAATAGCCCATTTTAATTTCTTCGTCAGTTAAATTTTCCATAGTATATAAAGTTGAAGTTTTTGTGTTAGTATTTTTTGCAAGAGTTTCAGCAACCTTTGGAGTTGCTTTTCCTTCAAAAAATATAGTATTTATATTATGTGCTTTAACAAATTCGGCAATTTTTTGAAGTTGTTTTGCTGAAGGTTCATTTTCAGGAGAAATACCTGTAACTGCAACTTGCTTTAATCCATAATCATTGGCAAGATAATTAAAAGCAGCATGACTTACAACAAAATATTTTTCCTTATCTTTAACTTTTGCAAGCTCTGTTTCAAATTTTTTGTCTAAAGCTCTAAATTCATCTTGTGCTTTTTTTAAATTTTCTTTATAATATGCTTCATTTTCTGGATCTATAGAAGAAACTTTTTTATAAATAGTATCAAGTTGAATAATTGCATTTTTTATACTAAGCCAAGTATGTGGATTTACCATTTCGTGTTTGTCTGAAAGTCCATCTCCATTATCTAAAAGAGTTAGTCCTTGAGACATATTCAAAAACTTATTTTTATCATTAACAACTGATTCCAAATCTGGAATAAAACTTTCCATATTTGCTCCATTATAAATTATTAAATCAGCCTCTAAAATATCTTTCATATCATTTGTTTTTATTTCAAATGAGTGAGGTTCCTGATTTCCTTTTATAATTGTTTTTATCTCCATTTTATCTCCAACAATACTATTTGTTAAATAAGTTACCGGAAAAAATGTAGTATAAATAACTTTTTTTCTGCCTTTTTGTTCAGTAGTTGCTATTTCTTTTGTTTTGTCATTCTTACTTGAAGAACAACCTACTAAAAAAATACATGCAACAATAATCATTGAAATAATTTTTTTAAATTTAATATTCATAATAATCCCCCTTTAAAAAATTTTAATGCAAATAATTCCTATTTGTGTTAATATTATACTACTATTAATTTTATTTTTCAATAGTTAAACTAAATTTAATATAAATTTTTTCAATAAAAAAACTAACTAATTGAAAAAAAGTTAGTTTTTAATTTATTTTTATATTTAATTTTGTTTTTTATAGATCATCTAAATCGTCATCTATTATGCTTGACTTTGAATATGCTGATGGTTTTGCCTCAAAGAAATCTGTTTTTATTGCATTAGGGTCTGAATACTCACTAACCCACTTCATACTTTCCGGTTCTTCATCATATCCGTCATAAAGTTTACCAAAGTTTAAAGCTGTACTTCTAAGATTTCCAAGATATTTTATATAATCTTCAACCATTTGCATTGTAAGTCCCGGTATATTTTCACCTAAAACATATTGTCCCCAAGCAATTTCTTGCTCAACGCCTGTTTTAATCATCTCTTTATACACAGCAACTTTTTCTTCTGTAAAAAGTTCAGGCTCTTCGCTTTGTAATTCTAAAATCATTTTTTTGAATAACCAAAGATGCGTATTTTCATCTCTATTTATATATCTGATTTCTTGTACTGAGCCTGGCATTTTACCATTTCTTCCTAAATTGTAGAAGAACATAAAACCTGAATAAAAATAAACTCCCTCTAAGATATAGTTTGCAACCATAGTTTTTACTAAGCTATATGGGTCTTTGTTTTCTTGGAATTCGTTGTATAAATCACCAATAAATTTATTTCTTGCAAGAAGATGCTTATCATCTCTCCATTGATATAAAATATTTATTCTCTCTTCAGGCGAACAAATACTATCTAACATATAGCCATAGCTTTGTGAATGCACAGCCTCTTGATACGCTTGAATTGTAAGGCAAAGATTAATTTCATTTGCAGTAATATATTCCCCAATGTATGGAAGATTAGCAGTTTGAATACTGTCTAAAAATATAAGAAAACTTAAAACTTTATCAAAAGCAGTTTTTTCATATTCGTCCATTACCTTATAATCTTTTAAATCTTGAAATAAATTAATTTCTTCAGGAATCCAAAAGTTATTCATCGCATTACGATACCATTCAGTTGTCCAAGTGTATTTTACATTATTAAAATCATTTAAGTTTGTAGTATTTCCATTTATCATTTTTCTTTTTGATAATTCAATATCTCCATTTTCATTAAAAAGAGCTTTTTTATTTAATTTCATAATCTTTCCTTTCTAAGCTGAACAGCTATCACATTCTTCAATATCTAAACTTTTACTTCTTATATAATAAATACTTTTCAATCCAACTTCACAAGATAAAATCAAAAGTTTTAAAATTTGACTCATCTTATAATCAGTTGTAATGTAAAGATTCAAACTTTGTCCTTGGTCAATATGTCTTTGTCTAACTCCACCCGCTCTTATAGACCAAGTTTGGTCAACTTCGTGAGCATTTTCATAAAGCCAAAAAGTTTCAGGAGTTAAATCCGGTGCAACTCTTGGAATAATTGAACCTTTCTTTTCTTCAAGAAAATATCTCATCATAACAGGGTCAACACCTGCAGTAGTTCCTGCAATAATCGAAGTTGAGCCTGTTGGTGCAACTGCTAAAAGATATGCATTTCTAAGACCGTTTTTTGAAACTTTTTCTTTAAGCTCAAGCCATTTTTTAGAATTGTACTCTCTTTTTTCAAAATATTTTCCATTTTCCCAATCTGAACCTTCAAAATATTTGTAACTTCCCTTTTCTTCTGCAATTTTTGAACTTTCCTTAATTGCAAAATAATTTATCTTTTCATAAACTTTATCCATAAATTCCAAATGTTCATCAGTTTGCCACATAATTTTATTTTTAACAAGAGCATGATGATAACCACTTGTTCCAAGTCCGATTGCTCTGTATTTTGAATTTGTTATCTTAGCAAAAGGTGTTGGATAGTAATTTAAGTCAATTACATTATCCAAAGCTCTTACCATTGTCGAAACGACAAATTCCATTTCATCATCATTTTTCAAATCTATATTCCCAAGAACAAGACTTGCAAGATTACAAACAACAAAATCTCCTGCCTTTACATCAGTAACAACATGTTCTTCTCCATCTATTTGCATAATCTTTTCTTCACTATCTAAAATCTCACTCATATTCTGCATAATTTCAGTACAAAGATTTGAAGAGTAAATCATTCCTTTATGTGAATTTGGATTTGTATTATTCGCATTATCTCTATTAAATATAAAAGGAGTTCCCGTTTCAACCTGACTTTTTAGAATCAACTTAACTAAATCTTTAACGCTTAAAACCCTCTTATCAAGTCTCGGCTCTTTAATGCAAAGTTTATATTTTTCTTCCCATTCTTCTCCATAAAAATCTTCTAAACAAAATCCCATTACTTCCTTTACTTCATGAGGACAGAATAAATACCAATTAGAATTTATATTTTCCTTTGCTAAACGCCAAAATAGATTTGGAAAACAAATTGCAGGAAAAACATCATGTGCTTTCATTCTATCATCGCCGTTATTTGTTCTAAGATTTAAAAATTCAGGAACATCTCTATGCCAAACATCTAAATACACAGCACAAGAACCTTGTCTAACACCAAGTTGGTCAACAGCAACAGCTGTATCATTTGCAAGTTTTATCCACCTTATAACTCCACCTGCAACACCTTTAAAGCCACGAATATCTGAACCTGTTGCACGAACCTTGCCAAAATAAAGTCCCATTCCACCACCATGTTTAGAAACTTGTGCAAAATTATCAATACTTCTGTAAATTCCCTTTAGAGTGTCAGGAACAGTATCTATGAAACAAGAAGAAAGTTGATGAAACGGCTTTCTTGCATTCGACATCGTAGGAGTTGCAACAGTTGCCTTTAAATTGCTAAGTACATCATAAACTTTTTTAGCAAAAGAAACCCTATCTTTTTCAGGAATAGCAAGATGCATTGCAATTCCCATAAACATTTCTTGCATTGTTTCAATTACCTTTTTATGTGAATCGCATATTAAATATCTTTTATAAACTAAATCTAAAGATGAATAAGTAAATAGTTCATCTCTTGAATTATCCATATATTTTTCAAGTTCATCAATATCGTCATTAGAGTAATTTTCCAGAATATATGCCCCATATAAATTAAGTTTAGTTAAAACTTTTATCTTTGATTTAAAGTCAACAATATGCAATTCCTTTTCGTAATTAGAAATTCCTTTATGAATCTTATAAGCATAAATTCTCGCAGAAATGTACTCCCAATTTGGATTTTCTTTTGAAGTTAATTCAGAAGATGCCTTTATCAAAAGCTCAACCTTTTCATTCAAAGTTGAATTAGGCTTAACAAAAGATAAAAATTTTCTAAATAACCTATCAAGCTCATAACCTTCAGTTGAAAAATCTTTTTGAATTTTTGCAAAAATTTCAATTAAATTCTCATCTTCAATATATTCTCTAAAAGAATTTAATTCCTTTCTCAAAGAATTTCTCTTTTCTCTATATAAAATGTAACTTTTCAAAGTATCATAATGATTATTTTTAGTTAAAGTCTTTTCAACATAATCTTGAACTTCTTCAACACTTATACTTACATTTTCTCCCTTGTCTTTCAAAATATTTTCAAAAACTTCATTCGCTAAATTTTTTGAAAGAATTTTTTTATCTTCATCACCAACACTAACAAATGCCTTGTAAATTGCATTCTCAATCTTTGAAATATCAAATAAAACCTCTGATAAATCCCTCTTTATAATCTTCAAATAAATCACCTCTGCTCATTTATACCCAATACAAAACAAAATATATATAGAATAAAATTTTTATTTTAAACTATATATAGTATATTTATTTATTTTTATTTAAAAATTTCTACTTAAACAAAAATAAAACTACTAGTAGTTTAAAAAATTTTTGATTAAATAAAAAATGTGATATAATAAATGTAGTTTTGTGTTTTTACAAAAATATATTTATTTCATCATATTTACCATAATATGATATAATAATATGTAAGAATAAAAATTTTTTATGAAAGGAAAATTAATGAGACTTAGAAAAAAATGGTGGGCAGTTCCCGAAATGAAAGAAAATGAGCAAGTAATATTTGATGCTCAAAACTTAAAAGGAAAATGGAATGAAGAATTTAAAAATAATAATCCGATAAACCTTGAACTAGGCTGTGGAAAAGGAAAATTCATTAGCGAAATTGCAAAAAGAAACAAAGATATAAATTACTGCATATTAGACCTAGACACAAATGCAATCGTATATGCAACAAGAAAAATAAGAGATTTGGAACTATTAAATGTTCGTGCAATCCCTACAAACATAGAAAAAATTGACGAATTTTTTAACGAAAAATCTATCTCAAGAATTTACATAAACTTCTGCAACCCTTGGCCAAAGAAAAGACATCACAAAAGAAGATTAACACACCCAAACTTTTTAAAAAAATATAGTAACTTACTCGTAGATGAAGGCGAAATACATTTCAAAACAGATGACGATGACCTTTTCGAGGCAAGCCTAGAATATTTTAACGAAAACGGATTCGAAGTAATATTAATAACTTACGACCTAGCAAACTTCGACTACCCACAAAACATAGAAACGGAATACGAAAATAAATTCAAAACACTAGGAATAAACATAAAATTCCTAATAGCAAAAAAGAAATAATTATAAAAACAAACAAAAAGACAGCAATTCATATAATTGTTGTCTTTTTAATTTATACATATTTATATTATAAAGTTTTTAATTTTTCAATTAAATCTTTAAAACTTCCTTTTTCACAATTTACTTCACATTCAGGATAAGTATAAAGATAATCTGTTACTAAATAACAATTCATCCCAGCACTACTAGCTGCAAATATATCTTGCCTTTCATCATTTCCAATCATCAAACAGTCCTTAGGTTCAACATCCAGTTTTTCACATAAATCTAAGTAATATTTGGGATTCGGCTTGGAAAAAGAACTATTGCCATAATGAGTAACATAATCGAAGTCATCAATATCAAGTCCTGTCCATTTCAATCTAACTAATGCATCTATAGGAAAAACCGGATTAGTAGCAAGAACAACTTTTCTTCCGTTCTTCTTTGCAAGTTCAACGGCAACTTTTGCCAAACTATTTTCAGCTGAACACTTTTTTAACTTAGTAAAAAACTCATTTGCATAAAACTTTTTCAATACTTCTTTAACATCAGATAATTCAATATTTATATTACTATTAAGTTTATCCCAAAAGGCCTCTTCATTAGTTCTCTTTCCATCATTTTTAATTATTTCATGAGTTGCAGTCCAAATATTTTCAACAAGCTTCTTACTATCAATATTATAAACAGAAAATACTTTTGACAATTCCTCAAAATAAATATCAACAAATAATTCCTCATCTAAAGGAAGCAAAGTTCCATCCAAATCAAAAAATATAGCTTTCATTTTCCCTCCAAATATATTACTAATTACATCAAAAATTATATAAAAAGTAATATTAAATCAAAATTTAAAGTATTTTAAAGAATAAATATATTATAACATATTTCCATTTTGATAAATTTAAAAAGGTAAATATGATGAAATAAATACACTTTTATACAATAACCATAAAACTGTATTTATTATAACATATTTCCATTTTGATAAATTTAAAAAGGTAAATATGATGAAATAAATACACTTTTATACAATAACCATAAAACTGTATTTATTATAACATATTTTTTTACAAATTCATAATGTAAAATATTATGTGTAAACTAAAAATTTGTTCCTTGATATAGAACCCATATTGTAAAATTAAGTTACCACACAAAAATTTTCAAGAATATGGAGATCCTCATGACTAATTTTAACACAGAATCAGCAAATAACTACAGGGAAATGCTTCAAGATTTAAAATCAAGAGGCTTGAAAAATATTTTGCTGTTTGTAAGTGATGAATTAACGGGACTATCTGAGGCACTGACAGATGAATTCACGTTGTCTAAGCATCAATCATGCTTGACTCATATTATGAGAAACATATCAAACAAAGTAAGGGCAAAAGATAAAGCCGAAGTACTTCAAGACCTAAAACAAGTTTACAACAAAGAAACCATAGATGAAGCATTAGATGCACTAAATACTTTCTTTGATAAGTGGGGTAAAAAATACCCGAAAGTTCAACAAAGCCTACAAGGAAAAGACAATCTGTTTACATTTATGCTGTTTCCAAATTAAATTAGGTCAAGCATTTATGCCAATAATATATCAGAAACTTTCAACAAGCAACTAAAAAGAAAAACTAAGGTTAATCAGCAGTTTACAAACGAAGCATCCTTGAAAAAACATGTATTTATATATGCAAGCAAATATAGTTCGACATTCAGCACGAAGATTCATAAAGGCTTTAAAATAGCACAGTATGAGTTGACGCAAATGCTAGACGAAATTCAAGGAAAATTTGAGGAGAAATTTTCATCCCCTATAGGGATGAATCGTCCGTTTTGCTTGCCTTAATCAGTTAGTTTACTATTTAATTTAAATTTATTTACCACTTGTTTTTACAAGAAATTTAAAAGAGTTTACACAAAAACTTGACACTGCCCTTAATATCAAAGAATATATTTATAAATTTAATAATATTATATATCATTTTAAAATATAAATCTATTAAAAATAATTAATTTTTTATAAAATAAAAAAGTGATTAAAACTAGATGTATAATCACTTTTTTTATTTTTATAATTTAATTTTCTTCTTTTTCTTCTTTTTTCATAATGAAAACAAAATACAATGCAATGCTTAATACTAAAAGCAATATAGCACAAAACAGTACTTCACTACTACTTCCTGTTTTAGGTAAAAATCCTATTTTACCTGTAGGAGTATTCCTTAATGGTATATTATAAACATTTGTAAATTTAATTTGTGAAACTTTGTGATAATTTGAATCATAAATAGTAGATTTAACTACAACATCGGTTATAGTCTTTACTACTTCAATTTCTAAAGTGTAAACTTCTTTATCATAATTTACATATTTAATAGTTTCATCATTTATTGAATATAATTTATATTTGTATTTACCTGTTTTAAAATAATCTATGCTTATATTTTTATATGAATCTGAATTTATACTAAAAACATATATACCTTTTGCTCCTTCTGGAAGTGGAGCGTCTTTTGTAACAGCTTCTATAATATAAGAAAAATTAGTTTTAGGTTTACTATAATCATTATTTATCTGTATATTTTGTTCTACTGTAAATGAAAAAGTTGCTAGACTTTGAGCATTAACTTTGTGTAAAGAAATATAAAAATTTGAAACGAAAGCTAATACTGTACAAAAAAGTACAAGTATCTTAAATTTTTTTACTATTTTAGACATTTAATTAGCCTCCTTTCCCTTATTTTTTAATCTAATTTTTTCATAAATCAAATAAATAATCACAAGTAAAATCCAAATAACAATAAAAAGAAGTAAAAAATTCACATTATATGTTTTAGATAATAGTTTTGAAAATTTATTTTCTTTAACAACTTCTTTAAATTCATTCTCACGTATCGTATCAGTAAGTTTACCTGCAAGTATATATCTTCCATTTGTTATAGAAAGATCACATGTATCTAAGATTATAATATTTTCATCATCTTTAAAAGTAATATCTCTTGAAAAAGTAGCATTAGCGTAAATATAATCTATTAACTCTTTTTTATCCAATTTTGTTTTGGCAGGAGATAAAACAGTTGCATCTGTTCCTAAAGTGTTAAAAAACGCAAAAAATTCTATGCCTAAACTACTTTTTTCATCTCTGTTTATAATACCATATTTGTGATTATCAAAAAAAGTCTTGTCTTTAAAGAGTTCCATATCTCCAAACATTTTTCTTTCAGCCATATAGTGCCCATAAAGAATATTTTGAAAATCTGAAAAATCTTTCTCATTTCTATAATCTAAAAAAATACTTCCGGCAGTTGAAAATTCTCCGCTGACAGTTTTGTTAAGATATTGTGAATTGTTTTTTCCTCTTACAATAGGATAATCTATCTTTGTTCCATACACATCTATCCAACCACAAACGTCAGGATTTAATTTTTTTAACTCATCAAATGAAAGAGTATCTTCTTTGCTTTTAGGTTTATACATCTGATATTTTTGATTACTTGCTATTTCCATAACTTGATGTGTATCCCAAAAAGCATACACTCCTAAAAATAAAGCAAGCACTGATACAATAAGAATTATATAATCTAAAAATCTCGAAATTTTTCTTATTATCTTAAGTTTCTTTTTTTGATTATCTTTAAAAGTTGATAAATTATCAAAAGAGTTAAAAGGAGGAGAGTTCTCCTCCTTATATTCTATAAAATTCTTAGAAGAATCTTTTATATCTTTATCTATTTCTTTTTCCATCAAAGAAACCTAGTAAAAACTTACGCTTGAGTATTTTCATCTTCTTTTTTGTTTTTAACAAAGAATAAGATTCCTGCCCCTGCTACAAGTACAAGTGCTATAAATGGTAAATTATTCATTAAAAAACCTGTTGCTGTTTGTTGAGTATTTACAAAGTTAACAAAGTTTCCGTCTGCATCATCACCAATTGCAAGTCCTTGTGTTAAATTTTCAACAGTTACTTTTTGTCCATTTATTTTACTTCCATCTTTTATATCCTTTGTGTATCCGCCGTCAACAGTTTCTTCTGCTGTAACAGTTGTTCCTAAAAGAACGTCTGAAAATACAACTTTGTCTGCGTGTTTTAATACTACATCAAAAGCTGTTCCATAAGTTCCTATTTCTTCTTGTCCTGCTACTCCGTTAGTTACAACTTTGTATTTAAATGTCTTTGCATCACTGTGTGAACCTTCAGGCTTCTTAGCTGTTATTTTAAATTTAAAATTTTCGCTAAAATTAGCTTTTTCTCCTGCTACTTCTTTTCTTAGTACGAAACCTTTTTTGTCATCTTCTTTAATTTCTTTTCCATCAGGATTCTTATTTCCGGCTTTAGGGTCGTAGTGGTTATTAAATACAAATTCATTTCCTTCACCATTATCGCCTGTTCCAGGTTTGTAAGGAGTTTTTTGGGGATTAGTTACATCTACTCCTTTATCATCTTTTTCTTTCTTTATTTCAATGCTTTTTACTACAAAGTTTCCTTTATCATTAGCTCCTACAAGTAGAGAAACTAAATATGTCGCCTTAGAGTAAGTTATATCAGTTGTATTTCCTTTTGTTTCTGTTACGCTGTATGTATATTGTCCAGCTTCCTTAAATTGAATGTCCTTTAATACATCGTCTGTTAATTTTACAATTTGTTTACCTTCAGTTGCTTTATCCATATCCTTTACCATAGTTTTATTAAAAACTGCTGGCTTTCCTTGAATTTTTGGAAGTTTATCTTTCTTTGTTGTATCCTTGTTAAAACTATGTTCTTCAAATTGAAAATTAAAAGTTACATCAGGTGTTGATACTCCATCTTTAGGTAAGTTTAAAACTTTTTTAAGTTTAAGTTGTGGTGCAGGTGTTTCGTCTGCGTTTGCTACATAAGATGGTAATTGGAAAGCTCCAATTGTAAGTGTTAATGCAAGTGCTGATGCAAAAACTTTGTTTTTAATAGATTTGTTTTTCATAATTTTTCTCCTTTAATTTAATTTTTTATATTCCTCTTCTTCTAATCAAAGTGAAGATTTTACCTGAAATTTTTTTTACTTTTACAGCCCCAAAAAGCCTAGAGTCAACTGCATTTTCTCTATTATCTGCTAAGATAAAAACTTCATCTTCTTTCAGTTTTAAAGGAAATTTTATACCTTCGGTAAAAGGTAGTGTTTCTTTATATATTTTAGGCTCATATTGATTTGAATTATTTACTTTAAATCCTCTTTCATCAATATCAACCTCGTCGCCAGAAATAGCAACAATTCTTCCAAGACTTTTTTTTCCATTATATTCATATACGATAGTATCGCCTACAATAAACTTTTTATCTAGTCTATAGTACAAAACCATATCTCCGGCATTAACATTCGGAACCATAGATGTATCGTTTACTCTGTAAATTCCAAATATAAAAGTGAAGACAAAAGCCATTACAAGTAATATACTTGTAAATTTAATCATAAGTTTAAGGGTAGCTCTAATTACGGGATCTTTAGAACTTTTTTTCTTCTTTTTTTTAGTAATATTTATCTGCATAACTAATCAAATTTCCTTTTTTTAATATTATACAAAGAAAAGACAGTTAGCAAAAATCCTAAACTTAACAGTTTAATTGGAAAGTCATACCCTCGTTCATTAGTCCCAACAGGAACCAGTCCCGGATTTTTTTGAACAGTTATTTTAACCTCTTTCACAACTGACATCCTATTAATAGGATCATCAGCTCTAATTTTAATAATATAATCAACTGTATTTTTCCCTGCTGGAAAAACAACATCGTTAATAGTTCCGGTAATAAAAGCTTTATTTCCGTTTTTAGTTAATGTAAGACCTTTAGGAAGAGGTGTTGATTCATCAACCTTAATAGAATTTTCAAAAACTACAGACCCTAAAGCTTCTACACTTATTTCTGCAATAGGCTGAAGTTCCATTATTCTTTGAAACTTAGGAAGTACACGTAATTCTTTTTCTTTAACATAAAGAAAAGGATCAAGTGTTCCAATAGTATCGTCCTTAAAGTGGATATTAAATCGTCCATCTTTGTCTATAGAAATCTTATTTCCCTGTTTAAGTATTGGATCACCATAGCTATCTTTAACTAAATCAATAGTATTTACATCGGTAATTTCGCGACCAGCTCCATCTAAAAGTCTAAGCTTTGTGCCCCCGTCGTACTCTTCATATCTTATAGTCGTTTCACGACCATTTACCTTTAGTCTTACATTTTCGCCAAAAAATTCTGCTATTTCTTTTTTATATTTTTCTGGTTTATCAGTTTCCAAAACTTTTCGTTTATATTCTTCCAAAACTTTTTCCAAAACTCTTTTAGTAACAAGTTTTTTTTCGTTTTCAGTTAAATCCTTAGGATTATTTACGTAAGTTGTTTCAGGAATGGGAATTTCATGTCTTGCAGCCATTCCGAAAGTCCCAACCGCAAGACCCCTTGGCCAACCAAAAGGATTTGTAGCGGTATGTCCGTAAGAACCCGCTATCATAGGAACTTTTTCTAAAACTGTTCCCGGTTCATGTTCTGTAGTAAACTCCCAAGTAGCATTTGAATTTACTTCACCTTCTCTTGATATAAGCACATTACTGCATTTTTCATCTTTAAACCAGTTAAGATTAGACTTTATCTCTTTCATTCTTGCGTCATTTTCAGGAATGTGATTTATAACTCTGTTGTCAAACTCCTCGAGATATTGTTGTGAACCAGTCGGGTAATTCCATCTGTTGTTTTTGTCAAAATCTGTTTCTTTTACCATAGATGCTCCCCAGTTTTTATGTATTTCAACAACGTTAGTGTGATGAGGCATAAAGACGTAAAAATATGGATACTTCCAAAAATCTTTTGTTCGGTTAAACTCAACCTTCCAGTGAATACTATTGTTTTTATAATCAATTTTTTTATCTATATAAACACCACGTTTAGCATACTCTAAATCTGTACTACTCCCACCAAACCAAACTTTATTAATTGGAGCAGCCCACTCTGCCGATCTTGGTTGAATTCCCACAGGAGCTATTCCACCTTCTTCAGTTAAAACACTTCTATTTTCAAATGTCGTATTTGTTTCTAGCTTGTCATCTAAAGCTTGTACTTTTAGAGTTTGTGCTGAAAATGAAAAAACTAAAGTAAAAAACAACAGTTTTTTTAAACTTTTTTTAATTTTACTTAAAGCCACTTATACTCTCACCTCCTTGTATGAAGATTCTAAAATTTAAAATTATTTTATATAAAAATTAAAAAATAGCAAAAAACACAATTAGCTCGTTATAATTGAAATTTCTTTAACAAATTCAATAATATAAACGGCTTATAAGTCAGTAATTCACGCATATATATATATATATATATTGTATCAAATTAAAACAATCTTTGCAATACTTTTTTAAAATATTTTTTTAAACTTTTTTTATTGGCTAACTTATTCTTGCAATTTGTAAATTTATAACTCAAGATGATTATAAAAAATTACACCAATATATTCAATATTTTAATGAAAATATTTTCATAAAAAAATAGCGAAGTTTTTCTTCGCTATTTTTACAATTTTTTATAAATTAGAATAATTCTTTTTTAATTTTTTCATAGACTGCATCAACTGTAAATCCAAATTTTTCAAATAATAAATTTGCAGGTGCTGATGCCCCGAATGTATCGAGTCCGATTGAAAGTCCGTCTAGTCCAACGTATTTTCCCCAACCAAATGTTGAAAGTGCTTCGATGCTAACTCTTTTTCTAATATCTTTTGGTAATACTTTTTCTTTATATTCTTTACTTTGTTTTTCAAATTCTTCCATACAAGGCATTGAAACAAGTCTTGTTGAAATATTTTCTTCAAGAAGTTTTTCACAAACTTTATATGCCAATCCAACTTCTGAGCCTGATGCCATTACAATCATTTCAAAATCTTTTCCAAAGTCTTTTAATACATATCCACCTTTTAGAGCCTCGTTTGAAGTTTTTTCAAGATTAGTTAGTTTTTGTCTTGTTAATGCTAAACAGCTTGGTGTCTTTCTGTTTTTTAAAGCTGAAATCCAAGCATAAGCAGTTTCTTTTGCATCACAAGGTCTATACATTGAAACATTTGGTGTTGATCTGAACATAGCTAAATGTTCGATTGGTTCGTGAGTTGGACCATCTTCCCCAACTCCGATACTGTCGTGAGTTAAAACGTATATAACACCTTGATTCATAAGTGCAGAAAGTCTTACTGCAGGTTTTAAATAATCACTGAAAACAAAGAATGTTGCACAATATGGTAAAAGTCCTCCATGTAGTGAAATACCATTACAGATTGCAGCCATTGCGTGTTCCCTAACTCCAAAGTGAATATTTTTCCCACTTCTGTTTTCAGGTGAATAGAAATCAAAATCTTTCATAACTGATTTATTTGAAGGACCTAAGTCTGCTGAACCACCAAAAAGATTTGGAAGTAATTTAGCAAATCTATTTAAAACAAGTCCACTTGATTCTCTTGATGCCATATCTTTATCAAATTCAATAATTGAGCTATCATTTAAAATTTCTTCGTCAATTTCTTCTTTCATAAATTTTTCAAATAAATCATATTTTTCAGGATATTTTACTTTATATTCTTCAAGAAGTTTTTCCCATTCATCAACAAAAGTATTTTTCTTTGCCACAACTTCTTTCATATAGCTTTTAACTTCTTGTGGAACATAGAAACTTTCTTCATATTCCCAACCTATATTTTTCTTAAAAGTAGGAATATTATCTTCACCTAAAGGTTCACCATGTGCTGATGCACTTCCTTCTTTAGTTGAGCCATATCCAATTCTTGTTTTTATTTCAATCAATGAAGGTTTATCAATTTTCTTTGCACTTTCTATTGCTTTTAAAATTTCTTCAAGATTGTTACCATCCTCAACAAAATAAGTATCCCAACCTAACGCCTCATATCTTCCTCTAACATTTTCTCCAAAAGCAGTTGCAGTATCTCCCTCAATAGTTATATTGTTGCTATCGTATAAAACAATAAGTTTACCAAGTTTCAAAGTTCCTGCTAAAGAAGATGCCTCATTACTGATTCCTTCCATAAGACAACCATCGCCTACGATTGAATATGTATAGTGGTCAACAACTTTACAATCATCAGTATTAAAAATTGATGCTAAATGACTTTCAGCCATAGCCATACCAACAGCCATAGAAACGCCTTGTCCAAGCGGTCCAGTAGTTGCGTCTATTCCTAAAGTATGACCATACTCAGGGTGTCCCGGAGTTAAGCTATCAATTTGTCTAAAGTTTTTTATATCTTCAATACTAACACCGTAATCAAATAAATGAAGTAATGAATACAAAAGCATAGAACCATGTCCTGCTGACAAAATAAATCTATCTCTATCAAACCAATTTGGGTTTTTAGGAGAAATTTTTAAACAATCATTAAATAAAGTAAAAGCCATCGGTGATGCGCCAAGTGGAAGTCCAGGGTGTCCTGACTTAGCCTTTTGAATCGCATCTGCGCTTAGTGTTCTCATAGTATTAACACATAAATTTTTAATTTCCATATCTTCCATATCATTCCCTCACTTAAATATATTATTTCAAAATAAAAATCTAACAGCTTAATTATATCAATAAATCAAAATTTTTTCAATTAGAAAAAATTAATTTTTGCACTTGATTTGACAAATTATCGCACAAAAAAAGTTGACAAGTTTCGCTCATCAACCTTAATTGCTGAATTAAAATTTATATAATCTTAAATTAGTTTTATCTTGGTAAAAATCCAACTTTTTTATAAACTTTTCTAAGTGTTTTATTTGCAAAGTAAGATGCCTTTTCAGCTCCTTCTTTCATAACTTTTTCAAGATATGCTTTGTCTGAAATAAATTCTTTATGTTTTTCTCTTATCGGTTTTAAACTATCTGCAACTAATTGTCCTAAATCTTCCTTAAATACTGAGTAGTTTTCATTTTTATATTTTGAAACAATTTCATCACTTGTTTTTCCACTAAAAGCAATATACATATTTATTAAGTTTTTCAAGCCTTTTTGTTCATCATTATAGTCAAAATTTCCAAGACTGTCTGTTACAGATTTTCTGATTTTTCTCTTTATTGTTTCTTCATCATCAAGTAACAAAATAAAAGAATTTTGGTCTTCATCAGATTTACTCATCTTCTTTTCAGGATTTTTTAAACTCATAATTTTCCCTGTTTCTTTTCCAATTATTCCATCAGGAACTACAAAAGTATCAGAATACTTATTGTTAAACCTTTCAGCTAAATCTCTTGCAAGTTCTAAATGTTGTTTTTGGTCGATTCCAACCGGAACTAAATCTGTTTGATATAATAAAATATCTGCTGCCATTAAAACAGGATAAGTAAATAGTCCGGCGTTTAAATTTTCTTCAGATTTTTGAGATTTTTCTTTAAATTGAGTCATTCTGCTAAGTTGTCCCATATAACTCATACAGCTTAAAACCCAAGAAAGCTCAGCATGTTGTGGTACATGCGATTGTACAAATAAAATAGATTTTTCAGGTTCTAAACCTGATGCTAAAAATATAGCCATTAAGTCCAATGTTCTCTCTCTAAGTAATTTTGGCTCTTGTGGAACTGTTATAGCATGTAAATCAGCAACTGTAAAAAAACATTCGTATTGCTCTTGCAATCCTTTGAAATTTTTAATAGAGCCTAAATAGTTTCCAATTGTAAGTTGTCCTGAGGGTTGTAATGCACTATAAACTATCTTTCCCATCTTCTTATCCTCCTCTTTTAAAATATTAACAAAAAAGGTAAATTTTTAAGATTTACCTTTTAATAGTATTTATTTTTCTTCTTTTTCTTTTTTAGGTTTTTCAAGTAATGCTTTTCTTGATAATTTAATCTTTCCTTGATTATCTATTTCTATTACTTTAACTTCAACTGTATCTCCAACTTTAAATAAGTTTTCTACCTTATCAAGTCTTTCATGAGTCATATTTGAAATGTGAAGTAATCCTTCTTTTCCTTTGATTAATTCAACAAATGCTCCAAAGTTTGTAATTGTAGTAATTACACCATTGTAAATTTCTCCAACTTCAACTTCTTTAACAATTTCGTTAATCATTTCTTTAGCTCTTTCGCCGTTTTCTCTTGAATCAGCAGTAATTGCAATACGTCCGTCATCAAAAGT
This sequence comes from Parvimonas parva, assembly GCF_016552165.1. Classification (GTDB taxonomy): domain Bacteria; phylum Bacillota; class Clostridia; order Tissierellales; family Peptoniphilaceae; genus Parvimonas; species Parvimonas parva. The sequence continues at coordinate 53,086 of NZ_JACVDA010000009.1, read as the reverse complement.
ATCAATCTTAACACCTGTTTCATCGATAATCTTGTTAATTACTTTTCCACCAGGTCCAATTACTTCTCTAATCTTTTCTGGTAAAATTTGCATTGTAAATATCTTTGGTGCATATTTTGACATTTCTTCACTTGGAGTTGCAATACAATCATTCATAATAGAAAGAATGTGTAATCTAGCTTTTTTAGCTTTTTCTAAAGCAGTTGCCAAAATTTCTCTACTAATTCCGTCAATCTTAATATCCATTTGTAAAGCTGTAATACCATCTTTAGTTCCTGCAACTTTAAAGTCCATATCTCCAAAGTGGTCTTCCAAACCTTGAATATCAGTTAAAATAGCAATTTTTTTAGTTTCTTCATCTTTTATAAGACCCATAGCAATACCTGCAACAGAATCTTTGATTGGAACACCTGCATCTAGTAATGAAAGTGTTGATCCACAAATACTTGCTTGTGAACTTGAACCGTTTGATGAAAGAACTTCTGAAACTAATCTCATTGTGTATGGGAATTCATCTTCACTTGGAAGAACAGGTATCAATGCTCTTTCAGCTAAAGCACCATGACCGATTTCACGTCTTCCAGGACTTCTTAAAGGTCTAACATCTCCAACACTGAATGGCGGGAAATTGTATTGATGCATATATCTCTTGTCTTCTTCGTCAATAACTCCATCTAAAATTTGAACTTCTCCAGGAGCACCCAAAGTTGTTAAAGTTAAAACTTGAGTTTGTCCTCTAGTAAATAAACCTGAACCATGAGTTCTAGGTAAAAGACCTCTTTCACAAGAAATTTTTCTAACTTCATCAAGTTGTCTATCATCAGGTCTAATTCCCTCTTCTATGATTAATCTTCTAACTTCATCAACAACAACAGATTCTATAGCAGAATTAATTTCACCTTTTTTATCTTCATGGTCAGGTAAGAATTTTTCTAAAATTTCTTTTGAAATCTTATCAAGCTTTTCTTCTCTTTCCATTTTATTAGCTGTTCTTAAAGCGCTAATAATATCAGCCTTTCCATATTCAACAACAGCGTTAAATAATTCTTCATCTCTCTCTTTAATTATAACAGGAGCTTTTTCTTTACCAACTTCTGCTCTAATTTCTTCTATGAAATTACAAATTGATTTTATTTCTTCATGTGCAAAAAGAATTGCATTTAAAACTTCTTCTTCACTTAAAATATCACAACCAGCCTCAACCATCATAATAGCATCTTTAGTACCTGATACAGTTATATTAAGTCTTGATTTTTCTCTTTGTGCGATAGTTGGGTTTATAACATATTCTCCATCAACATAACCAACATTAACAGAACCTGTTGGTCCATTAAAAGGAATATCTGAAATTGTAAGTGCAATAGAAGAACCAATCATAGCTAATATATCAGGTTGATTATCTTGCTCAACAGATAAAGCTGTAGCTATAACTTGAACATCATTTCTATATCCTTCAGGGAAAAGTGGACGAAGTGGTCTATCTATAAGTCTTGAAGTCAATATCGCTTTTTCACTTGGACGACCTTCTCTTTTAATAAATCCTCCAGGAATTTTACCAACAGAATATAATTTTTCTTCAAAATCACAACTTAAAGGAAAAAAGTCAACACCTTCTCTTGGTTCTTTAGATGCACAAGCATTTACTAAAACAACAGTTTCTCCACATTGAACTAAACAAGAACCATTAGCTTGCTCTGCAACTTTTCCTATTACAACTTTAAGTTCTCTACCACTTAAATTGTATATAAATTCTCTAACCATTTAAACCTCCTATGGTCTTCTAAAAATAAAGAGCGAATAAATCGCCCTTTAATAATTATCCTCTTATTTGTAATTTACTAGTTAATTCACGGTATCTTTCGATATCAACGTTATTAAGATATTTTAAAAGACCTTTTCTTTGTCCGATTAATTTGAATAAACCTCTTCTTGTAGCGTGGTCTTTCTTATGTTCTTTTAAGTGTTCTGTTAAGTATTTAATTCTAAATGTTAACAAAGCAATTTGTACTTCTGGAGAACCAGTATCTCCTTCAGCTCTCTTAAATTCATCAATAATTCTTAATTTATCTTCTTTAGTTATCATCTTATAACTACCTCCTAAATATTATTCACCGTAGCATTGTAAAGGTCGGAGTTTCCATAAACAAAGCAACGGTACTCAATAAGTATAACATAAAACATATAAAATGTAAACTATTTTAATAAATTTTACTTAATATAATTGAATTTTTATTATCAAAGTATAATTAATTTCTAGTTTGTTTTATCCACTCTTCTTTTAAAATTCCATACTTCATTGAATCGTAAAATATATTATTATGGTATCTAACTTTTCTAATTCTTCCTTCAAGTGTCATACCAATTTTCAAGCTACATTTCATCATTCCTATATTTCCACTCCAAGTTGTAAGCCCTATATGTTCTAAATTATCTTCAGTATTAAAAATTTCATCTATCCATAACGAAAGTGCTTTTGAGCCGATTCCTTTATTCCAATAATTTTCATCAAAAATTGCAATTCCTATTTCAAGCCATCTAGTTTTTTCGTTTTCCCAATATTTTGAAACTATTCCTATCAAAACATCATTAAAATATATTCCTTTTACTCTTTCTCCTAAAAAGAATTCAATCTCCTTTGATGAAATAAATTCATCATAAGTTTTAAATTCAAAATCATCAAAATATGGTGCATCATATTCTTTCCATTTAGGTCTTTTACTTGAATATTCTATATTATATAATCGTCTTAATTCATCTCTTTGAATTCTTTTTAGTTTAACCATAAATTTCTCCTAAATTTATTCATCAGATAATTTTTTTCTCATAATATCCCAAGGCTTTACTTCAAATGGCAATGGCATTTTTATAATTTGTTTTGCTCTTGGTGCGACATCAATTTCTTCGTCCTTATCATCATACATTTTTTCTATTTTAAAAGTTTCAAAACCATCTCTTGGACCAAAAAATTCAACTTCATCTCCAACAAAAATTCTATTTCTTTGTTCTATTGTTGCAATTTTTGTTTCTTTATCATAATCTAAAACTAATCCGACAAAATCGTAAGTCCTTATGTATGAGCTTGAATTATAAAGTTGGTCGTTTTCATCAGGTTTTTTATAATAAAATCCTTTTGTAAAATCTCTATGGCTCGCTTTTTTTATTTCAGCTAAAAGCCTGCTTGCCATTTCTTCTGTATAAGTTCCATTTTCTATTGCATCAAGTGCAAGTCTATAACTTCTTATAACCGTTGCAACATAGTATTGAGTCTTTACTCTTCCTTCAATTTTCAAACTATGAACTCCGGCTTTAATTACATCTTCAAGTGAATCCAACATACAAAGGTCTTTACTGTTATATATAAAAGTTCCTTGCTCCGTTTCTTCTATCGGATAATATTCTCCCGGTCTTCTTTCTTCAACCAAATTATATTTCCATCTACAAGCATGAGCACAATCTCCCTTGTTCGCATCTCTACCACACATATAGTTACTTAATAGACATCTTCCAGAATATGAAATACACATAGCCCCATGAACAAATGCCTCAATGTCAACATCAGGTACTTCCTTATGAATTAAACTGATTTCTTCTAAAGATAACTCTCTTGCCATTACAATTCTTTTAATTCCTAAATCATGCCAAAATTTTACAGTTCTATAATTTGTTACACTTGCTTGAGTACTCATATGTACTTCAATTTCTTTACTTACCGAACGAACAGCAGTATAAATTCCTGCATCTGCAACGATAAGTGCGTCAACTCCTATATCAACTAACACTTTAACATATTCTTCAAGACCTATCAAATCGTCATTATGAGGAATTATATTCATTGTTATGTATATTTTCTTTCCTCTTTCATGAACAAAATCAGTAGCCTCTTTTAGTTGTTCAACTGTAAAATTTTTAGATGCTTTTCTAAGGCCAAAAGATTCTCCGGCAAGATAAACTGCATCTGCTCCATAAATAATTGCCATTTTTAATTTTTCTATATCCCCTGCGGGGGCTAGTAATTCAACATCTTTCATCAATCAATTCTCCTTTAACTATTAAATAGGAATCCAATAAACTGGATTCCTATTAAGATTTAAACTATTTTTTATAACATATAGCCATACCGTCATCTATCGGTACTATCGTAGTTGAAAATTCTTCACTATTAGTAATAATTTTTAAAAATTCTTTCAATCTTCTAACTATTGTATTTTTTCTTCTAACATTATTTTTTTCTTTGGCTACAAGTCCTCTAAACAAAATATTATCAGAAACCAATATTCCACCGGAATTTAATCTTTCAATAGACTTTTCAAAAAAACTTATATATTGACCTTTTGCTGCGTCCATAAAAATCATATCATATTTATCTGTGATGAAATCTAAAGCATCATTAGCATCAGCATATATTGTATCTATATTTTTTTCAAGGCCTGCTTTTTTTATAAACTCCTTAGCCTTTAAAAAGTTTTTTTCATCTATTTCAATAGTAGTTATATTAGACTCTGGATAAGCTCTATTCATAATTATAGATGAATAACCTATTGCCGTTCCAATTTCTAAAATTCTTTTTGGCTTTTTTAACATAACCAAAAATTCTAAAAATCTGGCAACTTCAACCTCTATAATAGGAACTCTATTTTCAAGAGCAAATTTTTCCATTTCGATTAAAATCGGCTCTTTACTCTTTTCTAATCCTCTAATATATTCAGAAACATAATTTGCAACAACTTCCATTATCCTGCGATTGTTTCCTCTAACATTTTTACAATATCATTCATTATAGTTGAAATTCTAACTTCTGCTGCCATAAATTCTGATATTTCTGAATTACTCATTAAGATTTGATTTAAATCATTAAGTTGTTTTTCTCTTTCAGCAACATCTTCTCCATTTTGTTTAGCAACTTGATAGTCATATAATTTCTTGTGAAAATCATCTATAATTTTTTTATTTTCAACATTTTCATCAATTTTTTTCTTTAATCTTTTAAATTCTTTAACTTCATCACAATTTTTAAAATCATTTGAAAAAGTTAAAATACTATTATAAATATTCATACTACCTCCTAAAGTTCTGTAATTATAGGAATAATCATCGGTCCTCTCTTAATCTCATGATAAATATAAGAATTCAAATCTTTTCTTATATTATATCTCATAGTACCAATGTCTGTAATAGAATCTTCCTTACAAATATTTAAAGTATTTTCAACAACTTTACTCATTTCAGATACAAGGTTTAAGTTTTCTTTAACGTAAATAAATCCTCTTGAAACAATTTCAGGACCTGAAATAATTTCTTTAGTAGATTTTTCAAGCACAACCATAACAATGATAATGCCATCTTCAGATAAATGCTTTCTATCTCTAAGAACTGCACTTCCAACATCACCAACGCCAAGACCGTCAACTAAAATGTTTCCTGATTCAACAGTACCGGAAATAAATGCCTCTTGTTTATCATTAAACTCAAAGACAGTTCCGTTTCTTCCTATAAAAATATTTTCTTCAGGCATACCCATTTCAACAGCTAATTTAGCATGTCTTTTCAAATGTCTTGACTCACCATGAACCGGAATAAAATATTTTGGTTTTACTAAAGTATGAATCAACTTTAATTCTTCTTGACAAGCATGACCTGAAACATGAACATCTGCAAGTGATGAATGTATAACCTTAACACCCATTTCAACAAGACGATTTACAAGACCGAAAAATATTTTTTCATTTCCCGGTATCGGAGATGCTGAAATAATGACTGTATCATTTTCAGTCAAGACAAGCTTTCTATGTTCACCATAAGCCATTCTATTCAATGCACTCATAGGTTCCCCTTGGCTACCTGTCATCAAAAGCACAATTTGTGATTCATCATATTTATTAATATCCTTTAATTCAATTAAAGTTCCTTTTTCTATTTCCAATTTATTAAGCTCTGTCGCAACCTTAATTACATTTACCATAGAACGACCTGAAACGGCAACTTTTCTTTTAAATCTTTCAGCTGCTTTTATAATTTGTTGAACACGATGCAAATTAGATGCAAAAGTTGCAACTATTATTCTACCACTAGCTTTGCTGAAAAGTTCAATAAAAGTTTCTCCAACCGAACTTTCACTCATTGTATATCCGGGTCTTTCAACATTTGTACTATCTGCACATAAAAGCATAACCCCGTCCATACCCCATTGAGCAATACGATGTAAATCCATCTTATCCCCGTCAATAGGTGTATAGTCGATTTTAAAATCTCCTGTAAAAATTATGTTTCCAACAGGAGTTTTAATTCCAAAACTTACACTATCAGGAATACTATGACAAGCTCTTATATACTCAACCGAAAAATGTTTGGTTTTTATAATTTCTCCAGCATTTACAAGTTTTAAATTTTCTTTACTGATATTATGTTCTTGTAATTTACTTTCAACAAGTCCTAAAGTTAATTTAGTTCCATAAACAGGCACATTTATTTTTTTCATTATATATGGTACAGAACCAATATGGTCCTCATGTCCGTGTGTCAAAAAAAGTCCTTTTACCCTATCAATATTTTTCATTAAATAGGTAATATCCGGGATTACAATATCTATTCCGGGCATATCATCATCCGGAAAAGTCATACCACAATCCAAGATAATAATTTCATCGTCATATTCCAAAATAGACATATTTTTACCTATTTCACCAACGCCTCCTAAGGGTATCAGCTTTAAAGTTTTCTTTTTATTTTTTTGCACTACAATTATCCTCTATTTATTTTCAAGATTTAAACAATCTGAACACTTTCCATAGAATTTTAAATCGTGGTTATTTATTTTAAATTTATATTTTTCTTCGATAACTTGTTCTAAAGTTTCAAGGTAATCCTCCTCAACTTCAATTATCTTTCCACATTGTTTACATAGTAAATGATGGTGTTGATGCTTGTCATCATCTCTTATGATTTCATATCTGTATCTATTATCATCGAAGTCCAATTTGTGAACTATATTCATCTTATCAAAAATAACAAGTGTACGATAAACAGTAGCTATACCTAAATCTTTATCATATTTACTGGCTATCTCATGTAGTTCTTCTGGACTTAAATGATTACCTTTGTTTTCATTTAAAACATTAAAAACAATTTCTCTTTGCTTAGTAATCTTATAGTTATTTTCTACTAATAACTTTTTCATTTCTTTTACTTCCATACTAATTCTCCTTTTTATAAATTTTCTTCTTTTTCTGACTTTAATTCTTCATAAACCTCTATTGCATCTGAAAGCTCTTCGTCGTCTATACCTTCCAGATTAATATTTCCATCTTTATCATATACAATTTTCAAAATATATGTATTAATATCATCTTTTGAATTTAAAACTGCATATTCACTTTCATTCATACCAAAAGTTTCAACTAATTCAAAAATGATTTTTTTCCCATTTTCATCAAATGCCTCAAAACGTTCCAAAATATAACTCCTATTTTCTATCTAAATATGATTGTAAAATATATGTAGCAGCAACTTTATCAATTACTTTTTTTCTGTTTTTTCTACTCATATTTCCTTCTATTAAAATTCTTTCTGCACTAACTGTTGTAAGTCTTTCATCTTGCATAACTATTTCTATTTCAAAGTTGTTATCTTTTAAAAATATCTTCAAATCTTCCACAAAAGATAAAACTTTTTCTCCTTGAGGTCCAACAGTATTATTCATATTTTTAGGAAGTCCAACAACAATTTTAATTATGCTTTCCTTTACAATTATATCCTTTAAAATCTCTAAATCTTTTTCAAGATTTTCTCTAAAAATCGTACTATGCCCACTAGCCATAATAAACAAAGGGTCGCTTATTGCAACACCTATTGTCCTATCGCCAACATCTAGAGCCATATATCTATTCATAAATACCTCTTAAATTTGCAATAAGACCCCGGCAAAAATTGCCGGGAAGTCCTTAATCTTTTATATAACTTTCTAAAAATTCTTCTAGGATTTCATCTCTGCTAACTTGTCTAATTAATCCTCTAGCATTATTATAGCTAGTAATATAAGTTGGATCACCGGAAAGAATATATCCTATGATTTGACTTTTAGGATTATATCCCTTAGTTTCAAGTGCCAAATACACTACTTTAATAATTTCCTTAATACTTTTCTTTTCACTTGGTATCTCAATTCTCATTGTTTCGTTAAATTCGTTTGACATATAATCCCCTCCTATTTATTAAAATTGAGCTTTTAAAATTTCTTCTGCTTGTTCTAAAGCAAAATCAACTTTACTTAAGTCTTTACCCCCAGCTGATGCAATGTCAGGTCTTCCACCACCATTACCACCAACAAGTTTAGCAACTTCTTTAACAATATTTCCTGCATTTATTTTTCTTGCATTCAAATCTTTACTTACTCCAACTGTAAAAGTTAATTTTTCTTGATATACATTAGCAAATACTATTACACTTGTACCCAATTTGTCTCTTAATTTATCAATTAAATCTCTTAAATCATTTTGATTTTCAAATTCTACCTTTTTAGCAATAAAAGAAATTCCTTCAATATCTTTTTTATCAGCTATAAATGAATCTAAACTACTCAAAGTCATTTGAGATTTCATTTCTTTTAATTCTTTTTCTAAAGTTTTTATTTCTTCTGTTAAAGATGAAACTTTATTAACAAGTTCTGATTTTTTACATTTCAATAAGTTTGAAACTTCTTCAACTTGGTTTTCAGTTTTCTTTAAATATTCATAAACATTTCTTCCTGTTGTAGCCTCTATTCTTCTAACTCCGGCAGCAACACTTGATTCTGAAATTATTTTAAACATTTGAATTTCACTAACATTTTTAACATGAGTTCCACCACAAAGTTCTATTGACCAACCACCAAAAGAAACTACTCTTACAACATCTTTATATTTGTCTTCAAAAAGTCCTATTGCTCCCATTTTTGAAGATTCTTCCAAAGACATTTCTTTTATAACTGTTTCAAGATTTAATGCAATTTTATCATTTACAATTTGTTCAACCTTTTTCAAATCTTCTTGACTTATAGCCTCAAAATGTGTAATATCAAATCTTAATTTAGTCGCATCTACCAAAGACCCTGCTTGATTAATATGATTTCCTAAAACTTCAATCAAAGCTTGGTGTAAAAGATGAGTTGCAGAGTGATTTTTCATAATATCACGTCTGTTGTTTATATCTATTTTAAAAGTCAATTCATCATTTAAATTAACTTTTCCTGAAATAACTTCAACACTATGGAAAATACCGTTGTTTTTATTTTTCTTAGTATCTAAAACTTTAATTTTACAATTTTCATTTTCTATGATACCAATATCTCCAACTTGTCCTCCACCTTCACCATAGAAAACAGTTCTATCAGATACTAAAAGTGCTTTATCTCCTTCATTTAAAGCTGAAACTTCTACTTCGTCTTTAAATAATTTTATAACTTTTCCATTACATACATTTTCAGTATATCCTAAAAATTCAGTTGTTTCTAAAGCTTTTAAGTAATCAGTATTTTTTTCACTCCAACCGGCTGAGACATTATTTCTACCTTCTCTTGCTCTAACTTTTTGTTCTTGCATATTTTGATTAAAGGAATCTTCATCAACAGTCATTTTTTGTTCTTCTAAGATTTCCTTTGTTAAATCTAATGGGAATCCATAAGTATCATATAATTTGAATGCTTTATCTCCTGCTAAAACTTTAGAATTATTTGCTTTTTCTTCTTCAATATATGAATTTAAAATTCCGAGTCCTTGTTCTATTGTTTCTTGGAATTTTGATTCTTCTGCATTTAATATCTTAAAAATTCTTTCACTATCTTCTAATAACTCAGGATATTCTGACTTGTATGCCTCCATAACAACTTTTGAAACATCGATTAAGAAATTATCTTTAATTCCTAATAATTTTCCGTGTCTTGCAGCACGTCTTATAAGTCTTCTTAACACATATCCTCTTTGTTCATTGCTTGGAATTACTCCGTCATAAATCAAGAAAGTCATAGCTCTTGCATGGTCAGCAATTACTCTTATTGAAATATCTGAAATTTCATTTGATTTATATTTAACACCTGAAATCTCTTCAATTTTTTTAATTATTGTATCAACTAAACCAATTTCAAAAATATTATCTTTTTCTTCTAAAACTAAAGTAAGTCTTTCAAGACCCATACCTGTATCAATATTTGGGTGAGCTAATCTTTCATAATTTCCTTCTTTATCTTTATTAAATTGAGTGAAAACTAAATTCCAAATTTCCATAAATCTGTCGTCCGGATTAGTATATTTTTCCCCTCTATCATACATAATTTCAGAACAAGGACCACAAGGACCAACTTCTAATTCCCAAAAATTATCTTCTTTACCAAGTTTTTGAATTTTTTCAGCTGGAAGACCAACTTCATTTCTCCAAATATCATAAGCCTCATCATCTTCTTCATAAACTGTTACAGATAATAAATTTTTATCCATTTCAAGCTTTTCTGTTAAAAATTCCCAAGCCCAAGTTATTGCCTCTCTTTTAAAATAATCTCCAAAAGAGAAATTTCCTAACATTTCAAAAAAAGTTCCATGTCTTTGAGTTTTTCCAACATTGTCAATATCTGCAGTTCTAATACATTTTTGACTTGAAGTAGCTCTGCTTTTGCTCATCTTCTTAACTCCGGTAAAATAATCTTTTAATGGAGCCATTCCTGCATTTATAAGTAATAAACTCTTATCATTATTTGGAATCAAAGGATAGCTCTTTAAACGCAAATGTCCTTTTTCTTCAAAAAAATCTAAATATTCTTTTCTAATTTCATTTAATCCTAATTTTTTCATATATACCTCTTAATTTTCAAATTTATCTTTATACAAATATTTTTTAATGTATGGTTTTGTATGTTTGTAAATTATCTTTACAACGGCAGCTATTGGAACAGAGAAAATCATACCTAAAACTCCAAACATTCCACCACCTAAAATTAATAATATCAAAACTATCAACGGGTGCATACCTGTACTATCTCCAAGTATCTTAGGTCCCAAAATATTATTTTCAACCCATTGAACCAAGCAGAACAAAATAGCAACCCAAAGAGCTGTAAAAGGCCCTTTAAACAAAGCAAGTAATACTGCCGGAACGAAACCTAAAAACGGTCCGATATATGGAATAATATCAGCTATACAAGTTATAATTCCAATTACAAACGAAAACTCTATTCCGAAAAGCATTAAGTAAATCATAGTAACAACGCCAACAAATATTGCCATTATAATTCTACCTCTAACGAACATAGATAAAGATTCATCTATTTCTTTCCAAAGTTTAACTAAAAAATGCTCATATTTATCCGGAACTCTTTTTCCTATCGCATCTAAAATTTTATCTTTTTCTAATAATAAATAGAATGTTATTACCGGAATCAAAATAAGTTGAATTACAATAGCTATTAAGCTTGAAATTCCTGCAACAAATCCTGTAATCCAATTAATTGAATTGGAAACCAACACATTTACAACTTTTAAAAGTTGTCCATTTAATCCACTTATCCAGTTATTTATAACAGAATTATCTGTAAACAAACTATTTTTAATACTATCACTATATTCAACAAAATTCTTTACCAAAGCCGGTAAGGACGTAAACAAGTTTTTAAATTGTTTAAATGTACTTGGAAAAATTCCAATTGCCAACACAAAAATGCATGTAGCAATTATTATATAAACAATTACTATTGAATAAACTTTTTTTATATTTTTTCTTTCAAAAAATTTTACAAAAGGATTCAAAATATAAGCAATAACAACAGATGCTAAAAAAGTAATAGAAGTTATCCTTAAAATTGAATATCTTTTAAACAAAAATATCATACCAAGCAAAGCCAATATGTATAATATTATTCTTAACATTTTTAATTTATTAAAACTTATTTTACTATCTTCATCTAATTTTTTATTAGAAAATTTAATGAATACATAAATGCCAAAAACTAATAAAACAGCCACTAAGAACTTTATAGTTATATTTAAAATCAAATTAAAATCTAACATATTCCCCCCTTAATTAAACAATTCCTTCAAAGATGAAATAAAAATATCTATCTCTTCGAATGTGTTACTTTCTCCAAAACTAACTCTAACTGCACTCTCCTTTAATGAATCAAGCAATTTCATAGAATCTAAAACATGTGAGTTTCCAACAGAACCACTACTACAAGCTGAACCACTGGAAATACAAATCCCATTAAAATCCATACTCATAATTAACATTTCTTTATCCATACCCACAAAAGAAATATTTACATTACCGGAATGTCTATTTTCAAGTGAACCATTTATTTTTGCAAAATCAAAATTTTCTTTAACTTTTTTCAAAAAATAGTCTCTTAGCTCCAATCTCTTAGAAACATTAACTCCCCTATTTTTTCTTAAAATATCTATCGCTTTTGAAAATCCTACAATACCAGCAACATTTTCCGTTCCTGCACGTCTTGAGCGTTCTTGAGAACCTCCAAAAATAAAATTCTCTATATCTATTCCCGACTTTATATACAAAGCTCCAATTCCTTTTGGTGCATGAATCTTATGGCCTGAAATAGAAAGCAAATCTACATTCAAATCCTTTACATCAATTTCAATTTCAGATAAAGCCTGAACTGCATCAGTATGAAATAAAATACTAGGATTTTTTTCTTTAACCATTCTACAAATTTCTTTTATATCTTGAATAGTTCCAACTTCATTATTTATATACATTACAGAAACTAAAATCGTATCATCTCTTATAGCATCAACAACATCATTTACATATATAAAACCCAATTCATTAGGACTAATATAAGTAACTTCAAAGCCCATTTTTTCTAAAAATTTTGCACTTTCCAAGACAGCTGAATGTTCAAAAGCTGTCGTAACTATATGTCCACTCTTTTTACCTTTAAATAAAGTTGCACCGACAAGAGCCCAATTATCAGATTCAGTACCCCCTGATGTAAAAAATAATTCATTTTTATTAGCATTTATGTAACTGGCAATATTTTCTCTTGACTTTTCAATCATAACCCTAGACTTTTGTGAAAATTCATAAACAGAAGAAGGATTAGAATAATTTAAAAGCAAAAATTCTTTCATAGAATTAAAAACTTCTTCGTTTAAACTTGTAGTCGCAGAATTATCAAAATAAATAATATTATTCATATACACAAATCTCCATCTTTAAAATAAAATATACTACTATAATTATACTCTAATATCCCACAAAATACAAGAAAATAAAACAAAAAATAAAGTTAGAACAAACTAACTTTATTTTAAATTTCACTTTTTAAAAACTCTAAAACTTCTCCTAAATTATCAAAAACATAATCTGCTTTGGTTTGATTTTGTCCAAAGCGTTTATCTTTTATCGCAATGACTTTTATATTTGCATTTTTTCCTGATTGTATTCCCATTGTTGAATCTTCAATAACAAAACAATCACTTTGAGAAACTTCTAAAACTTCACAAGCCTTTAGGTAAATGTCAGGGTTTGGTTTACTTTCTTTTACTTCATCGCCACTTATGATGAAATCAAAGTAATCAAAGATTTCACATTCTTTTAATGCTTTTTCTATCGTTCTTTTAGGACTTGATGAGCAAAGTGCAGTTTTGATTTTATTTTCTTTTAAAAAACTTAAAATTTCTTTTACAAAAGGATTTAAAATTTTTTTATAATTAATCGGATTTTCTGAAAAATATTTTTTATTTTCTTCATCAATTTCTTCAATAGTCAATCTTCCCTCAAGCATTTCATAAAGCAAACTGTAAGTGCCTTTCATATCTGTCCCAATTAATCTGTAAGTATCTTCAAGCTTTCCTTTAAAGCCTCTTTTAGTAATCCAGTCAAATGTTCCTTCCATATAAAACATTTCCGAATCAATTATAACCCCATCCATATCAAAAAGTACAGCTTTCATAATTCCTCCTAACAAATATCAACAAAAAAACTATCCATTATATCAAAGCCTTTTTTTGTAAAGTAAATTCTATCTTCTTTTATTTCTACAACATCGTTTTTTATTGCATTTTCAACAACTTTTTTATTATCTTCTAAAAAACTTACATTAAAAAGTTTATTATAATCAGAAATCAAAAAACCCTCTTTCAAACGCATATTCATTATAATATATTCAAATTTCTTTGTAGCCATATCCAAATTTTCCAAAAAATCTATTGGAATATTTCCATTTTCCAATTCTTTTATATATTTCGAAAGATTTACAGTATTTGAAAATCGCACATCTTCAAAGTATGAATGTGAAGATACTCCCATTCCCAAATATTCTTTACAATTCCAATATTTTTTATTGTGAACAGACTCTTTTTGCTCTTTAGAAAAATTTGAAACTTCATATTGTTTAAGCCCAATTTTTTCTAAATTTTCAACTATTAAATGATACATTTTTCTTTCAATATCTTCATCTAAAAAGTTTAATTTCCCTGCATTTTGCAATGCTTTAAATTTAGTTTTTTCTTCGATTATCAAAGAATAGTAAGAAATATGCTCAGGATTAATCTTTTTTACCATTTCCAAATCATATAAAATATCTTCTACACTTTGCTTTTGATAACCGAAAATTAAGTCTAAATTTATATCAAAATCAAATTTTCTAACCAATTCAATACTTTCAAAAACTTCTTTTGAATTGTGATTTCTTCCAAGCTCTTTTAAAATTTTATCGTTAAAGCTCTGTACTCCTATGGATAATCTATTTATCCCGGCTTTTTTATAAAATTCCAATTTTTTTTCATCAAAGGTCTTTGGATTTGTTTCAATCGAAATTTCAATATTTTCTAAAACTGTAAAATTCTCTCTAACTTCTTCTAAAATTTCAAAAATATATTTTCCATCAATAAAACTTGGAGTTCCTCCTCCGATAAAAATTGAATCAATAAAAAAATTTTTATTTCCTTTTAACTGAATTTCTTTTTTTAAAGCATTCACATATTCTAAAATTTTAGAATTTGCTCCTTGAAATGCAGTAAAATCACAATAATTGCAAATTTTATCACAAAAAGGAATGTGAATGTATAGTCCTAATCTTTTCATTTTTCTCCCATTAAACAAAAAGCCTATTTAATAATAGGCTTGTAATTTAAAATAATATATTATTTTTCGTCATATTTTAATACCGCTAAAAATGCTTGTTGTGGTACTTCTACGCTACCGATTTGTTGCATTTTCTTTTTACCTTCTTTTTGTTTTTCAAGCAATTTTCTCTTTCTTGAAATATCTCCACCATAACATTTTGCAAGAACGTCCTTTCTCAATGCTCTTACAGTTTCTCTTGCGATTACCTTTGAACCTATTGACGCTTGGATAGGTACTGCAAATTGGTGTCTTGGAATTTCATCTTTTAATCTTTCAACGATATTTCTTGCCCTATCATAAGATTTTTCACGATGAACAATTATTGAAAAGGCATCTACCAAATCTCCATTGATTAAGATATCCAACTTCGCAAGGTCTGAACGTTGATAACCTTTCAATTCATAGTCAAGTGATGCATATCCTTTTGTCTTTGATTTTAAAGCATCAAAAAAGTCATAAATAACTTCATTCAATGGCAAAATATATCTAAGACTAACTCTATGTTGGTCAAGATATTCCATATTTTCAAAAATTCCTCTCTTATTTTGACACAAGTCCATAATAGTTCCAACATAATCTTTTGGAGTCATAATATTTGCCTCAACTATTGGCTCTTCCATATATTCTATTTCTGTTTCTTTTGGTAAATTACTTGGATTTTGAATTTCTAAAATCTCTCCAGTTTTTTTAGCAACTTTATAAATTACAGACGGAGCAGTAGTGATGATATTCAAATCAAATTCTCTATCAAGTCTTTCTTGAATAATCTCCATGTGTAAAAGTCCTAAGAAACCACATCTAAAACCAAAACCTAAAGCAACTGAACTTTCAGGTTCAAAAGATAATGACGCATCATTTACTTGTAATTTCTCTAATGCCTCTCTTACACTGTTAAAATCTTCTCCCTCTGCTGGATAAATTCCACAGTAAACCATAGGAACAACTTTTTTATATCCGGGTAATGCACTTTCAGTCATATTTTCAAAGTCAGTGATTGTATCTCCAACCCTTGCATCTTTTACATTTTTTATACTCGCAACTACATAACCAACATCTCCGGCTTTAAGCTCTCCCGTTTGAACATTTCCAGACGCAGTATAACCAACTTCAGTAACTTCAAATTTACCTTTTGTTGCCATCATATAAATTGTCATTCCCTCTTTTAAAGTTCCCTCAACTACACGAACATACGAAACAACGCCCTTATATGAATCATAATATGAGTCAAAAATAAGTGCTTTGAGAGGCGCATTTTCATCTCCGGTTGGTGCAGGAACATTATTTACAATATCTTCTAAAACGTCCTCTATATTAAGACCCTCTTTTGCTGAAACTAGAGGAATTCCGTCAGTATCAAAGCCTGTAATTTCTTCGATTTCTTCCTTTACTTCGTCAATTCTAGCTGACGGTAAATCTATTTTATTTATAACAGGTAAAATCTCTAAGTCTTGTTCCAAAGCTAAATAAACATTCCCTAAAGTTTGTGCCTCAACACCTTGTGTAGCATCGACAACCAAAATCGCTCCTTCACAAGCGGCAAGACTTCTTGAAACTTCATAGGTAAAGTCAACATGTCCTGGAGTATCTATAAGATTTAACATATATGTTTCACCGTCTTTAGCCTTGTAGAAAAGTTTTACAGCTTTTAGCTTTATGGTAATTCCTCTTTCTCTTTCAAGGTCCATACTATCTAAAACCTGTTCTTCCATTTCTCTTTTAGTCATCATTCCGGTTTTTTCTATCAATCTATCTGCAAGTGTAGATTTCCCATGATCTATATGTGCAATTATCGAAAAATTTCTAATATTACTCTGCTCTATTTTCATAAATTATTTTAGCCCCCCAAAATTATTAAACGGATAATATCTAAGTACAATTTTACCTACAATATCACTTCTCGGTATAGTTCCCAAATCTCTACCGTCTCTACTATTTGACCTGTTATCTCCCAAAACAAAAACATGCCCTTTAGGAACAACCCATTTTGTATTTTCATTATGTGGAGTCGTAACATTCGTGCTTACATAATTTTCTTCCAACATTTCTCCGTTCAAATAAACTCTATCTTTAATTATCTCAACAGTATCTCCTTCAACTCCTATAACCCTCTTTAGATAATATTTTTTTGCACTTGGAACATAAAAATCAATAATATCCCCACGAGTTATATTTTTTTTCATAAAAAATAGCTTATTAACCATAAGTCTATCTCCATGATTTACGGTTGGATTCATACTTCTACCATCTACAATTGTACTTGTAACAACAAAGGTTTTAATTCCAAAACTTATTAAAAGTGCTAAAATTATAACTTTCGCATAATCTAAAAAAATCTTAAAATAATTTTTTTCGTCTTTTTTCTTTATATTAATTTCTTGTTCTTCTTCATATCTATCATCAATCATAATTTTCCCTCCAAATACAATATTATTTTACCATATTTTTTAATGTCTATCCACTAAAAACTTACAATAAAATACATAACCGAATCCACCTAAAAATATAATGATAAATGGACTCACTTTAAAATAACTAACCAAAAGCACAACTATTGCACTAATTATATAATGACTTCCTTTTAACTTTGTTTTTCTTCCAAGTATAAAAACTGCCGATGCCAAAACTCCAACTAAAGCCGGTTTTACCGCAACAAAAAATTTGCTAACATAGTAATTCGCACTCATGCTTTTAAAAAAAACTGAAATTATAATAATAGACAAAAACGCTGGCAATATTGAACAGAATAGACAAAGCAACGCTCCTGCAAAGCCTCTAATCTTATATCCGACTATAACACTTATATTACAGCCCAAAACCCCGGGAACACTTTGTGCTATACCTAATGCGTCTAAAAACTCTTCCTCTGTTAAAAATTTATGTTTTTCAACAACTTCTTTATTTATAACCGGAATCATAGCAGCTCCACCACCAACTGTGAGGGTGCTTAAATATAAAAATATTTTAAATAATTTAAACAACATAATAAACTCCTAAACTAACCACATTCCAATAAATCCGGTCAAAAATATCGCTATTATTGGGTGCAATTTTTTAAAAGTAGATAAATAAAAAATAATTCCAAAAGTTATAATTGAATATACAGTATAAAAATCTGCATCTATAACTGAAATACAACTTGATGCTATAAGACCGATTACAATAGGTCTTATGCCTATAAAAAAGTTTTTTATATGTATATTATCTTTAAACTTTTTCATAAAAAATACAATTAAAGTTATCAAAATAAAACTTGGAAGAACAACTGCAAAAGTTGTAATCAATGAACCTAAAACACCATTACCAACATTATAACCAACAAAAGTTGCAAGGTTTATCGCTATGGGTCCGGGAGTTATTTGTGAAATTGTAACAAAATTTATAAAATCAGGCATTTCAATCCAAGCATATTTATCTACAACAAGAGATATAATTAGTGGAATCATAGCATATCCACCACCAAAGTTATATGCTCCTATAA
This sequence comes from Parvimonas parva, assembly GCF_016552165.1. Lineage (GTDB taxonomy): Bacteria > Bacillota > Clostridia > Tissierellales > Peptoniphilaceae > Parvimonas > Parvimonas parva. The sequence continues at coordinate 34,503 of NZ_JACVDA010000009.1, read as the reverse complement.
AAAAGAAAACCAAAAATAAACTAATTAAAACCATTTTATCCTCTCTTAGCTATCAAAATTCTATCGAAACCTGCAAAATCTTTTTTAGCAACTAAAATCTTAAATCCTTTTTCAATCAACATTTCAGAAATAACTTCCATTTGATTATATCCGATTTCAAAAGCCAAAACACCCATTTCAGATAAATATTCTAAAGAATTTTCAATTATTTCTCTGTAAAAAAATAATCCGTCTTTACCACCATATAAAGCATTTTGAGGCTCAAAAGACAATTCTCTTTCTAAAGTTTTCATCTCAGCCTCATCAATGTATGGAGGATTTGAAACTATAATGTCAAAATCTTTTTCTTTAACATTTGAAAAAATATCACTTTCAAAAAAATTCACATTTTTCAAATGAAATTTCTCTTTATTTTTATTTGATAGATTTACAGCTTTTTCACTTATATCTATTCCGTAAATAGTGGAATTTTCTAAATTACTCGCCAAAGAAAGACTTATAGCACCAGTTCCACAGCCAATATCCAAAATTTTATCCTTTTTACAGTCCAAATTCAAAATTTCATCAACTAAAATTTCTGTTTCAAATCTTGGAATTAAAGCTGATTCATCAACAAATAACTCCAAACCATAAAATTCCCATTTCCCAAAAATGTATTGCAATGGATAATGCACTTTTCTTTTTTCAATTATATCTAAAAAACTATCATATATATCATCAATACAAAATTGTAAATCAAGTTTTAATTCTATCAAACTTTTTTTAAGCAAAAATTCTAAAATCAACCAATTTTCATTTGTATCTCCATATTTTTCAATTAATTCTTTTATATTCATAACTATCTCCAAACCTAACTAATCTTTGAAAATAAATCATATATAAAATTATAAAAATCTTCGGTAACAGTAACTAAAAATGCAGATTCATTATATTTCAAAATCGCAGTTCTATCCTCAGCAGACAGCGAAATACTAACATTATTGTTATTGCTCTCAAAAGCAATATTCAAATCCTCCGTACCCATATTAAGACTTGGATTAGAAACAAATTTACCAAACTCAACTTTTGAAATAATATCGTCCATTAACTTTTTATCTTCAATTATGTATTTCTTTTCATTTCCAGCTTTAATAATTTTTATTTTATTTAATTCTTGAGAAGATAAATATTTTTTTTCAATTTTTAATACATCTTTTTTATTAACATCAACAACAATATAATATTTATCTCTTTCTTTTTGTATTCTTCCAGCCTCAACACTTGACTGATAAAAAATTATTCCCAAACCAAAAATTTCTATAATTGACGTTAGAATAATCGCAAACTTAATATTTTTTTTCATAAAACACTCCCAATGAATTTATAAGACAACATCTTAAAATCACAATAATCATTCATTATTATTTGAACATATTTCCATTTTGATAAATTTAAAGAGGTAAATATGATGAAATAAATATTCTTTTACACAAGAATCGTAAACTCATATTTATTTTAACATATTTTACAATAAAAATAAATTAAAAACCATATAAAAAGGAGTGAATAAATCACTCCTTAAAACTCTTCTTGTAAATATTCCAAAAATGCTTTAACATCTTTGAACTTTTTATAAACAGCCGCAAAACGAACATAAGAAACTTCATCAAGATTTTTTAAATTTTTCAAAACCAATTCTCCTATTTGAGTCGATTCAATTTCATTTTTATAATTCTTTCTAATATCCATTTCAATATTATCTATAACAGCTTCTATCTGTTCATCATCAATATTTCTCTTTTCACAGCATTTTTTTATCCCAGCAAAAACTTTGTTACGAGAAAAAATTTGTCTTGAGCCATCTTTTTTTAGTACAAAAATTACAAATTCAGGCATTCTTTCATAAGTTGTAAATTTATAATTACAAATCTCACAAAGACGTCTTCTCTTAACATAGGTTTTATCTTGCGAATTTCTAGAATCTAAAACTCTAGTAGTTTCTGCTCCACAGTTAGGACATTTCATTATCTTAAGAAACTCGGAATATCTAAATCTAATCCATCATCTTTTTTAGCAGAAGATGATTTGCTTTCAATTGAAGTTGGTTTTCTTAGTCCACCTGATACAAGTGGGTCAAAGCCAGTTGCAATAACAGTAATCTTAATATCATCTCCTAATGATTCATCAATTCCTGAACCGAAGATAACATTAGCATCTCCATCAATAGCCTCTCTAATCAATTCAGCAGCCTCATGAGCCTCGAATATACCAACACTAGCAGCAGTAACATTAAGAAGAACAGCCTTAGCACCATCAATAGAAGTTTCAAGTAATGGACTGTTAATAGCCATCTTTGCTGCCTCAATAGCTCTATTATCTCCACTTGCTCTACCAATTCCCATATGAGCAATTCCTTGGTCTAACATAACTGACTTAACATCAGCAAAGTCTAAGTTAATGATATTTGGAATGGCAATTAAATCTGAAATACCTTGAATACCATTCATTAAAACTTCATCAGCCATAGCAAATGCCTCTAACATAGTTGTTCTTTTTTCGGAAATTTGTAATAATCTATCATTTGGAATAGTAATTAAAGTATCAACTTTTTCTTTTAAAGCCTCAATTCCTTGTTCAGCTTGAATAGCTCTTTTTCTTCCTTCAAAAGTAAATGGTTTAGTAACAACACCAACAGTTAAAATTCCCATTTCTTTTGCAATACCCGCAACAACAGGAGCAGCACCAGTTCCAGTTCCACCACCCATACCGGCAGTTATAAATACCATATCAGTACCTTGAAGTGCTTGTATAATTTCTTCTTTAGTTTCTTCAGCAGCTTTTTCTCCAACTGCAGGATTAGCCCCAGCTCCAAGTCCTCTTGTTAATTTTTCTCCAATTTGTATTTTTGTTTCTATATCAATAGAATTTAAAATTTGTCTATCAGTATTAATAGCAACAAAATCAACACCTTTTAAACCTGATTGTTTCATTCTTGATATAGCGTTATTTCCACCACCACCAATACCAAAAACTTTAATTTTGGCTAAATCATTTCCATATACTTCCATTTCAAATGCCATTTCAATTTCCTCCTGTATTTTTATATTAATTTCTGTTTAATTTTAATTTTCAGTTATTTAATATTATACTAAATTTTTCAATAAAATTCTACTATTTTTTTACTATTATTGGGTTATCTCCAACATTTAATATAATTTCTTTTGCATTTATTCCTTCAAGTTGAATTTTTTTGATTAAAATTCCAATAACTTGAGTTTTTTTAGCATAATCTTTCAAATCTCCAAATGTAACTTTTAAAGAATTTTTAAATTCTAAAACTATTTCTTTATCATTAGTGAAGTCTATACTAACAATTTCAGAATAATATTCTTTAGTTAAAATATCTAATAAAAATTTAACTTTTGTAATATCTTTAGAAAAATCATCTCCAACTTTTAATCCTGTTTCAGAAATTCCTTTTATCTGAACTCCTGATGCCTTAGAATTATCAGTAACAACCTCTTTAACTTTTCCATAATTATCGATAGTAGTTAATCCACTTGGTGAATTTATATAAGCACTAACATAATTTTCTTTTATTTCTATTTCAATTATATTTGGATAATTTTTCCTTACCTTAACACTTTCAATATTTGAAATTTCTTTTAAGTTTTTTTCAATTTTACTTGAAGATGCTAAAAATATATTATCTCCAATACTAACGCCACTTTTTGAAATTAAAATTTCTTTTTCATTAGCAACATTACCGGTAATATTTATATAATCTATTTTAAACAAATCATGAGTTAATCCAAAATAAACAGCTATCGCTGAACAAGCAACTAAAAAAGCTAAAAGGAATTTAAAGAAGATTCTAAATCCTCCTCTTTTTTTCTTTTTCTTACCTTTTTTATTTACATAATATTCATCTTCATCTTCTTCGTATTCATCTTCAAACTCATCATCTGTTTCTTTAAGTTCATTATAGTAATTAGATTTTTGACTTACATTTACAAAAGATTTTTCATCTGAGTCAACATTGTATTCCGGCTCATCATCTAAACTACCAAAATCATCATCGTCATCTTCTTCATAACTTTTATTTTCAAAACTAACATATCCTGAATTGTCAAATAAAGAATCGTAATTTCCCTCTTCAGATGAATCTTCATCATTTGCTATACTATATTGATTAAATATTGAATTTTCATCTTCTTTTTTATCATCAAAAACAGTATCTTCAGTTGTTTCAAATAAAGAATCATATTTTTTTTCATCTGAGTCATTATTGGAATTTTCATCTTCAGCTTCTAAACTGCCAAAATCATCATCATCGTCATCTTCTTCAGTTTTATCATATAGTTTTATATCTTCTTCAAAATCATCTACTATATCGTAAATTACATCTTCCTCAAGAATTTCTTCTTTTTTATCCAATTTGGCTGTTTCATTTAAGATTTCTTTTTCTTTTGGAATCTCAATTTCTTTTGGAATCTCAATTTCTTTTAAAATTTCTTTTTCTTCTGAAACATCTTGAATCACCTCATCTTCAATCATATCAGAAGATGAAAAAAACTCCTTTTTAGTTTCTTCAAAAGAATTTTTTTCTTTTTCATGCTTAACTTGCTCAAAATCTACACTTCTAAAATCTTCAAAAAAAGATTCATCAATAGTTTTTTCTTTAGACTTTAATTTATCATATTCATAGAATTCATCTTTTACAGAAATGTCTTCATCTCTATTTTTCTTTATAAAAATTCTAGGCTTTTTTTCTCTCTTATCAGCAGACATAACTACCTCCCTTTAAATTCATCATAAAATATTGAAACAAAGTCTTTAACTGCATTAGGTGTAGCAAGTTTTTTCGCATTTTCTTTCATTTGCTCCAATCTACTATTATCAAAAATTATCTTTTCTATATTTTCCCATAATAAATCTGAATTTAATTCTTTTTCTAAAATAAGTTCAGAGGCACCAATATCTTTATATGCTCTCGCATTAAATTCTTGATGATTTTCTGTAGTATATGCTTTTGGAATCAAAATACTTGCTAATCCAATTTTAGAAATCTCAGCAAGTGTTATCGCTCCGGAACTTGTTATAACAAGGTCTGAAACTCCATAAGCCTTATCCATTTCAGTCATATATGGTAAAATTTTTACATTATTTTCAATTTTTATACCTTTGTTTTTTACTTCTTCTAAAAACTTATCGTAATTAAGTTTTCCGGTTACATGAATTAAAGAAATTTTTTCATTTTTATAAAATTTTTCTAAAATTCCAAGAACAGCTTTATTAAGCTCCTCACTACCATTACTTCCCCCAAAAGAAAATATATTTTTTGAATTTTCATCTATTTCAAAAAATTTAAGAGATTCCTCTCTATTCAAAAACTCAAATCTATTTCTTATTGGATTTCCTGTAACAACACATTTATCATTGTTTTTAAAGAACTTAATAGATTCTTTAAAAGTAACTGCCATAGCATTAACATATCTTGATAATATTCTATTTGTAATACCCGGATAACTATTTTGTTCATGAAATATTGTATAAACACCCATTTTATGAGCCTTATACAATACAGGACCTGTTACAAAACCACCCGTACCTATAACCACATCAGGTTTAAAATCTTTTAATATTTTTTTTGCTTGTCTTAATCCTTTAAGTAAAACAAAAATAGATTTAAAGAATTTTTTATTAATTTTTCTAGGAAGTCCCATAACTTCTATTGATTTATAATTAATTCCTAAACTTGGAATCAATTCACTCTCCATACTATTTTTAGATCCTATGTATAAAATATCTATATTACTATCTCTTTTTTTCAACTCTTCAATTATTGCAACAGCAGGATATATATGTCCTCCTGTTCCACCCCCAGATATTACAACTTTCATATTATCTCCCTTTAACATCATATCTAACAATTCCTAAAATAATTCCAATCATTACAGAAGTCATAACTAAAGATGAACCTCCATAGCTTACAAATGGTAAAGTTACTCCGGTAGGAGGAATAACTCCTGTTGCCGTACCTATGTTTACCAATGCTTGCAATCCTATTGAAAATATTATTCCCAATATTATCATTTTTCCATATAAACTCTTAATATTTCTAGAAATCATTATTCCTAAATAAGCTAAATAAATATAAACTCCAATTAAAAACATAGAGCCTACAAAACCAAATTCTTCAGCAATAGTTGCAAAAATAAAATCATTATGTGCCTCAGATAAAGTATATTTTTGTCTTCCATTTCCAAGACCAACACCTAAAAGAGAACCATTAGTTATTGCAAAAAGTGATTTTATTAATTGCCAAGACTTAGAATCTCTATATTTTAATGGGTCAATAAAGGCTTGAATTCTACTAGTTCTACTATATCCTGACTTTAAAAAAAATACAGCTCCAAAACTTGCTAAACTAAGTCCGAAAACGGAAAACATTACTGCTTTTTTATCCATACCTGCAACCAGATACATAGATGTTATAGTCCCGGCTATTACTAAGGTAGTTGAAAGGTCAGGCTGAATCATTACAGAAAAAGCTGATATTCCAACTATTGCCAAATATTTAAAAAATACATTTTTAAAAGTAAATGCTTTTTTGTACCTATCAATCACATAAGCCATCATCATTATGGATCCAATTTTCATAAAGTCGGAAGGCATAAAAGTAAAAAATCCTACTCCAACCCATCTTCTTGCATTATAAATATTTACTCCAAGTGGAGAATATACTAAAAAACCCATCAAAAATACAAATATAAAAATATTCTTACTATACTTTCTTAATTTTAAAATATTTATATATGATATGAAGAAAATAGCCATAATAGATAAAACAACAAAAATTATATGTTTTCTTATTATCTCTATTTCATTCCCCTTTAATCTGTAACTATATGGCCAGCTTGTACTAAATACCATTATGCTTCCAAAAAGTAGCAAAAAGATAACTACCATAACTAACTTCTTGGCATATTTATCAAATTTCATCATTATAATTCATTTACCAACTTCTTAAATAAATTTCCTCTTTCTTCAAAACTTTTGAACATATCCCAACTTGCAGATGCCGGAGAAAGTAATACATTATCTCCACTGCTTGCTAATTCAAAACATTTTTCTACAACTTCTTTATAACTATCGACTATTACATTATTTTCAAATCCGTATTTTTTTGAACAAGAATCAAATTTATATTTTGTATCTCCAACTAAAATTAATTTTTTTACTTTTCCATTAAATGACTCAAACAAAGGATTAAAATCAACACCTTTATCATATCCACCTAAAATCAAAATAATAGGTTTTTCTAAAGCGTCAACAGCTTTTATAGTTGAATCTACATTTGTTCCTTTAGAATCATTGTAAAACTTTATTCCATTTAATTCTCTAACAAATTCAATTCTATGTTCAACTCCACCAAAATTTTTGCACGCAAAAATTATAGTATCCATATCTATACCATAATTATAACAAATTGCAACAGAAATTAAAACATTTTGAGCATTATGTTTGCCTAAAATTTTCAAATCTTTCATAGAAAATAACTTTTCACCTTTATGATAAAAATTATTTTCGTTAAAATAAAAATCTGTATCTTTTCTTTCTAATGAAATCTTTGTAATATTTGTATTTTCTACATCAACTTTACTTAAAATTTCATCATCTATGTTTAAAACTAAATTTCCATTTTTATCCATATTTTTAAAGACTTTAAATTTGTCTTGTATATAATTTTCAAAACTTCCATGCCAATCAATATGGTCAGGAGTTATATTTCCAATTGATGCTATAAAAGGTTTAAAAAGTTTAGTGTTATGTAGTTGGAAACTACTAACTTCTATGATATTTACAGTTTCTTCATCAGAATTAAATATTTCCCAAAGCATACCTACACCAATGTTACCAACCACTTTTGATTTTATATTTGCAGTTTTAAAAATTTCTCCAACTAAACTTGTAGTTGTAGTCTTTCCATTAGTTCCGGTTATTGCAATAATTTTTCTTTTTGAAAATAGAGTATATGCCAATTCCAAATCCGTATAAACAGGAACATTATTTTCACAAAAATATTCAATTATTTCATTAAACGGTTTTATCCCGGGACTTTTAACAACAAAATCAAAATCATAATCTTTATAATTTTTTATAAATTTAAAATTAAATCCATTAAGACTTTCAAAAACATTTTTTAATTCTATTTCTTCTTTATCGTCATAACAATAAACTTCGGCTCTTAACGAACTCAAAGTTTTTATAGTTGAAATTCCAGATAAACCCAAACCTACAACTAAAACTTTTTTATTTAAAACTTCCATAAATATCCCCTAACTAAGCATTAAAAAATAAACATACAGCTATAATTGATAGAATTCCACTAATCACTGCAAAAGACGTAACTATTTGAGGTTCTTTATAACCTTTTAATTCATAATGATGATGAATAGGACTCATCAAAAATACTCTCTTTTTATTTCTAGTTTTGTAACTAACAACTTGAATAATTACAGATAATGCCTCCATTACATAAATTCCACCGATGATTGGTAGGTAGAAAATCATTCCATTAAGTATGCATATACTTGCGATAGCACCACCTAATGCCATTGAACCGGTATCTCCCATAAATACTCTGGCAGGATATGAATTAAACATAACAAATCCCATTAAACTTGCCATAAATACTAAAGAAAATACTGAAACACTTGGATATTTAAAAGAACTTATTACTGCAAGACCTAAAAATACAGGAATTGACACTGAAGATGAAAGTCCGTCTAAACCATCTGTTAAATTAGTAGCATTTGCAGTTCCAACCATTACAAAAATTAGTATAGGATATATAAACCAACCAAAATTAACAGCTCCTTTTACAAAAGGAATTAATTGGTATCTCAAGTCAACTCCTACAACTTTTTCTATAAAAACAATTACAACTATACTAATTATAAATTGAATAATCAGCTTTTGAATTTCAGTAAGACCCAATGACCTTTTCATAATAAGTTTGAAAAAGTCATCTAAAAATCCTATGAATGTAAAGCCTAACATACCGATTAAAACAGCAAATACTTCTTTAGAAAAATTACCTAAACAAATTGTTGTAATAATTATAGCAACCACAAAAAATATTCCACCCATAGTTGGCGTTCCGGCTTTAGATAAATGACTTTGTGGTCCGTCATCTCTAATATTTTGTCCAAGTTTAAATTTTCTTAAATATGGAATAGACATTTTTGCTATAAACACAGTTAGAAAAAAACTGAACAAAATACTCCATATTACAAAATTTGATATATTCATTATTTTCATCTCCTAAATTAATCTTCAAAAGTTAATACTATTTCTTCGTCCTTTGAAATATAACTTCCAATTTCCTTATTTGAAGATACAAATTTACCCTTACCACCTGAAGTTTTATATTTGTATCCCATTTTATTTACAACTTCAATAGCTTGTTGATAATTCATTTTTGAAAAATCAACTACTAATAATTTTGCATCTTCCGATAAAGTAAGTTCAACATTACTTCCTTCATCTAAAGTCTTTCCAGCATACTCACTTTGCTCTGTAACAATAGCTTTTGGAGAACTTTCTCCCTTAACAGTATAATTTAACGCTTTTCCTTTTAAAACTTCTACTGCGTATTCTAAAGTAAGTCCTCTAACGTCCGGAACATTCGTCTTTCTAATTATATTATTGTCATCTTTTGTCTTAACTAATTGTTTGTATTCAACTATTTCTTCAACCAATTTTTTAGCTAAAGGTGCACATGCTCCGGTACCACCTGTGTTCACCTTTGGCTCATCAAAAATAATCAAAATACTATATTTTGGATTTTCAATAGGAAAAGTCACATACAAAGATGCAATAGTTTTATTATCGTCATATATACCATTTACAGTTTTTAAAGTTGTACCGGATTTACCACCCATTCTAATACTATTAGAATACGCCTTCTTAACTATACCATCTGTTACACCATGTTCCATCATAACACGCATCTTATCGCTTGTTTCTTTAGATATAATTTGATTTTTAATAATCGGTTCGTTTTCTTTTATTTTGATTTCATCATCAGATTTTTTTTCAATATTTTTTACATTAATTTGTGGCTCTAATAAATATCCACCATTTACAACTGCATTTGCAGCAGTAATCATTTGAATAGGAGTTACAGAAACACCATGCCCATAACTCATTGTGGCAAGTTCTGCAGGCCCTATATCTGATAATTTTTTAGGAATCTGCCCGCTACTTTCTCCAGGTAATGATATTCCTGTTATCTTTCCAAACCCAAAACCGTTTATATATCTATAAAATCTTTCTTTCCCTAAATGTCTAGCCATTTGAACAAAAGCAGGGTTACAACTATTATCCAAAGCCTCAGTAAAAGTTTCTTTCCCATGAGGATTTTTCCAGTTAAAACATCTAAGAGTTATTCCTGGAATATCTTTTATAAAACCATTACAATAAAAAGTTGAATCTAGTGTATCACTCTTTTCTTCCAAAGATGCACTGGCAGTTATAAGTTTAAATACAGAACCCGGCTCATAACTATCACTTACAGCAGGATTTCTCCACATAGCAAATATTTTTTCAAGCCTTTCTTTTTCATTTAAGGTTTCAAATTCTTTACTTGCCTCTTCTCCGATAGGAGTTGTAGGATTATTAGTATCATATTTTGGGAAATTATCCATAGCTAATATATCCCCATTTGTTACATCAGAAACTATAACACTCAACTTAATCGGTTTTTCTTCATTAAAATATTGTTGCCCATACTTTGCAACATATTCTTGTATTGTACTGTCAATAGTTAAATACAAATCCGAACCGTCTTTAGCATCAACAATTTCTTCAATAGACTTACTCAAATTTTCTCTTATTACTCTTCTGGCACCACTTGTTCCCGCAAGATTATCGTTTAAAAAATTTTCAACTCCACTTTGTCCACCATTTTCATTAGCATGACCAACGACAAAAGGAGCCAAAGTTCCATTTATATAACTTCTATTTTGTTCTATTTCAACACTGATTATGGAAGAATTTATTTCCTTAATCTCTTTAACAATATCCGGACTAATAGTTTTCTTTATTTTGAAATTAGTCCCTCTATTTGCCCTATCAAAAACTTTCTTCTTATCCAACTCAAGCACAGAAAAAATCTTATCGATTTTTTTCTCTTCCACCTCTTTAGCTTTTTCAGAATAAAGTTTAAATTTATCATATTCTAAAACCGAAAAATAAACTTCCTTATTGCTATTAGCACTTACTAAAAGTGAATTTTCAGATTTAACAACAGAATTTTGTTCTTCTGTAATATCTTTTTTTATCAATAAGTTATTATATTCATCAGCCTTAGCAAAGATTTCTTCTTTATTTAATTGCAAAATATCAAAAATCTTATCTAATTTTTTAGTTTCTTCATCTTTAATTTTCCCACTAGATTTTTTATAACGATTATAATCAAAAGTGGAAAAATATCCATTATATACACTTATACTTTTAGCTAAAGTATTTCCATTTCTATCAAAAATACTACCTCTCTTAGCCTCAAGTGTTGTATAACTAACAGAATCTTTAAATTCTTCAACGCTGTATTTATTTTTGGAATACAGTTGCAAATAGGCTAATTTAAAACCTATACTCGCAAAAAGTATTATAAATACAAAAAATAAAACAGCCGAACGAGAAGAGACTGTTTTATTTCTAATAATATATTGCTTGTTTTTCATTTAAACTCCTCTTGTTTAAGTTTAATTAGTCAATTTTATCCAAATACTTAACTTGTTCTTTCTTTGGAAAATCCATATTATAATTTAACCTTGCAATCTTTTCAATCCTATCAACAGATTTATAAGGCTCAAGCTTAATATCATAATCATCTTTTTCTGTTTCTAATGAGCGAATTTCAGAGTTTAGTGCATTTATTTTTCTATTTTGTTGAGCAATATTTAGATATCCATATAAAATTACTACACTAAAAGCTAATGTAACAGTAGCAAATATAAAAAGTGTAATATTTTTATATAAACTGGATTCTCTGGTAATTCCGTAGGCTTTTTTCTTTTTCTCTAAAATTCTCTCATTTGACACATCTATATATTTTACTTGAGCCGTACTCATATAAATCCTCCTCCTAAATTTTTGAACAAACTCTTAGCTTTGAACTTTTTGACCTAGAATTTTTGTCCATTTCATCTTTTGAAGGTATTAAAGGCTTTCTTGTTAAAATTTTTATCTTAGGCTTATTGTTACAAACACAAACATATAATTCTTTAGGGCAAGTACAACCTTTTGCAAGATTCTTAAAAGAATCTTTAACAATCCTATCTTCTAAAGAATGAAAAGTAATAATACACAATCTGCCATTTTCATTTAATCTATCCACTATATCGGGAATAACTTTTTTTATAACTTCAAGTTCTCTATTAACCTCAATCCTTATAGCTTGAAACACCCTTTTTGCAGGGTGCCCACCCTTAGCCCTAACAGCTTTGGGAATAGCCCTTTCAATAATATCAACTAATTCAAAAGTAGTTTCTATAAACTTTTCTTTTCTATAATTAACTATAAATTCTACTATTCTTTTTGTCCATTTTTCTTCGCCATAGTTATAAAAAATATATTCCAAATCTTTAGAATCATAATAATTTACAACATCAAAGGCACTCTTTTCAAGACTTCTATCCATTCTCATATCCAATGGAGCGTCTATCATATATGAAAAACCTCTTTGACCATTATCTATTTGATAAGAAGAAACCCCTATATCCAATAGCACACCGTCAACTTTGCCTATTTCAAAATAATCTAATATTTCTTTAAAATTTTCAAAATTACTTTTATAAAACAAAACATTATTAGAAATCTTTAAAAGTCTTTCCTTTGCAACTGCTAAAGCCTCTTCATCTTGGTCAACACAAATAAGTTTTCCATCTTTTATTCTTTTTAATATTTCAGTTGAATGACCTGCGCCACCAACAGTTAAATCAACATAAATTCCATCAGGTTTTATATTTAAATTTTCTATTACTTCATCTAACATTATAGGTATATGATTAAATTCCATAACTAACTTCCTTAAAAATCAAGTCCGTCAAACTTTTCAGACATAATATTATCATCACTATATTCAGCTTCACTGTATTCATTCCATTTTTCCTTGGACCAAATTTCAATTCTATCAGAAACTCCAATAATCATTACATCTCTTTCAATCCCTGCGAATTCACGCAAATTTTTATTAACTAAAAATCTTCCTTGTTTATCTAAATCCGAAGTCATCGCACAACTACAAAAAAATCTTGTAATTGAACGAACATCTTTTTTACTCAATCCTTTTGAATTAAGTTGTTCTGTAAACTCATTCCATTTTGATTCTGTAAAAACAAATAAACAACCTTCAAGGCCGCGAGTTACAATAAAATTAGTTCCTAGTTCATTTCTAAACTTTGATGGCATAATTAATCTGCCCTTATCATCTAATGTATGAGGAAAATCTCCCAAGAACATTGCCATCACCTCCTAAAAACTAACTCCATTTTGCTCCATATTACCCCACATTTATTATTACAATTATATTTTATACTATTTTTTCATATTTTGCAACCCTTTTTACAAAAAATTTTCAAAAAATATTTTTTATTTTTCATAAAAAATACTAAAATTTCAACAATTTTAAAAAATTAATAAAAAGTGGAGGGATTTTTCTATTTTTTTCAAAAATTTTATGTTTTTTTTAAAAATTTGAATAAAAAAAAACTACATAGAACAAAACTATGTAGTTTAAAATTTTTTGTTATTAAATTTCTATTATTAAATATCTTTTCCGTATTTTCTATTTAAGAAGAAAAGTAAACTTCCAACAATTACTCCAACAAGAGAAAGCACTTGCGAAACTCTAAATCCTAAAAACATAAGACTATCCGTTCTAAGACCTTCTACAAAAAATCTTACCACTCCATAAAAAATTGCATAGAGTAATACAACTTCTCCTTTTTTCTTTTGGTATTTCCTAATATAAATCATCAAAAATGTAAAAACCAAAAGATTGCCAATGGATTCATATAAAAATGTTGGGTGGTATCTCTTCCCGTCAATGATAACTGCCCATGGTAATGTCGTTTCAGTTCCATGAGCCTCTTGATTTATAAAGTTTCCCCATCTTCCTATGGCTTGTCCAAGTATAAGTCCCGGAGCACAAACATCAGCTAAATCTCTAAAATCAATTTTTTTGAATTTTCCAAAAAAGTAAACCACAATTATTGCAACAATAACTGCCCCATAGATAGCAAGTCCACCTTCTCTAATGTTTATCATTGATAAAAAATTACCTTTATAACTTTCCCATTCGAATGCCACATAATAAATTCTAGCACCAATGACACTAAGAGGCAAAGCAAAAAGCAAAAGATTAGAAATTTCATCTTCTTTTATATTTCTAAGTTTAGAATTTTTTGTTGCCACAAAAAGTCCCATCATAATTCCGAAACAAATTATGATTGCATACCACATTATATCCACTCCGAAAAGAGAGAATGCGACTCTATCAATTTTAACTTCCATATTACCTCCTAATTATGCTCTTCAAATTTTATAGTTCTTAAAAAGAAATATATCAAAATAACAGCTACTGTCGATATCATAAGAACATTCACAAATAATGTAAAGAAAAATTCTTCTGGCAAAATTCTTATCATCAAATCCGTTTCATAGTCCAAAAGCCATAAATCATTACTAAAAAATAATTTATGAAAATAAATAAAACTTTCAGAAAAGAATAAAGAACAAATACCTAAAAAAGAAATTACTAAAGCATAAGAAATCAAAATATATTTCCTAAGCATATTAAAAAAATAATTTTCCTTTTTTGATAATTTGTAAATAATACCGGCTAAAGAAATTATAAGCAAGGTTATATATACAATTCTATCAAGCACAAATAATTTATATACATCTTCCATGTGCAAAATTTCTTTTTCATTAAAATTTTTCTTTAAAACTTCTTTATCTCCATTTTTAATAAATTTAACCAAAGAATCACTAGCCTCAGTTATCCATTCTTTAGATAAACCGGAAACCTCATCAATTTTATATTCACTATGAAAATTATTGTAATAAGAAATATCTTTAGCCATAAAATCTATCGAATACAATAGCACAAACAAAACTATACTTATGGAGATAAGAAAAGCAAATATCTTTTTCATATTATTCAACGTCTAAATCTTCAGGCACTTCCCAGTTATGATAAACATTTTGAACATCGTCATTATCTTCAAGTTGGTCAATCATCTTAACCATTTTCTTTATATTATCCGGATTTGAGATTTGAGAATTATTGCTTGGAACATATTCTAAATCACATTCACTAAATGTATATCCTTTTTCTTGTAGTGCATCTCTTAATGATATAAAATCAGAAACTTCTGAATAAATTGTATAAACTTCATCATCAGATTCAAAATCACTTGCTCCATTTTCTAAAGCAAAATCCATTAATTCATCTTCTTCAGCTTGTTCTCTTGACATTTCGATAACACCTTTTTTATCAAACATAAATAAAACCGAACCATTTTGTCCTAAATTTCCGCCATGTTTGTCAAATGCGTGTCTAACATCTGCCGCAGTTCTATTTCTATTATCTGTCAAACATTCAACTATAACAGCTATACCTTCAGGACCATATCCTTCATAAATTATAGTTTCGTAGTTACTTGCATCTCCATCTCCTGCACCTTTCTTTAATGCCCTTTCAATATTATCATTAGGCATATTTTCAGCCTTTGCCTTTTCAATAGCTGTCTTTAAAGATGGATTGTATTCAGGGTCTGCTCCACCCTCTTTAACTGCAACAATTATATAACGTGCAAGTTTTGTAAATATCTTTCCTCTTCTAGCATCTTCTTTTCCTTTTTTATGTTTAATCGTACTCCATTTATTATGTCCTGACATAATTACCTCCTAAAACTTTTAGCAAAATTTCTTTTGTGTTCAGAAATTTTTACCATTCTCTTTATTTTTTCTTCTATATTTGAATCTATTTTTTCATTATTTATAAATTTTTCTAAATCATCATAAGAAAAACCCATTTCATCTTCATCTGTTTGATTTTCAAAAAGGCCTGCACTCGGTGGCTTTTGAATTATCTTATCCGGAACACCTAGATACTTTGCAAGTTCATAAATTTCTTTCTTTGTAAAATCAACAAGTGGCATTAAGTCTGAGCCACTGTCCCCATATTTAGTAAAATATCCAACAGTAAATTCCGATTTATTGCCGGTTCCAGCTACCAAATATTTTTTTAGTTGTGCATAATAATACAAAGTTGTCATTCTAAGTCTTGGCTTAATATTTGCATAAGCCATTGAATTATCTCCATTTTCAACAGATTTTTCTAATTCAGAATAAGTCTTAGACAAATCAACCTTTATTGCATTTAAATTAAATTTTTCAATAACTAATTTAGCATCTTTTTCATCTTCTTCACAACTATTTATAGGCATCATAATAGCCAAAGATTCATCTCCAAAAGCAAGTTTTGAAAGTCCGGCAACAACAGCAGAATCAACTCCACCACTAAGCCCATAAACTATACCTTTACAACCAGCCTCTTTAACAGAATCCTGTAACCATTTAACAAGTTTATCAACAACTTCTTTCATCATTACACCCCCTCACATAGAACACCTTAAAATAAGGCATAAAAACTGTATTAATTTTATCATATTTTTAAAAAAATTTCTACAACTATAACAAAAAAAGCTACGATTACTCATAGCTTAAATTTTTTCTTGATATTCTCTAAAACTTTTATTTACATCAGCAATATGAAAATTATGGTGATTTTCTCTTTGGTCTTCAGGAGGTAATTTCATATAATCTCCATACAAAATTTTTAAATATTCATCATAATTTTCCGGAGCATTTACCTTTATTCCTTCAAAATCAACCTTTGTTCCTTTTCCTAAAAATTCTTTCTTGAAAGGAATTATAGAAAAACTATCTACCAAACAAGCAACATACTCAGACTCTTCAAAGCTAGGATTATCTTTAGGAACAGATAATTTTGAAAGGTCTGTCTTTAACTTATTAGGAATAGTTTCTCCGAGCTTATAAGTTAATTTTTTCCCTAATCCATTTAAAGTATTTGAAATAATATTAGTATCAGATTCTTCAAAAACAGGATTTTCTTTTACTCTCAAGTCCAAAACTTTATTTTGTCCTTTAACATATCCGTCAAAAGGAAAAATATCTATAAATACACCATGATTTATATCAACATCTACAACATGCTTTTCAAAAAGTGTTGTATCACTATCACGAAGTTTTGCAAAATTCAAAGCATACTTAGGGTCAGTATCCATAGTTTGAATAAAATAATTTTCAGGTAAAAATTTACTTCCTTCACTAATAAATTTATCATAATCAGGTCTTGGCATACAAACATCAATATCATCGTCCCAAGGAATGAATCCACCATGTCTAATCGCTCCTATAAGAGTTCCATAACTTATATAATAAGTTAAATTCATTTGTTCACAACAAGAAATAAATTCCTTTAAAATTTCCAATTCCTTTTTCTTTAAAGAATCAAAGTCTATATCAAACTTAGTCTTTTTAAATTCTCGTTTCATTCTCCAAGAATTTTTTGAATCAAACTTAAAAATCATTACTTTTCTTCCTTAGGTAATTGTAACATAACTAAATAACCTACAACAAACAAAGGAATTATACCAAGTATCGAATATCTAGGATTTCCGGTTAATGTAGTTATCAAGCTCATAATAAAAGGTCCTATTATAGCCGCAAATTTACCAAATATATTATAAAATCCAAAAAATTCATTCGCATTTTCTTTTGGAATTATCTTTGCGTAATAACTTCTACTCAACGCTTGAATACCACCTTGTGCAGATGCAATAAGTGTTGATAAAACAAAAACATGTAGTAAATTGCTCATAAAGTATGCAAATATAACTGAAATCATATATGTAGCGATGCCTAATTTTATCATATTTCTTGTTCCGAACTTACTTGCTAATCTTCCATAGATAATAGCAAATGGAAAAGCTACTATTTGAACATAAATAAGAATTCCTAAAAGTACAAGAGTATTAAACTTATCGGCATCTAAAACAGATTTAGAATAAGGAATTACCATTTTTATAATAGTATCTACTCCGTCAATATAAAGAAAATAAGAACATAAAAATATAACAACTATTTTATTTTTCTTAATATCCTTTAGAGTGTTAAAAATTGTTTTAAAACTTTCTCTAACAGGATTAGGGACAGGTTCAACTCCATAAATTTGCTCAACATTCTTATACATAGGAATGGTAAGTATCAACCACCAAAGAGCCGTTATAACAAAACCTATTTGGTAACCAAGAGGATTTTTCATTCCAAAAACCAAAACCGCTCCCAAACAAAACATAAATGGTATTACACTAGCTATGTAACCATAAGCAAATCCTGCTGTACTAATCTTATCCATTCTTTCATCATTAGTTACATCAACTAAAAACGCATCATAAAATATATTTCCTCCAGCAAAAGTTACACTTCCTAAAATAAAAAAAGTCATTAATAAAGGCAAGCCAAAATTATCAGCGAATGATAAAAATAATGTAGAAAAAATTGCAATAAGTGAAAATAATGTAAATAATTTTTTCTTCATTCCCTTAAAATCGGCAATAGTTCCAAGTATCGGACTAATAATCGCAATAATAATACTAGCAAATGAATTATAATAACCTAAATTCATTTCATTTCCACCAACCATTCCAAAATAAATTGGGAATAATGCAGTAGTAATTGCCATAGAATAAGCAGAATTCGCACAATCATATAAAATCCAGCTCAATTCTTTCTTTGAATAACCAAACATAGATTACCTCCAAATTATAAAATCAAAAGATAAACTTATTACCTTTTGCTAAACTTATTATACCATATTTTCCTGTAAAATAACTAAACTAAGGATAAATATGGTGAAATAAAATTCTCATCATAGAAAAGTTTATTAATGTTGATTTTATTATACCATATTTATCGATAAAATAACTAAACTAAGGATAAATATGGTGAAATAAAATTCTCATCATCATAGAAAAGTTTATTAATGTTGATTTTATTATACCATATTAAAAAACGATTGTCTATTTCAAATCAAATTTACATCAGGTTAATTTTTTTCAGTATTTTAATACAAAGAAATTCAGTCAACAAAAAAAGAGAGCTTTCGCTCTCCATTTTATCGTTTAAAATTATTTTAAAATATAAACTTTTACATTTCTTCTACCAAAAGCATGTGCCTTTGCTTTATCAGTATAACAAACGTCAATTCTATTACCTTTTATGGCACCACCTGTATCTTCTGCAACTGCATAACCATATCCTTCAACATAAAGTTTAGTTCCCAAAGGAATAACTGAAGGGTCAACAGCTACTACACCATATCTAAGTGGAGTTCCCATACGAGTTGTACTGTAACCACCATTTTCAGCAGGGTCATCTGTATAAGAAGTTGCATTCATAGTTAAAACTTTACTATAATTTAATTCTCCAGATTTCACTGTTTCAACAGTCTCAGGAGTTTTTTCTTGTTCTTTTGAAACAACCTTTCCGTCAACAATAGTTTCATCTTTTTTAACAGTAACCTCTTCTGAAACTGAATTTCCACCCTTTTTATCAGAACTTAAATCTGATAAAATAATTTCATTCTTAGATTTTTCAACTTCAAAGCCCGTAACTTCTTCATTATTCAATGAAGATAATATCGCTCTAAAAGATACATATTTACCTAACTCATCAGTTGAAACAAAGCTCAAACTTTTAACGTTAGATTTTGCAAGCATTTTTTCAATTTCTAAATTCATAGAATTTGAATCAATAATTAAATAGCCATAACCACTCTTATCAGCTAAGATATATGAACTTAACATATCTGTCAAGTTACCTCTCTCTGATAAAACTACATTTTCATTTAATTTTGATGAGTACTTATCTTTAAATATCTTTAATAAGTCTTTTCCATCTAAAGAATAACTCTTTATTTCTTTTTTATCTTTTTTAGATAAATCGTAAATTTTAGCTTTTACATCATCTTTAACAGAATTTACTCCGTCAAAGAAATATATACTATTTTCATTTTCTGAAAGTAATTTTTCATTAATATTCTTTGTTGAATCAAAAAGATACAAATTCATATTATAGATATGTGCATAATGAATTGCTCCTAAAACATCGGAACTTTCCTTAACATCAACAACTAAAAGATCTCTATTTCCTAAAAACTTATTTACATAAGCATTAGTATCTTCAGAATTAGTAGAACCAATTCTTTGGAATTTAATCTCTAAATTGTTTAAAACATCATCTGAAATTGAACTGCTATCTCCAACAACATACACTTGCTCACTATTTTTCAAAATACTTTTTGAGTTTTCATCAATATTGCCACCCTTTACAGGAATAACAACTCCGTTCTTATCCAATGAAAGCAAACCTGCCAAACTGAAGCTAATTTTATCATCTATATTAACTACATAAGATATTTTAGAAGAACTACCATTAGCACTATCCAAAATTCTGTTATTCACTTTTTCAATGGTTTTAGATTCAGATTCTGATGAAATTACAAAACCTCTAACCTTTTCATTCGCAAATGACTTAGATGAAAATCCAGAAAATGTAGCATAAACACACAAACATGCTAAAACACTTCTAAATATTGCTCTTTTCAAATAATCACTCCTTATTTAATTAATCAGCTATAACCTGATAATAGAATTATAATGATTTTATCTAAAATCGTCAACAAATTGTAACTTTTTCAAAAGTTTTTTACAAAAAATCATACAATTTAACAATCTTTTTAGCCAAAAATAAGTAATTTTAACATTTTTGTAACTTTTTTTGTTTTTTTGTTCCCCATTTTCCAAAGGTTACAGAATGATTACAAAAATTAGAGCATTTTTCAAAAGAAAAACTCAAAAATATTAAAAAATTGTAATATTTACTATTTTAATGATTTTTTTTCATTATTTTCCCTTGTATTTGAAAGATATGACATCAATGACATAGAAAAAATAAGTATAATTCCTATTAAACTATAGATACTAACTGATTCATTTAGTATTAATTTACCCAAAATAACAACAAAAACTATTCCTAAATAATTAAAGATACTAACATCAGAGGCATTTGCATATTGATAGCTGATTGTTAATCCAAATTGACCAACTGATGATGCAACTCCTATTAAAATCAAATAAATAAAAATTTTCAAATCCGGCATTACAAAATCTTTAAATATAAAAGGAAAACTACAAACAGTTGAAAATAATGAAAATATAAAAATTATAGTTTCAGTTCTTTCAGTTTTTCCGATTCTTGAAACACACATATATGCAATAGATGCGCTAAGTGCAGAAGTCATAGCAACTATAGATGGAAATAATCTTGAATCAAATTGTGGTCTTACAACAAAGATAGCACCTATAAATGAAAAAGTTAAAGTCAAAAATCTTTCCAAAGTAAATTTTTCCTTAAATATAAAACAAGCGATTAAAACCACAAAAATAGGGCTTGTCCTTTGTAATATCCCTGCATCTGCAACTACCATATTATTTATAGCATAAAAATTAAAAATAGTTCCTGCATATCCAAAAGCAGACCTCATACAAAGTAGTTTTCTATTTCTTTTATTTCCAAAAAAACTACTCCCTTTTATTAAAATATAAACAGTACAAATAATCAACATAACAAAATTTCTCATAAAAACTTGTTGCATAAGTGTAAACTTTCCTGATGTCAGCTTTACAAAAATTTGCATAAAACTAAAACCAAGTGTAGAAATAATCATAAAAATAATACCTAATTTTAAATTTGTACTTCTAGAATTGTCTGTCATAAACCCTCCTTTTAAAAAAATAAATGCCACCTTAGGTGGCATTTATTAAATAAATAATTTTAAGAAATTATTATAATGATGCTTCATAATCAGCGTCATTAGTTAATTCTTCTAATTCAGCTGGATTAGACATTTCAATTTTGCAAACCCAAGCAGCATAACAATCTTTATTGATTTCGCCTGGTTCGTCATCTAATACTTCGTTAACTTCAATAATTTTTCCTGAAACAGGAGCGTTGATATCACTTGCAGCTTTTACAGATTCAACTGATGCTAAAGAATCACCAGCTTCAACTTCATCATCAACTTCTGGAAGTTCAACATAAACGATGTCTCCTAAGTGGTCTTGTGCATAGTCAGCTAAACCAACTGTTGCGATGTTTCCTTCAACTTTTACCCAATCATGATCTTTAGTATAAAGTAATCCTTTTTCTACTCTCATTCTAATATACCTCCTAAAATTTTTACTATAACTCTACCCAAGTATGTACTAATATTTTGGATATTCATTACAATATTATAGTATACTTAAATTATAGTGTAGTTTTGAAAAAATTTCAATACCTTTTATTACTTTTTTTTATATTTTTTTCAAATTTATTCAAAAAAAACTATTTTTTTAAGTATTTACATTTAAAAAAGATTTTTTCATTATATTTCGCTTTAAATAAAATATCACAAAGAAAAAAATAGTATGAATTTTTAACATAAAATTTAATTATTTTATTTCAAATACCTCAAATTTAACTTCTATACCATTTAAATTTTTATTTCCTTTTTCTATAGTATTATAATTTTTAAATTTAACGCTTGGTTCCAATCTATCATTAGGATTTCCTATTGAAATCCAAAATTTTTTTCCAAAATCAAAGCCCCAAGCTCGAACAGAATTGTTTTTTTCTCCAAATATAAAACCGGCACTCGATTCAATTACATAGCCATCTTTTTTTATCCACAAAAATTTTTCGCTTTTCTTTGTAGTTTTTAAAGCTTTAACTGCTAGCCCCTCTTTTCCACCATAAAAAACTAAATAAAAATCGTCATTTTTATAATTAAATTTATGAGTATCTATATATCCAAAGGTTTTATGTTCATTATTAAAATTTTCATAAGCCAATTCTTTTGTTTCATAAATATTTTTTCCAAAATTAGAATAATTTTTTGATAAAGTATATTCAAGAAACAAAAACAAAACAACTACAATTGTAGAAATCGAATAAATAAGTTTTTTCTTAGTCATAATACCAACTCCTCTAAATTCAGATTAATTTTATTAAATTTTACTTTATCTAAATATATTATAACATAAAATTAATAAAAATTATTAAAAAATATTTAAAAATTAAATTGAAATTAAAAAAGTTATTGTAAAATTATATTTAATTTTACAATAACCCTTTTTAATCATTATATTTTAATAAATCTTCTTGTAACTTTAAAAGTCCAAGTCTTCCCAAATGAGTTATATCTTTAAAGAAATATGGAGTGTATGAATATTCACTATAATCTATTAAATTAACATTGTTGTCTTTTGCTATTTTTCTAATTTTTACATAATATTTTTCAATTTCAGATTTAGGAACTTCGGTATAATCTGCCCAATATCCTTGAAGTGGAACTAAAAAAAGATTAACTTTAAAGCCCAATTCTTTTGCAACATCCAAAAACAATTGTAAATCTTTATACTCTGGACTTTCTCCAAAAGTTATATTTTTATCTGATGATTTTAGTTTCTTAAACTTATTCTTTATAAAATGATTAAAATATTTATTTTCTAAAAAATATTTATTATTTGTAGTTTCTAATTTTCCTCTTTCTATAGCCTTATTTTTTAAATTTTCCCAATCAATATCTTTTGAAAATTTTTTATTATTTACACTATTATCTCTCTTATATTCTTTTAAAAAATTATTATTACAAATAAATTTATATTTTCTATAATACAATTTATTCAAAATTTTATCAAAATAATTATCTCTCTTCATTCTAGAAATAGTTGTTTTAGTTATTTCGTTATTAGAAGAAAGTTCTAGTATTCTATTATAGATTTTTTCTTTTGTTTCTTTAGATAATTTTTCATTTCTATAAAGATTATTCAAATGATCTAGAGAAAATCTAGGCTGAAAAGCATTAGGATTAGCCCCTTCTTTATCAAACCATTGCATAGACAAAATGAAATTAACAGTTTTATTTGGAACCTCATTACCTATAGAACCCAAAATAATAGAATGCATCAAGCTTTGATAGTATCCTCCACCTATCTGCATAATATTTTTATCTGAAAAATCTAAAAATTGTCTAGGATGCTCTTCAAAATCATTTCCTACTGTAAGTTCAGATGAACCAAGAAGTAGTATTGTATTTTTATTTATATTATTTACTAAAACATCATGAGAATTATATTTTTCATATGATACATTATATCTTATCGAATTGTTTTTAACAGTTAAATCTGCACTTCCTTTTGTGTAAAAACTTAAAAATGAATAAGAAATAATCGAAGATAACACAACCGACAAACATAAAGCTTTTAATCTTTTCATAACAACTCCTAAAAATTACTATATATAAATTCTTTTACGACATTAAAATCATACAAAGCGCAAAAAATTATAAGGCTTGTCATCATTATAGTATAAAAAACAACTCTAAGCCAAAATTCTTTAGTTTCTTTTTTTACCATAATCTACCTCCTAAAGCTCGTAAAATATGGACAAATTTTTCAGAAAATATGAAAAATCCGAACATAACTAAATTAAATGTAACAAAAATTGATGAATATTCAAACCATTTTTTGTTTTTATTTGATTTATAAAACTTAGTCTTTTGAAAATACTCTGTAATTGCAAGAATCATACCATGGTATAAGCCATACAAAAGATAGCTTAAATTAAGTCCATGCCAAATACCCATAACAGTCATATTAACTATATATGCAACCATTGCTGTCGTTAATTGCCTTTTAAAGGTTTTATTTTTAAACATTTTAAAAACTAATCTACTGAAAATAAAATCTCTAAACCAATGTGATAAACTGATATGCCATCTATTCCAAAAGTCTTTCATATCCTTTGCTAAAAATGGTTTATTAAAGTTCATAGGTGTTTCTATTCCAAATATTTTACTAACACCCACAGCCATTAAACTGTAACCTGCAAAGTCGAAAAACAGATAGAAACCATATAGGTACATATATATCAATAGGTTTGGAATTGTGTAACTTTTATTAGCAACAATTTCCATTTTATCAAAAATAACCTGAGATAAAATTAATTTATACACCAAGCCTTGTAAAATATATTCTATTCCCTTTCCTAAATTATCCAAATACTCATCTTTAGTAAATTTAGTTTCAAAATCTTTTAAAAATCTTCTACTTCTATCTATCGGTCCTGAGGCAAGTGTTGGAAAAAATATCATAAATAGTAAATAATCTACAAATTTTACTTCTTTGATTAAGCCGTCTTTTATTTCTATAAGCATTTGCATTACTTTAAAAGTGATATATGATATTCCTAAAAATCCTAATTTATAATGAATTTTTGTAAAAGGTAATACACGAGCTAAAACAAGTGGCATCAAACTTAAAATTATAAAAATGGATACCTTATCAAATTTATTTTCACTTTTCAACTTTAAATATATTTTTATAAGTGAAAATTCATATATTATAAACAAAATAAGCGAAAATAGTGAAGTTTTACTTTTTGAATAAACTAAAAAGCAAAAAATAAGTGATACAGCTAAAATATAATATTTGTTTTTCTTTTCTTTAATGCCAAAAATTACAGCCGGTACAATCATTAAAATAAGTATTAGCCAAAAATTTAAACCACTAAAAAACTCCATATTTAATTCCTACTCTTTAAAAATTCGATAATTTTATTTGGAGTATTAACCACTTCCTTATCCAACTCCATTATTCCTAAAGTAATTCCTAAGTTTTCTTCAACCTCAACTATGAATCTAACAAGTCCAAGTGAGTCCATAAGACCCTCTTCAAATATATTCATATCAGGTGTTTCTCTTAAATCTTCTTCACAAATGTCCTCTAAAATTTCAAAAACTTTTTCTTCCATAACAATCCTCTCTACTTACTTTCTAAAATTTTCTTTAATTCTTTTCTATCTATCTTTCCATTGTTATTCATTGGTAATTTTTCTAAAAATTTAAATTTTTTAGGTACCATATAACTTGGAACATATTTTTGTAACTCTTCCTTTAAAAACTTCGTATATGCTTTCTCATCTGTAACATCATTACAAACCATAACAGCAGTGATACTCTTAACTTTATTGTCCAAATCGTAATTTGGCAATGCACAACAAGAGATTACCCCTTCAACATTCAAAAGATTACTCTCAATATCTCCAAGTTCTATTCTATATCCATTTAATTTAACTTGAAAATCTTTTCTATTTGAGAAAAATAAATTTCCATCTTTAAAATATCCTAAATCACCGGTTCTATATCCTCTTTGTCCATCATCAGAAACAAAAAACGCCTTTTCAGTTTGAGTAGGATTTTTATAATAACCACTACTTACAGTATCGCCGATTATTACAATTTCTCCAACCTCTCCGTCATTTAAAACTCTATCATTTTCTCTAATTTCAATTCTAGTTCCATTTTTTGTATCTCCAAGTGGAATAATATCGAACTTTTCTAGTACATCATCTGTAACTAAAATATCCGTAATACAAACTGTTGATTCAGTTGGACCATAAGTATTTATAACTTTTGCATTCGGAAATCTCTCCCTTAACCTTTGAGCAGTTTTCTTTGTCAAAACCTCTCCACAGAATAAGAAATACTTTAAATTTTTAATATTTTCAGAATTAAACTCCTTTAAAGACAAACACATATCAGCAAATGATGGCGTAGAAACCCAATTTGTAATATTGGACTTTTCTAAATTTGCATAAAGTTTAGAAAAATCTTGTTGATCTTCCTTAGTTATAGCAAATAATGTAGATTCTGAATATAAAGACAAATACAAATCCATTACGGATAAGTCAAAAGAAAAAGGAGCCTGATTCAAATAAACTTTATTTTTCTCATTGCCTACAACATTATGTATCCAATTAATATAATTGTTTAAATTATCGTAAGTTATTTGCACTCCTTTAGGTTTTCCTGTACTTCCGGATGTAAAAATTATATAGACAATATCATCTCCACTAATTTCATATAATCCGTCAGTAGAAATATCATCATATTTTTCATCGTGGATAATATCAAGAATGTTTTTTCTATTTAATAAATTGTATTTTTCATCGACAACTAAATCTTCAGTAAAAATTGAAAATTTTGATTCTGTAACACTTAAAACATCTTCTACTCTATTTTTAGTAAAAGAAATATCCATAGGGCAATAAGGGTGGCCCGACTTTGTACAAGCCAAAAAGCTAACTAACATTAAAAAATCTTTATGTCCATATACAGGAATAGCATCTTTATTTCCATTTTCAAAATTTTCTAAAATATATTTTGCAAGTCTATCTGAATATAGCATAAGCTCACTATACGAAATGGATTTTTCATTACATATATAAGCAATCCTATTTGAATTTTTATAACTATTAAAAACTTCCAAATATCTCACAAAATCACCTCCTCATTAACTGTTAAAGTATAACATATACCTAATATTTTTTCAATACATATAATTTTCTTTTTATTACATTTTACAATATAAACTTTAAATAAAACTAAAACAATCATATAAAAAACAAAATTTAAAAAATAATTTTTAAAAAAATGAGATGCTATGGCACCTCATTTAAATTTTAAAATATTCTTTTATTATTTTTGCAATTTTTTCATATTCATCAGGCTTAAATTGTTTAATATCCAAATTATGCTCAATATCTGAAACTATTGCTATTAATTTTTCTTTTTCAGAAATTATCTTTGTTGAATATCCACTTCTATAAATTTCAATTCTATCTAGTTTTTCCCATTTATATCCTTCAACTAAAATAAAATCATACTCAGTCATTGTTTCTAAAACATCATTTAGCGATTTTTCATAATTTAAATTTTCAACCGTTATAACTCTATTGGGGCTTATCATCTTAACACAACTTGCACCACTTTTTGAAAAAATATAACTGTCCTTTCCTTCTCTATCAAAGTCGAACTCTTTATGATGATGCTTTATAACTCCTACTTTTAAACCTTCTTTTGAAAAAATTTCAAGCAAATTTTTTATTAAAGTTGTCTTACCTACATTGGAACATTCTCCGACAATAGATATTGCTTTAGTTTTCATATAAAAACTCCACTTCAACAATTTCTCCTTTAGAAATTTTAGTTTCCTTTGGAACAATTACTATGGAATTTTTACCTACCATTGTGGATAATACTCCTGATTCTTGTCTTTCTTCAAGCTCTGTAAAGTATTTTCCATCTTTATAAAATGTATTTGCTCTTAATATTCTATCTACTTTAGCTTTCTTTTCGAACCCGTTAATCAATTCACTTTTAACTTTAAGCATATCTACATTTTTATTTTGCATTTTTAAAATTATCGGTCTAACATAGAGATAAAAATTCATAAAAGATGCAGCGGGATTCCCTGATAGTGCAAAAATAAATTTATTTTTATACTTACCAAAGAAAACATGTCCACCCGGTTTTGCAGAAACTCTTGTAAAAATAGTTTCAACACCTATTTTATCAAGTGCAGTCAAAACAAAATCACTATCTCCAACAGAAATTCCTCCGGTAGAAATAACTATATCACTATTTCTTATAGCTTTTTCATACATATCAACCAAGGTATCCAAGTCGTCCTCAACTTTTCCGTATTGAATAACATCAGCATTATACATTTTTCCAAGTTGTTCAATGGTATAGCTATTACTATTTCTTATCTTTCCATCTTCCATTTCGTCTGTAACATCAAGCAATTCACTACCTGTTGCAAATACACTAACCACAGGAGATTTAAAAACTTTAACAAAAGGAATTCCAAGACTTGCTAAAACTCCAATTTCAGCAGGAGTTATAACTGTTCCTTTTTTTATAATTATATCGCCTTTTTTTACATCTTCTCCTAATTTAACTATATTTACATTTTTACCTATCGGAGAAAAAATTTTAACTTCTTTTTCAGAAAATTCTGTATCTTCATACCTAACAATACAATTAGCACCATTTGGAACTTTTGCTCCCGTCATTATCCTAACTGCCTGTCCTTCAAATACTGATTTTTCAGAAACCTCCCCAGCCATTATTACATCAATAACTTCAAGAACTATCGGGCTTTCTTTTGTTGCTTTTTCAACATCTTCTTTTCTAAAAGCATAGCCGTCCAAAGGTGATTTGTCAAAACTTGGTATATTAACTTGTGATACTATATCTTCTGCTAAAACCCTTTTTAATGCATCATTAAAATATATTTTTTCAAATCTTTCTTCAATATCTACTTCATCAACAATTTTTCTAGCATCTTTTAATTCAATAGGTAAAAAATTATTAATTATCATATTCCCCTCCTACATTTTCATAATCATATTTCTTTCTCATTTCTCTTTGTCTAAGTCTTTTTTCTTTTCTTTCTCTCATTTTTCTTTTTTGTTCAAAAGAATAAATTTCATTAATATTTATTAGAGTATTTAAAATAAATATAATTACGGCTATTATAGATAATCCTTTATTTCCGCCAACAATTCTAAAGATAATTCCTAAAACTATTATAATTGCAATTCTAAAATTAACTTTTCTACCTAATAAAATTGGTTCTAAAACTAATCTAACACTCAATATTGTAAGATACAATACAGCCAAATTTGATGCAATAACAGCCTCTCCTTTTATCAAATTAACTACAATTTGATAGCAAAGATAAAGTCCGTTTCCTATAATAGGAACAATTTCCAAAACACCCATAATAAGCCCTGCTTTAAATATACCTGAATAATTCATAAGATAAACGGCTACCAATGAAGTAATCAACGCTAACAATACTAATATGCCTTGAACTTGTAAATAATCTTTAAAAGTTTTCTTTCCTTTTTTCAAAAGAGCATTTATATAGTTTAGATACATTTTTCTTCCTCCTCTACATTTTTTCTAATAATTGATACATATTTTTTTTATAATTATCAACTCCAGGTTGGTCAAAAGGATTAACCCCTAACATATAGGCTGAAATAGCACAAGACATTTCAAAAAAGTAAATTAATTTACCAATATTATATGCGTCCAATCTTGGAATTTTTATCTTTACAGTAGGAACTTTCCCGTCTGTATGAGCCTTTCTAGTTGCTGTTACAGCAACTTTATTTATATCATTTAAAGATTTTTTTGATAAGTAATTCAATTTATCAAAATCATCTTCAACAAAAGGAATTATAATATCATTTTTTAAATTTTCAACTTCAATTATAGTTTCAAAAGTTATCTTATTTCCATCTTGAATCATTTGACCAAAAGAATGCAAATCTCTTGTAAAAATAGCGCTTTCAACATAAAGTCCTTTACCATTTTTACCTTCGCTTTCTGCAAATAATTGTTTCCACCATTCTTGAAAATAAGAAAGTTTAAATTCGTGAGCTACCAAATATTCTATTTCTTTTTTCTCATCTTCAAACATTACATTTCTAATAATTGCATATTTTAAAGCAACATTATTTAAACTTTTTTTCGTATATTCTTCCAGTCCGTCGTTAGCTCCGAGTAAAATAGCATCGGTATCAATTTCGGCACACATAATTGGAAATAGTCCAACGGCAGTTAAAACTGAAAATCTTCCTCCAATATCATCAGGAACACAAAAAGTTTCATAGCCAACCTTTTCACTCATTTCTTTTAATATTCCTTTTTTTGAATCTGTTGTAACTATAATTCTATTTACAGATTCTTTTCCATATTTTTCTTCACAAAGCTCTTTTAAAACTCTAAAAGCAATAGCTGTTTCAAAAGTACTTCCAGATTTTGAAATTACATTTATATAAAAATCTTTATCTTTAATATAATCAACCAATTCACTTAAATAATCACCACTTAAATTATTTCCGGCAAATACAATATCCAGACCATTTTGCTTAAAATATGGTTTTAATGCCTTGATAACCGCTTTAGAGCCGAGAAAGCTTCCTCCAACTCCAACTACAACTAAAACCTCTGCTTTTTTTACCTTTTCAGATAAATTTTTCATTCTACTATATTCTTCTCTATCATAAACTTCAGGATGAGTAATCCAACCTAAAAATTTATTTCCCAATCCATTTTTATTCAAAATGAAATCAAGAGCTTTAAAGCCTTTTTCTCTATATTTTTCAAAATTTAATGAATATGAATATTCATCATTTTGTTTTTCAAAAAAGTCAATTTCAAAATTATTATATTCCATCTACAAAATCCTCATACTTAATAATGCAATATCATCTTCTTGAACTCCGTATCTAAATTCAGAAACATCTTCAACTAATTTATCTAAAAGCTCCCTACCTAAAAGAGAATTTTTATATTTATCTACTGCATTAAAAAATCTTTCTTCTCCATATTCTTCTCTATTTTCATTTTTTGTTTCAGTCAAGCCGTCTGTGTAAAACAAAAGACAATCACCATGACAAAGCTTAGCCTTACCAACAGAATATCCACTATCTTGGAATAACCAAGAAATAGGTAATCCACTCAACTCTAAACGTAAATTTTTATTTTTATTAAATAAAATAGGAATAGAATTATGTCCGGCATTTGAATATTCAAACTCACAAGTATTTTTATTATAAATTCCTAAAAATATTGTAAAATACATTTCTAAATTCAACTTTGAAAATTCCTTTGATAAAGCCATAAGTATTTCTCTAGGATGCTCAATTTTTCTTCCATAAACCAACATTCTAACTGAAAATTTTATAAACATTGTTATCATACTTGCTGAAATACCATGTCCCATAACATCTGCAATATAAACACAAACTTTATCATTCGGTAATTCTATAACATCAAAAAAATCTCCTGATAACTGGTCAGATGATATGTATTTATATTCTAAATCCAATCCATCTACATGATTTAATTTAGATAAAAGACCTTTTTGAATATCTGATGCAGTTAGCATATCATTCTTTATCATTTTTTGGTGTTTTATCAAATCCTTTTGTAATTTATTTGCCTCTGTAATATCTCTAAAAACCTCAATACAACCCCAATATTCCTTATTAGAGTCAAAAATAGGACTACTCTTTACAAAAAAATCTCTCCCTCCAACTGATAATAACTCAGTTGTAACATCTTCTTTATGTCCAATAGGTGCAACACATTTTAACGAAGAAAAAACTCTATCTTTTTTATCTACATTTTCATCAGAGAACAAACAAAACTTTCCTTCTTCATCTTTCAAAAATTTTTTCATACTTGAATTAGTATATACTATTAGTCCCGTTTTATCGAAAACTCTAACCAAGTCCTCCATAAAATCTACCAACTCAAAATTCCAATGTGTAAATTCGTCCATATACATACTGCTATCTCCCACTATTCGGTTTTGGACCATAAAATTGATAAAAGTCAACCTTTATTCTTCCGTTAAAAAGCTTTCTCTTTCTATCAGCTTTTTTTCCATACAATCTTTCAAAACTTTCCATACTTGTTATTAAATACACACTCCAAGTATCTAACTCTTTAAATTTTGCACCAAAATCTCTATAAAGTCTTTCTACTTCTTTAATATCCCCCATACGTTCACCATAAGGTGGATTAGTTACTACAACTCCATACTCATTATATAAATCAACATCTCTCATATCTTTTATGAAAAAAGAAATTTCATCTTCGACACCTAAAATATCTGCATTATCCCTAGCTCTTAAAATTGAACGCTTATCTATATCTGATCCTAAAATCTTTAAATCTGTATCATAATCTATTAAAGCTCTCGCTCTATTTTTTTCATTTTTTAAAGCATCTTTATCAAGTAAATTCCAATTTTCAAAAGCAAAATTTCTCATAATTCCGGGAGCAATATTTCTTCCAATCATATATGCCTCAATACAAAGCGTTCCACTTCCACAAAATGGGTCATAAAATACTCTGCTTGGCTCCCAAAAAGATAAACTAATCATAGCACTTGCCAAAGTTTCCTTTAGAGGAGCATCTCCTGCTCTTTTTCTATATCCCCTCTTATGCAAAGCCTCTCCGGAAGTATCAACAGTAACTGTCGCAATATCCTTTAAAATAGAAACTTCTATATAATACAAAGCATCTGAACTCTCATCAAACCATTCAACATTATAAATATCTTTTAGCCTATCAACTATAGCCCTCTTTGTAATTTTTTGAATATCTGATAAACTGAAAAGTTTAGACTTAACACTATTTGCATTAACGGGAAATTTATCATTTACAGAAATCAAGTCTTCCCACTTTATCTTTTTTATTCCTTGATATAAATCTTCAAAACTTAAAACTTTAAATTCATCTAATTTAAGCAAAATTCTCTCTGCACATCTAACCCAAAGATTAACCTTTGCTATATCATTAACATTCGCCAAAAATTCAACCTTACCGTCAGAAACATTTATATCATCAAAACCTAATTTTATTATCTCTCTTTTAACAATCGCCTCTAGTCCAAAAGCACAAGTTGCAATCAAAGTAACTTTTTTCATCATTTCTCCATTTATATAAAAATTTAATTCCCTCAAGACCCCCATATTTTCACAATAATTAGAATTATTTGTATCCATAAGAACCTTCTTGTTTAACAATAAAAACTATTTTATCATTAAATATAATTATATCAAATTTACATAAAAAAAACAAAAAAATATTGAAAAATTTTTTGAACTTTTGCTATAAAACGAAAAATTTGGTATAATTAGACTCGTGTTGAAATAATTAAAATTTTTATTTCAATAAATTTTACATAAAAAATAAAGGAGGATTTATGAAAAACATTTCAACAAAAACTATAACAAAAATTGGAATATTAAGTGCACTTGTAATTATTTTATCACTTTCACCTATCGGATTTATACCATTAGGACCTGTTAGAATAACAACCGTACACATTCCAATAGTCTTAATCGCATTAGTTGAAAAACCAACCGTATCTTTCTTTGTAGGATTAATTTTTGGATTATTTTCATTTTTTCAACATTTATCAGGCATAAGCCCATTGTCCTTCATGTTTGTAAATCCATTTGTTTCAGTATTACCAAGAGCATTAATAGGACTTGGAACATATTACACATTTAACTTTGTAAAAAAATATATAAAAAATGTATTTAATGTGATAATCGCAAGTATGATCGGAACAATGATAAATACATTCGGTGTATTATCAATGGCATACATATTCTGCTCAAGTCAACTTTATGAAGTTCTAAAAATTAATCCGGCAAAATTTTTATTCACAATCGCAATATCTAATGGTATTCCAGAAATAATTGTTTGTTCAATATTAGTACCAATGATTTACAAAAGTTTACAAAAAATTCTAAAAACAATTTAAAAAAAGACAGAAATTTTAAAAATTTCTGTCTTTTTCGTTATTTATTTCTTTTCTTTGATGAAATAACCAATCCTGCCATTCCAACTAATACCATTGATATACTTGAACTCAATCC
>NZ_JACVDA010000008.1 GCF_016552165.1 Parvimonas parva | reverse complement strand
GTGGAGCAATGCTTGTAAATACGACAACCCCTGACGGATACAAAGTAGATGAAAACGGAAAGTGGATAGAAGAAAGACAAGCAATGTGGAAAAAGAACGATACAGGTTGGTGGTATGAAGAAAAAGATGGAAGCTATCCAACTTCAACTTGGAAAGAAATAAAAGGAAAATGGTATTACTTTGATTCAAGAGGATATTGTGTAATGAATACATGGATTGGTAATTATTACTTAGGATCAAGTGGAGCAATGCTTGTAAATACGACAACACCTGATGGATACAGAGTAGATGAAAACGGAAAGTGGATAGACAATAAAGTAGTTAATCAAAAAGATATAATAAGCCTTTATGGAAGAAATCTAACACAAGAACAAATAGATTTTACAGATAACGCCGCTAAAAAGATAGCAAAAGAAATTATCAAGCCAAATATGACAGATAGAGAAAAAGCAAGAGAAATAACAAAGTGGATTTTTGCAAATACTATAAAAGACCATAGACAAAGTACAGAAATTTACAAAAAGACACACGCAGATACAGCTTGGGCAGTATTTAGTAAAGGAAGGGCGGCTTGTTCAGGTTATGTAAGAGCGTTTAAACTTTTAGGAAAATATGCAGGACTTAAAGTTAAAATTGTAAATGAAGATTTGTGGCAACATCAGTGGAATACTGTATATCTTCAAGATGAAGGTAAATGGATAGATTGTGATAGTCAATCTAGGACTTGTGATGGAAGTGAAATAACACCTAAAGAGTTTGGTATTCCTACTTATAAAATTGAAAACAAAAGATTAGTATATGCACCATTTCCACAAATAGGAAATCCATATGAAGATTTTGTAGAAGAATATAATAGTGGACATTGGCATTGGTTTTATAAGTTTTCTTTATCAGAACTAAAAGCTGCTTTAGAAAGCCATAAGAAATGGAATAAATTTGAGTGGCTTCATAATGTAGGAGATAGAGAAAGCTTTGATGAAAGTATGATAAAATAAAAACTAAATATCAATCATTTTATTAAATTATGAGAAGTTAAAAAGACTTCTCATTTTTTATATAAAAAATTAAAAAAAGAAAGGATTTTTAAAAATGAATTTTAAAGAAAAGTTTAAAAAAGTAATGTCTTTAACTTTAGCGGGTTTAATAGCTTTAAGTCCTGTTTTGCAAAGTAGAGAAGTTAAAGCGGCTGAAGTTGTAAAAAACGCAAAAATAAGTTTCGGACCGCTACCCGGCTCTCCTCGTGCAAGAAAATATGGGGTTGTAGGACTTCCATATTGGCCGGGGAATCAGATACAAACTCTTTTTGCAACAGTAAATAAAGAAGAAAAAGCATTAGAGCCTTGTTTTTGTGTAGAACCGGGAGTTGCTTTAGAAGGTGGAGGAGATAGAAGTTCAACATATATGGTTGAATATTATAATAAAGAAGAATTATCACCTCCTTATAAAAAGGCAGCTGTTGCAAAGTATGTCAGTTGGGATAAGTACAAATTAGCAGGAGAAACTCCTGACGGTTTGGACTGGACTATTGCTCAGATGATGATTTGGGATGCTATGGGAAAGAGCTTTGACCCTAGTGTATTTTTATCAGATGAAACAATAGAATATCACTTTAATTACAGAATGTACAGAGTAAAAAACTGGACTAAAAAACCCAAATACGGTGAAAAAACTTTTAAAATTTCTAAAGGAGAAACAATATATATTAAGGGAGAAAATTTAGAAAAAAACTTCTATAATACGACAAAGGCACCGGGACTAACTTTCGAGTGGGTAGATGACCCTGCATTTGCTTCTTCTGATGAAAGAACTAGGTCAAGAAATATGATGATAAAAGTAACAGCAGATGATACTTTTAATCCGGATGTTGAAAATTATCTTGAAATGTCAAATCTTACTAAAGAAGATGAAGAAAAAATGTATTCTATGGGAAAAATGGTCTTTTATAAATCTCAACAATATCAAGATTTAATTCAAGGAGGCTGTCCTGAAAATCCTAAATTCCGAATATATTTTGGGAACAAAGAAAGTGCAGGAGATGAGGACGAGATAAAAATCAAAAAGACAGACACTGAAGATGGAGAAGTTATTGAGGGAGCAAAATTCCAACTTATAGCAGATAGCGATGTTAGAGTACTAAATCAAGATGGTATTATGGAAATTAAATATCATAAAGGAGATGTTATAGAAGAAAAGTCAACTGATAAAAAAGGGGAAATAACTTTTAAATTACCTGATACAGAAGCAAAGTATAAAGTTTTTGAAAATGGAATTCCTTATGGCTATTGGGGTGGAGAAGATTTTGTTAAAAATGGAGAAAAAGACAAAATAGACGCAAAAGGTGGCGACATTGTTGAAGTTGAAAACGAAAGACAAAAAGGAAGAATCAAGATAATAAAAACTGATAATGATGTTAAATATGATTTTGAAAAAACAGTTAATGGCAAAGACAAAGACCCACATATAAATCATAAAAATGGAAATAGTCCTTTAATTTATGAACCACAAGGAGATGGTCAATTTGTAGGAGCAATTTTTGAAATTAGAGCGGCAGAAGATATTAAATTACCTTCAGCACCGCATAAAATAGTTTATCCTAAAGGAAGTTTGGTTGAAAGTATACAAATAGGAATAGACGGAACAGCAACGAGTGGAGAACTTGAACTTGGGAAATATGTAGTTCAAGAAGTTGTATTACCTGAAGGATATTATTTTAGAGATTATGAAGATAAAGGGCATATCATAACTATAGATAACAAATATACTGGTGCCAAAAATTTATTTAATACAAATAAAGAAAATCCTGAACTTGATAGAGAGTATGAAAACTCAATAGCAAAAGGACATTTTGAACTTCATAAGATTTTAGAAGGATTAGTTACAAATGATAGACAACTTGATGAACAAATAAAAAAATCCAAGAATGATATATATTTTGGAATTTATTTAAAATCTAAATTGCAAAATATAGAAAAATCTTTTAATTTACCAGATAAATTTTTTGAAAGAGAAAATTTAGATGGAACAACAACTGTAAATAATATTACAAAAAATTATACACAAAGCAACAAATTAAATGAAGAGCCTTTGTATATGGTAGTAAAAACAAGTAAAGAAAGTATAGTAAACGGAATAGCGGGAAGTAATATAGCTAGTTCTATAGTTTTTGTAGATGGCAAGGTTATAGAAAATAATACAAAGCAATATGCACTACCTTATGGACTTTATGAAATAAGAGAGCTTAATACACCTGAAGGGTATATACCTTTAACAGCGAACTTTAAAATAGATACGAATGATAAATTTGCACAAAAAGAAAGAGCAACAACTGTTTTTTACGGAATAGATAAAGAAGGTGGAGTTAAGAATCATACAAACCATATCTTAAAGCAAATTTTAAGAATAAGAAAATTTGATGAAGAAACAGGAAAGCTTGTAACAGAACCTGCGAAATATAAGATTTTTTCATTTAATAATTATAAAAATATAGAAAAAGAAAAAATTTCAGCTACTTGGAATAAAGAAAAACAAGATTGGGAAATTTTTTACGACGGAAAACTTGTAACTGAAAATGACGGAAGATATTTATCTTATCAACAAAATCCGATGTATGATAAAAAAGTGTCAAGTGTTTTTACAACAAATAATAAAGGCGAGGTAACAATTCCTGAAACAATAACTTATGGGAAATATCTTTTATTAGAAGTTGAAGCTCCAAAAGGTTATAGTCTAGCTACAAGACCGGGATATTTTGAAATAAAAGAAACAGAGTATTTAAATCAAGATGTAGATGGAAATAGGAATATGGAATTTTTAGATAATGAGGGAAATTCAATATATATTCCAAGAGTTATTAATGTTAGTGCAGGACAGTCAAATATAGCACAAAAAGGACAAGTTCATATTGAAAAAAGAGGAAAAGTTTTAAAATCTTTTGAAAAATATAAAACTCTTTTAGATAAAGAAGCCTTTAGACCTGTCTTTGAAACAGAGGTAATAACAGAACCTGCAGAATTTAAAATATTTGCAAGAGAAGATATAGTAGTGAACGGAGATGTAAAACATAAAAAAGGAGATTTAGTTTATACTTTAACTACTAAAGAAGGAAAGGCAGAAACTCCTTTAGATACGGAAGAACAAAAAAACATAAATCAAATGTATTTAGGCAAATATTATTTGGTAGAAACTAAAGCACCAAAAGAATTTTCTTTAAATCCAAAACAATATGATTTTGAATTAACAGAACAAAATCAAGAAGTTACAGTTACGCATTTTGTTAAAAAGTTAGAAAATGAAAGACAAAAATTAAGAATTGGAATAAAGAAAGAGATAGATGATGGAACAAAAGCAAATAATATATTTTTTGGAATATTTGCAAAAGAAGATATGCGAATAGGTAATAAAACATATCCAACAATGATGCCTAATGAAATCCCTAATACAGAGCCAGATAGAAATGATAAAAAGGTTACTATTTTAGATAATTTAGTGTATGATGATAAAATAACATCTTTTATTCACGAATTGGAAGATTTTCTAATAAAAGAAGTTGAAAAGATTTTAGAAGAAAATAAGGATAATGAAAAAATATTAAAAGAAAAAGAAACTTTTAAAAAGCAAATTGAATTTTTAAATTCTTTAAAAGAAAAAGAATTAAAAATTAGAGAAGAAAAGAAAAATGGAACTTTTAATAAAGCGAATTATCCAAAGGAAGAAACAGAAAAAGAAAATAAAACAAGAGAAAAATATCTTGATGAAATGCAAAATTTCTATAGAACTTATAGAAATGATGAAAAGTTAAGAAAATTACAAGACGGAATTGAGTCAAGTATTTTAGCTTATACATCAATCGAAAGCTTAAAAGAATATGATACAGAAAAATCAAAAGAAATGGCTAAAGAGTTTAAAGTTATTTATGATAAATTAATTTTAGAGCTTGAAAAAGTAAAGAATTTTGAAAAATATGATTATACAAAAATAGAAAATGTATCAAAAGAAATAAAGACTTTTATTGATAAGAAAATCCTTGAAAGTTTAGAAAAATTAGAAGCTATTAATAGGAATGACTTACCTAAGTATCAAGAAAAAATAGAAAAAGCTAAAAAGGAAATAAAAGAAAATATAAAAAATTATAAATTTTTGGCAAAACATTTTAGTTATTTTAATTTTGAAGTCTTTACAATAAAATTAGAAAAATTAGAAAATGCAAAAGTTAAAGATTTAGAACCTTTTGAAAAAGTTTTGGATAAAATAGATAAGGATAAAATTCTAAAAGGAATCACAGATATTTTAAAACCAAATGAAAAGAAAAAAACAGATGATAAAAATCTTGTTTTAAGATTTCCAAAGGACAAACTAAGCACATTGTCTGATGATATGGAAGAAATGAAGTATAAACTTTTAGAAAGAGAAGCTCATAAAAAGAATACAAATAAACTTATAAATAAAGGAAGTCTTCTTGAGGTTGTAGAAATCAAAGATGGAATTGGAATGAGTAAAGGAGATTATTTAGCTGGAGAATATTATATAAGGGAATTAAAAGTTCCATACAATATAAAACTTAATGATAGAAAAATTTGGAAAATTGAATTATCAAATGTAGAAAATGAGGATGAAGTTATAAAATATGTAAATAATTCAAAAGCTATAATAAATGAAAAAATACCTACACCTCCAACAACACCGAAGGAGGAAAAACCAGAAATAAAGACAACTGCAAGAAAGCCGGAGATAAAAACAAGTATAAATGGAAGTTATGAGTTAAAAGAGGAAAATGGAATTAAAAAATATATTTTTAAATTCAATGACAGAGTGGAGTATAATAATTTAATACCTGAAAAAGAATATGAACTTAAAGGTATATTAATGGATTACTCTACAAATAATGAATTTAAAATAGATGAAAAAAATATAACAGGAACAACGAAATTTACACCAAAAGAAGAAAAAGGATTTGTTGATGTGGAATTTACTTTTATTTTAGAAAGTGCAAAAGAATTAAAACTTGTAGTTTTTGAAGACCTATATTACAAAGGAGAAAAAATAGCGGAACATAGAGATATAAACGATGAAAATCAAACAATAAATATCAAAGTAAAGAAAAAACCGAAAAGAGAAATTGTAAAAACAGGTATTGGAAGAAATATGCTCCTTCCTTTTATGCTATTAGTATCAGGAATAGGTGGAGGTGTATTTTTCTATATCAAAAAGAAAAATACAGATAAAATAGATTAGAGTTAGTAAATATAAAAATTAAATAATAATATCAGAGTAAGTTTTGGTCAAATTGACCAAAACTTACTTTATGATATAATATATATGTATATATAATTTCATAGGAGGGATAGTATGTTAAAAAAATTTTTTCAAAAGATAAGAATATATGGCGATGTTGATTATAAAACTTATAAAGAATATTTAAAAACTTTAGATATTGATAAAATCAAAGATTTAAAATTAAGATATAAACATAAAATCATACAATCTAATACTATTTTTACTTCAATAGTTTTTACATTAACAATATCTTCAATAGGGTGGATAATATATAAAAGTATTAATTTTATTCAAGATGTTTTAAAAAACTCATTAAATTTAGAAAAAACATTATATAATAATTTAATATTTGGAACTATTGGATTTGCTATTTTAAGTTGTGTCATGATATTTTTTATAGTATATTTATTATTTGTCAGAAATTCTAATAAATCAAAGAAATTAGATATTATAGAAGAATTTTTAGAAGAATATAATTACAAAAATAAAAACAAAAATAAAAACAAAAATGAAAAAGAAAAGGAAATTTAGTAATGAAAAAAATATATTTAATATTTGGTTCTGTTATCATATATAGTATACTAGCTGTTAGTTTTTTGTATAATTTGAATATGTTTAATAACGAATTAGGAAATATGAGCTATTTTAGAGTTATGTTTTATAAGAATGGACAAGCTTGGGGATATTTAATAAGAGCTTTATTATTTATTGTTTTATCCGGATGGTTGGAGTTTATATTGTGGAAGCTTCGTAAAGAGTTAGATATAGATTTAAAATGGGATGTATTTTTATGGTTTTTTTGTATTATAACAATATTTATATTTAGTTGTCTTATTATTTATTTTATTCAAAATCCAATATTAAGAGCAGCATTTATTACCATATTAGTAGGATTTGGGGTAGTCAGTGCAAATAATTAATATTTTAGCAATGTATGATTTTTAAAAGAAAGATTTGAATTTTCAAGTCTTTTTTTGTTTACATAAAAACAAGTATGCACAAAATAAAAAGCAAAAGTGTAAAAATGTATAATTTTTAAATTTATTTTTCTAAAAAAAAAAGTATTATATAGATAAGGAGGTTAATATGGATAAAGATTTGAAAAATTTATTAAATAATACAGATTTTAATCAAATAAAAGGATTAAAAGAAACACATATTAATATATTAAACGAAATAAAGAATAGTTTAATAAAAAATGAACGATTATACGAACAAGGCTGGATTAACATTTATAACAGAAATTTTACAAATAAAAGAAAATATGGACTATTAAATTCAATTAATTTATCAATTATTAGTAATAGAGAAAAATATAAATCTAGTGAATGGATGACATTTGCTCAAATGAAAAAAATTAATTCTAAATTAAAAGAAAATGAACAAATTAAGTTAAAAAAAGGAGCAAAGGGTGCAAAAATAGTATTTTGTTCTATATATAATAAATTAGAAAAAAGAAATATTACTGAGAAAGAATATTGTAAAATACCTATAGAACAAAGAATTGAGATGGAGAAAAAAGGAGATTTGTATTTTTATTATAAAGAAGCTACAGCTTTTAATTTAGATTGTTTTGAAAACATTCCTGAAAATATGATATATAAGGAAAAGCATAAAAGGATAGACGTTGATTATAATTTAATAAAATCATTATGTGATGAAATAAATTTAAAAATACATTTTGAAAAGCAAAATAGAGCTTATTATAGTCATACATATGATAGCATTACTATGCCAAGTCTAGAGCAATGGGAAAATGATAATTTTTTTAAGGCTACATTTTTTCATGAGTTAAGTCATGCAACGGCACATAAAACTAGACTTAATAGAGATGTATCTTTTGATGAAAAAAATTATGCTATTGAAGAAATAATTGCTGAAACATCTAGTGCTTTTTTAGGAAGTAAATTTAATTATAAAACAGAATTTAATATAAATAGAACAGCTACTTATATAGATGGTTATGCAAAAATTTTAATAGAAAACCCAAAAGCGATTTTAAATGCAATAACTAAAGCAAGTTCAGTTGCTAATTATATAGAAGAAGTGTATGAAAAAGTAAAAATCAAAGAAAGAGAGAATGAAATGGAAAACGTAAAAAACAATGAAAAAGAATTACCAGATTTTTCAAATGAAACCCCTTCATTTAAATACCAAATGTTAGGTAGGCTGCAAATGGATTGTGAATATTTTCTAGGTTATGGATATAGAGATGAGAGTAAATTATGGGCGAAAGATGTAGATAGTCAAATAAAACTAATGAAAAATATATATAATTCTTTAGAAGAAAAACCGGAATGGATTGATTTAGAAAAAATTGAAAATCTA
The DNA here is from genome assembly GCF_016552165.1 of Parvimonas parva. Lineage (GTDB taxonomy): Bacteria > Bacillota > Clostridia > Tissierellales > Peptoniphilaceae > Parvimonas > Parvimonas parva. Next base: position 68,270 of record NZ_JACVDA010000008.1, on the reverse strand, counting down.
AAATATGAAATGAAAAAAGATTTTGGTGAATATAATTTAGAAAAAGAAAAAGTTATTAGTGAATTAAAAAATTATCAAACTGTAAAAGATGATTTTAGAAATGATAAAGAAAAAAATATACAGAAACTTTTAAAAAAAGAGAAGAATAAAGAATTAGAAAGGTAGGTATAATATGAAAACAACTCAAGAAGTGATAATAGAAGGAATGAATTTATTATCGGAAAAAGAACAAAAAAGTCTGAAATATTATTTGAATAATATTTCAGATAAAAAACAAAATGAAGAAAATAAAGATATAAAATTTAGTATTGACGAAGTATATCAAATATATTTAGGAATGAAAGATAAAATTAATTACCAGGTATATTCTAAACCTTGTTATAATTCTCATCAAATGAATCAATTAAGGCAGTCGATTGTTGAAAGTTTAGCTTTTTCATCAAATATAAAAGACGAAAAATTTAAAAATTCTATGAAATATTTATATAAATTAATAGAAACCCCAGATTTAAACAGTAAACTTATGCAATTCGGTCGTTCAGCTATTTATATAAAATATAAATCTTTAAATGATTATAATTCTAAAAAAAGTTCAGTTTTTACAAAAAAAGAAGTGGATTTTGCAAAGACTGTTTTAGAAAAATTTAAAGACTTGAAAGATATAAAAAATGAAATAAAGAAAATTTCTGAAGAAAATAATTATTTAAAATTAGTAAATTCTGAAGAAAATAAAGAAATTATCGAAAATAATAATATTAAATTAACCGAATTAAGAGAAAATAAAAATAATTTAGTAAAAAGTATTCCTACAGAATTTAATATTGAGCATTTTAATAAAGAAATATATCCTAAAGTAATAGAAGATTCAAAACTTTTTAGAGAATCTTTTTTGAAAAAAGATAATTCACTTTCTCAAAAGGTAGAAAAGGATAAGAGTGAACTTAAAAATTCAAAAAATAATATTGTAGATAAAAACTTAAATCCTAAAAAAGTTAAAACAAAAAAGAAGGAAGTGAGATTATAAATGCTAATTTTTAATGAAGATAGTAAATTTGATGAAATAGTTGATTTTGAAAATAGAGGTATTTTAAATTATAAAGGAATATTGATAAGCGACCAAGAAATATGGGATATATCTAAAACTTTTGACGAACCTCCATATATAAATAATATTTATTATAATGAGGTATTATATTCAGCACTTAATGTATATATGGAAGAATATCCATTTCTAGAAGAAGATAATTTTTTTGTGTATATAAATGGATTAGATACTCATTTTGATTATAATGACAAAAAAAGGGGTGTATCTTTTGATGTAATAACTGATTTTTCAAATTTTGAAAGTGAATTAGAAGATAACAAGACAATATTAGAAGAAATTGAGAGTGAAGAATATAGTTTTCTAACTGATGAAGTGGATAATTTTTTTAAAGATAAAAAAATAAGTATTACAAAAGAAAATTATGATAATAGTTTAGATAAATGTTATGATTATTTATCTGAAAAATTTAAATTTATAGATATTCCAATGGAATCTATAGAAAATATAGTAAAAGAAGAATTAGAAATAAATTTAGAGGAAAATAAAAAAGATAAAAATAAAAAAGATAAAAATATGGAAAGGTAGGATTTTTTATGAGCGAAATTGGACAAGAATTTAATAGAAATTTAACTGATGGTATAAAATGGGGGAGTAAATTTGGTGGACTTGTAGGAGGAACGTTTATTTCATTATTAACAGCTCTTATCTTTGGAGTATATAATGGTTATGTTAATATAAAAGATAATGAAAAAGGTGGAAAAGATATAGACGCCGGTATAGATGGTAAAAATGAGAATTTAGCATTAAAACAAATAGCAAATGAATATCTTGGAGAGATAGATTATAGTGAATTAAAAGATAAGGCATTTGAATTAAATTCTTCTTTGGAAAATTTTGACAAATCTGTTTGGGAAAAATATTGTAAGCAATATGGATTAACTTATTCAGCAATTTCAGAAGTTGGAGTAGATGGCAAAGAAAAAATAAAAATAAATGTTCATGAAGATAAAGCAAGAGATTTAGAAAAAGTTTTTATAGCATATAATAATGAAATGCAAAGTAAAGAACGTACTAAAATAATAAATACTCAATTAAAACTAGTTGAAGATAAAGCAAAAGAAGAAAATTTAGATGTATCTTCAATATTAGAAAAATATAATAATGATAGCAATTTCAAAAATATTATAGATGAAAATTTAGTATATTTTAATGAATTAGAAAATAGTGGAGAAATCAAATTTAAAGCTGTTGCATTTTTTATGAGTGATGTAGGAAAAAGAATAGGAGAATTTGATGAAAATCATCCTAAATATGATATTTTATCTAAAAATATAATCAATGAAATAAAAGAAAATACTATTTCTAATAATTTTTTTGATAAGAAAGAATCGGAAAAAAAGGTAGAATTATCTAATGAAGAAATATTAGATGACCCAAATGTTAGTAAAAAAGTTAATAATCAAAAATTCAATGACATGGATAAAGAGATTAAAGAAAGACCTGATTATAAAGAACAAAATGTTGAAAAACATAAATCTCATGGAGAAAAATCAAGATAGGAGAAAATTATGCAAAAAATAAAAATAGATAAAAGTAAATTACCTAAAGATTTAGAAAATTTATTATTTCGTAAATTATATTTGTATACATTTAAAAACTGTAGATATGTTTTTCATTTAAAAGATATTCCTAAAAGATTTGAAAGAGATATAAAAGGTTATTATACAAAAAGTCCACATTTAGCCAATTTTTATGTAGAAATAGGAAGAGTAATGGAATATTTTTATCCAAAAAATTATTCTGAAATTGAAAGTGAAAAAGAATTTTTAGATAGATTTTTGGCAGATATGAAAATTTTAGATGATAAAGTTACAGATATAAAAGAAGGAAAATATGGAGTTAAAGATATAGGATTTACTAGAGAAGATTATGATAAATATAAATTTGGTATGGAAGCAACTTCAAATATAAATGAATATTTAAAAAAATTTGATGAAGAAAACAGGTTAAAGAGAGAAGGAAGAGATGATATAGTAGTAATTTAAGATAAGTCTTATAGACTTATCTTTATTTTTAAAAATTTTTATAATTAACAAAAAATAACGTAAAAAATACGGCTTATTTTTACATGAATATAAATATATTAAAAATAATTATATTTAAAAATAAGCCATTTTATTAGGAAATGAGGTAATAATGAATATAGATGATATAAAAAAAGAAAAAAGACACAATTAATATTAATTTTATTATTTAAATATAATATTTTCAAAAATTTAAGAGAAGAAGAATTTCTTACAGTATATAAAAAATTTCAAGATTTTACTTCTAAGTATTTTGAATTAAATTTAGAAGAAATAATAACTTTATTCAAAAAAGAATTTGATGTAGAAATTAAAGAAAGAAATAATAATATTCAAACAACAGAATTTGAAATTTTAAGAGAATTTATAATACAACTTTATACGAAAAATGAATTTTTAATAAATGATACTTTAAAATTAGTAAATACAAATTCTAGAAGATTAATACAAAATATACTAAAAGAAGTTAATAGAAATTCAATAAATAAATTTGTTGAAAATTCTAAAAGTAATTCTATTAAAAGAGAACTTATAAAAATTAGTCCATCTAAAAATATAATTAAAGATATAGAATTAAATTTTGAAGATAATTTAAAAATAGATACTATAAATTTTAGTGAGATTTTTGAAGTTAAAATTTTTTTGAAAAATTATATAGAAGATAATGAGAAGTTAAGATTTATTTATGAAACTATAAAACCAAAATTAGATTCTAATATAACTATAAAAATTGATAAAATTGGATTAAATAATTTTATTAATGAAAAAGATGACATAGATAAAAATAAAGTTTTAGTAAATATAATTTTATTCTTTGAAAAAAGTAGAAAATCTTTTGTTGAATGTTTAGAGCAAGGATTATTATTAGAATGTTTTAGAGAACAAGTTTTAGAAATTTTAGAAAATTACATCTGTACTAGTGATATGCTAAAAAACATTGGGTCAAAAAACAAAATTATTGATTTAGATTTTAATTTATATAATGAAGATTTTTTAAAATATTACTTTGATATTGATTTAAAAAATTTAGATTTTAATAAAATTTTTGAAGAATTTATAGATTTTTTATTGCATAACGAAAATTTATTTTTGAGAATTTTAGAATATTTTAATTCAAAAGAAAATTTTAAAGAAGTATTAGAAAAATATTATTCATTTGAAAATACCAAAAGGAGATTTGAAAATGTGTGATGATAAAATTATAAGATGTAAAGTAATAACTAATTGGAATTTATATAATAAAGTTAGAAAAAATGCAAAATTTTATGATATTAGTATAAATAAATATTTAAAGAGTTTATTTTTAGATAAGTCAATTTGTTTTAAATGTAGTTTTAAAAACTTGGAAAATGATTTAAATTATATTAATTCTTTAGGACAAAATATTAATTTTATAGCAACAAAAATAAATTTAAAAAAGAGTATTACAAAAATTGATTTAGAAAATTTAGATTTAGTTATTTCAAAATTAGAAAATACTTTAGAAAATATCTTAAAATTAGAATTAATAAACTTAAATATTTATGATAATAATTTTGAAACAAATCCTAAAAAATATATTTTACGTTTTAGATTATATAGTTCTGAATATAAATTTTTAAATAAAAAAATTAAAGATTTTGGCTTTATAAAAATGAATGATTATTTTAATTCTATATTAAAAAGTAGATATTATATAATATTTCCAAAGAAATTTTTAGTCCAATTATTATTTGAAATTCAAAAAATAGAAGTAAACTTAAAACAAATAAATGTTTTTTTAGAAGAAGAATATTTTAGAAATATTTTTGAAAAAACAGAAAAATTTAAAGAAAGGATAAATTTATATTTAAGATTTTGATATGGCATATATAAAATGGAAACCGATAAAAGTTCATCTAGATAAAGCTTTTGAATATATAACAAATGATTTAAAAACTGAAAAAGGAGAATTAGTTACATCATTTTTATGTTCTAAAAATCCTAAAGAAGCAAAAAGAGATTTTTTTATAGATAATAAATTTAATTTAAAAAATAATGTATTAGCTCATCATTTAATACAATCTTTTGACCCAAAGGATGGAAATATTACTCCTGAAAAGGCACATAAAATAGGGATAGAATTATGTAATAAAATATTTAAAGGAGATAGAAGATATATAATTTCTACTCATACTGATAGAGGACATATTCATAATCATATAATTTTTAATTCTTGTTCTATAAAAAAATATGAAAAAAAATTTAATAACAGTATAAAAAATTTGTATAAAGTTAGAGAAATTTCAGATGAAATTTGTATAAAAGAAAATGTAAAAATTTTAAATTCTAAAACAAAAGGAGCAAATAAAAGTTATTATGAGTATATAATGAATCTTAAAAATATTTCATGGAAACAACATATAAAGTTACATCTTAATGATTGTTTAGAATATTGTAAAAATTTTGATGAGTTAGAAAAGGAATTGAAAATTAGAAATTGGAAAATTGAAAAGTTAGAAGATAATTATATTTTTACAAATTTAAAGAATAATAAAAAAGTAAAAAGTTTAAAGCTAGGAGAAAAATATAAAGTAAATTCTATTGAAAAAATTTTAGAAAAAAATAAAATTTTAAAATTAGATGAAGAATTAACTTCTTTTCAAGAAATAAAAGAACATAGTAAAAACAAAAATATTGATAAATATGTGGTAGAAAATAACTTAATACAAATTGGAAAAATTGAAAAATTTTTAAAAGAAGAAAAAATTTCTGCAAAATCTTATATTACTAAAATATTAAAAGAAGAAAAAAATTTAAAAGATTTAGAAGAAAAAATTTCAAAATTAGTGAATGAAAAAGGAAAATTAAATTTAATTTTATCAAATAAATTTGACTATAAAGTAGTAGAAAAAATTTCAGAGTTAAACAATGAATTAAAAATTTTACAAAAAGATGAATCAGAATTATTAACAAAAATAATTCATCAAGAGCAAATAAAAAATAATATTTTAAAAATTTATGATTTAGAAAAATATTATTTAGAAGAAAAAAACAAGCTAATAAAAAGTAAAAAAACAAAAAAATATACTTTATAAATTAACAATTATTACAAAACGCAAACTTGTCGTTTTTACTGTTTTTGGCACTTTTTGAAAAAGTGGACCCAAAAAACAATGCTTGCTACTCAAACCACAAAGTGGATTGAGTAATATGAAATAGCTAAAAATCAAGCGTGTAGCTTGTAAAAATAATTAAAAGGGAAAATCTTAAAGATTTTCCAAGAATGAAATAATTTGAAAAATAAAAAGGAGTTTATTATGAAATCAGAAGATAAAAAAATAATAATTTTTCTTATAGGAATAGTTTTAATAGCCTATGGGTTTTATAAGTTATATGAAATAATTCAAAATATTAAAATTGTGATTTTAATATTTTTAGTAATAGGATTTTACATTTTTAAATTTTCAACAGAAAATAAAGAAAAGAAAAAATTGAAATTAGGAAAAGAATATGGTTCTGCAAAATGGGCAGATAAAAAAGAAATAGAACCTTTGATTGCAAAAAAAGATGATAATAAAGTTTTATTAACCGAAACAGAAAGTATAATGATAAATGAAAGACCTATTGAACCAAAATATGATAGAAATAAAAATATTTTAGTAATTGGGGGTAGTGGTTCTGGTAAAACCAGATTTTTTATAAAGCCAAATTTAATGCAACTACATTCGTCATTTGTTACAACTGACCCTAAAGGAACAATAGCTTTGGAATTAGGTAATATGTTTTTTTAAAATGGATATGACCTTAAATTTTTTAATACAGTAAATTTATCTAAGTCTTTTCATTATAATCCGTTTGTGTATATAAAATCACAATTTGATATTCTCTCTTTGACTGAAACTTTAATTCAAAATACAAAAGGTGAAGGAGAAAAAGCTGGGGAAGATTTTTGGGTAAAGGCAGAAAAACTTCTATATCAAGCATTAATAAGTATAATTTATTATCATCCATACTTAAAAGAAAAAAATATACCGAGTTTGCTTGATATGATAAATTCTTTTAAAGTAGATGAAGATGACCCGGATAGAAAAGACAGTATTGATTTTTTCTTTGATGACTATGAAAAAAATTATTTAAAAGAAAATTTTTTAGATACAGAAAATAATGAAAGATTAAAAAAACTATATACTGAAAAATGTAGAAATGTATTTGGAGATATTTCAGAAGAAGAAATAAATATTAAATTTGAAGAATTTAAAAAAGAAAAATTAAAAAATAGATTATTTAAAAGTGATTATCCTATAAAGCAATTTAAAAAATATAAATTAGCTGCCGGAGTAATAGAATTAAGGAGAACACTTAATCACTGTTTTAGTGAAACATGTACTTTTATTTAAGAAATTAAAAGAAAGGAGGAAAAAGTGAGGAATTTTGAAAAGATAACAGCACTCTATGAGAGATTAAGTCGAGATGATGAACTTGAAGGAGAAAGTAACTCAATCGTTAATCAAAAGAAAATCCTTGAAGAATATGCAAGTAAGAATAATTTAACCAACATCATCCATTTTACAGATGACGGAATAAGCGGGACACAGTTTGATAGACCAGGCTTTATGGAAATGATGAATGGAGTAAATACTGGAAATATCGGTTGTATCATCGTAAAGGATATGAGTAGACTTGGCAGAGATTATCTCAAAGTCGGTCAATGTATGGAGATACTAAGACAAAAAGGCGTAAGACTAATCGCTATCAATGACAATGTAGATAGTTTTTACAGAGAAGATGATTTTACCCCTTTTAGAAATATCATGAACGAATGGTATGCAAGAGATACATCAAGAAAAATCCAATCGACTTTCAGGTCAAAAGGCGAAAGTGGGAAACATACTGCAAGTACACCGCCTTATGGCTATATCAAAGATGAAAAAGATAAAAACAAGTGGATAGTAGATGAAAAAGCAGCAGAGATAGTAAGGCGAATATTTAACCTGACCATGCAAGGAAATGGTCCGTATCGAATAGCAAAGATATTGGAGAGTGAAAAAGTAGATATACCAGCCTATCATCAACAGAAATTAGGCTATGGACTATATCAAAGCAAAAACTTTGAACATCCCTATCGTTGGTGCAGCTCAACCATAGCAAGCATTTTAAAGAAACAGGAATACTTGGGACATACAGTCAATTTCAAAACAAGAAAACACTTCAAGGACAAGAAAAGCAAATATGTATCCGAGGATAACTGGCTTATTTTTGAAAATACACACGAGCCAATTATAGATCAAGAAACCTTTGACAATGTGCAAAGGATAAGAGGAAATGTAAAAAGGTATCCTGACGGTTGGGGAGAATATCACCCACTCACAGGACTGATGTATTGTGCAGATTGTGGAAGTAAAATGTATGTTCATAGAACAAGCAATTACAAAAATATACCCTATTACACTTGCAGTGCCTATACTAAAACACCTTGTGGCATGCTTTGTCCATCAGCACACAGAATAAAAGCGGAAGTAGTCTTAAATTTAATACAAGACACACTAAAAGATATTAAAAAATACCTTGATGAAGATAATGAAGCCTTTATCTGTTCCATTCAAAATGAAATGGAAGAAAAAGAAAAAATAGAGATAGAAAAGAAAAAGGTAAGATTAACGGAAAGCCAAAACAGACTTAGGGAACTCGAACGACTTATGTGCAGAATTTACGAAGATATGATCCTTAACAAAATACCAAATAGCAGATATGAGATACTAAACAATCAATATGAAACAGAGCAGATAACTTTAAGCAAAGAGATCAAAGATTTAGAGCAGCAGGTATCAAGATATGAAAAAGAAACAGACAGAGCAAGAAAATTTATATCTCTTATCAGTCGTTATGAAAACTTTGATGAACTTACAACTACAATGATAAATGAGTTTGTAGAAAAGATTATCGTACATGAAAGAGATAGAAAAGGAAGTCAGACATCAAAACAAAAGATAGAAATTTACTTTAATTTCATAGGAAATTATGAACTGCCACAGGCGGAGTTAAGCGAGGAAGAAAAACAAAAACTTGAGGAAGAAGAAAGAAAAATCAAGGAAAGAAAAGACAAGCTACATCAAAATTACCTGAAGCGTAAAGCGAGTGGAAAACAGAAAGAGTATGAAGATAAATATAAGGCAAGAAGGGAGCAGAAGAAACAGGAGAAATTAAAGGTTCTAAAAAGAGTGGGTATACCAATTACTGAATATATGTGTACCCATAAAACAGATTTCAAATAATTTAATTGAAAATAATTCGAATATTTTCGAAATAGAGTTGACATACATTCTGTAAAATAGTATAATCTATTTAGAAATATATCGAAATAGAATTTTGAAGTTTAAAATAGATTAGACGAGGTAATTTGAGTGGGATTTCCGAATACATTTAAAGCATTGGCAGATCCTGTAAGGCGTGATATTTTACTTTCCTTAAAGCAAAAATCACTTACAGCAGGAGAAATTGCTGAAAAATATGATTTATCTAATTCAACCATTTCTTATCATTTATCCTTGCTAAAAAAAGCAGAATTAGTAACGGAGAGGAAGTATAAGAATTTTATATACTATGACATAAATATATCCGTATTTGAGGAAATGATAATTTGGTTATCACAGTTTCAAGGAGTGGAAAATGAAGAATAAAAAATGGTATGTGGTAATAATACTACTTAGTTTTTCAGCAAGTATATACTCATTAACTAACGGAAATAGAGAAATTAGTTTCTATAAGTTGTATATACTACCAATGATAATTTCGGTATTTAGCATAGGCTTAGATATAATTGGTGGGATGCTGGCGAAAAGAGATAGATTGCCACATAAATTAGTATTGCCTATTGCAATGAGTGTTCCTGCGTTATTTTCTATATCACAATATGGAAAGTATGTTTTTAATCAAGCGAATGAAAACTATACTCAGAAAATAATACATGTTTTAGTAGCTTTAACCATTATTACAGTTGGGAATTATTTGCCAAAAACAAAACCAAGTAGATTTGTAGGACTGAAATTTTTCTGGTTATTAGATAGACCGGTACTATGGTTTAAAGTGCATAGGTTGGCGGGATATTTATGGATTATATGTGGCATTTTGATACTATCCGTTGGTCTTTCAAATAAATGGTTTTGGATGATTAGTTATGCAATGCTGCTATATGTCATTCCATTGATATATTCCATTGTGTTATTAAAAAAAGAAAAGGAGGAGAAAAATGAAATCATCAAAGATTAAGCACCTAATTATTAGTAGTATTTTATGCTTAGCTACAGTTGGCATTTTCTTGGTATTTGGTAAGAATTTACCAGATATAGTACCAGTACATTGGGATTCATCTGGAAATGTTAATGGTACTATCGCCAAAACCTACTTAACTTACGGAGCGCCATTTGCATATTTGCTTATTAACTTTATTGCATTTGCAAAGTTTCAAGGAAGTGAAAAAGCAACATGGAAATACTATCTTGTACCATTAAGTGTAATAGCAATTAGTTTCTTGGTAATATTTTTAGCTTTGAGATAAGAACATAGTGCAGAGTAAAATAGCTCCAGACAGATTATTCTGCTGGGGCTATTTTTAGGAGGAATTATGCTGAAAATAAATAATTTTTCGAAAACCTATAGTAATGGTCATGTTGCAATTGCTAACTTAAATTTAACGGTAGAAGCAGGTGATATATATGCGTTTATTGGTTCTAATGGTTCAGGTAAGACATCAACTATAAAGGCTATCGTGGGAATACATGATTTTGATGGTGAAATCATTGTTAATGGTAAAAAAGTAAGCAGAAAAAATGAAACTTATAAAAAAGATATTGCTTATATACCGGATAATCCTGATGTATATGAAAATTTGACAGGCTTTCAATATGTCAATTTTGTATCTGATTTATACGAAGTCGCAAAAAATGTAAGAGAGGAAAAGTTAGATTATTTCTCAAACTTGTTTGAAATGAAATCCTTTCTAAACAATACAATTTCATCCTATTCACATGGTATGAAACAAAAAATTGTGATTATCTCAGCATTGATTCATTCCCCTAAGTTATTAGTAATGGATGAGCCTTTCGTGGGATTAGATCCCAAATCATCATATTTGCTAAAAGAAGAAATGAGAAAGTTAGCGAGAAATGGTGGAGCAATTTTCTTTTCAACACATGTTTTAGAAGTTGCAGAAAAGCTTTGTAATAAAATTGCCATGATAGATAATGGACGTTTGATTTTTGAGGGTAAAACAACAGAAATATTAAAAAACTCTGATGGATTAGAGCAATATTTTATGGAGATGATTAAAAAATGAAAAATACTGTCATACTTGTAAAAAATCAAGTGATCAATCTCCTTAATATCGGTAATGGAGAGAAAAACAAAAAAGAAACATTGATATATACTTCATTGAGTCTATTTTCTGTATTTATGTTGGTTTGCTTGTACAATTTCTTTTCAATAAAATCAATTATAGAAATTGGGTTATATAAGTATGCTGTATCGTATGGAGTTTCCATATCGTTTTTCTTTGTGGTTTTAGCAACGATTTTTAGAAGTAATTCTATTTTCTTTTATAACAAAGATTTTGAAATGCTTAGTTCTTTTCCGGTAAAAAAATCTGAAATCATTGCAAGTAAGTTTTTTCTATTATATTTAATAGACTTAATTATATGTGAAAGCGTATTGCTGCCAGATGTAATTTTATTATTATTAAAACAATACATTTCAATTGAACTATTTTTGATTTTTTTAGTAGCAAGCATAATTATCCCTATTATTCCTATGTGTGTGGCTTCTGGCTTGGCGATTTTAATTGAGATGTTAGGTAGTTTATGTAAAAGAAAAAATATTGTGAACATCACATTATCATTTTTGCTTTTCATGGGATATTTTATAGTTATATCAATAAATCGTGGGGCGAAATATTTAGCGTTAGAAAAAATTATTGAGAATAAACTTATAAAAATATTTCCCTTTGCAAAGCTATTATATATCGGAGAAAGTTTACAAATTAGACTTGTTATTTTCTTGTTGATTTCAGTTGCGATATTTAGCTTGTATTTCACTTTCTCAATGAAAAATTATGATAAAATACATCTATTTCTAAATAGAAGTTTTCAAGGGAAAAGAGAGAGTAACTTAATTATTAAGACAAAAACACCATTTAGAGCGTTGTTTGAAAAAGAATTGAGGAGGTATTTAGGCTCAAGTAGTTATGTGATAAATACTTCTTTGGGCATTATGATTTTGTGTTTTGTATCATGTGGATGTATTATATTTGGAATTTCTAATATAGAAAATCTGTTAGGAATAAGCTCATTGGAATCAATACTTACTCAATATGGTTCATTGTTTATTGCTTCATTTTTAATAATGTCTTGCACTACATCATCGTCCATATCATTGGAAGGCAATAACCTATGGATATTACAATCATCACCAGTGTCTACAAGAAAAATCATAAATAGTAAAATAGCGGTTAATGTTTTAATACACTTTGTTGGATATGTACTTGCAGTAATGATGATTCTTTTGAAAACTAAATTGAATTTGCTTCAAATGAGTTTTGTATTGATTGTTCCGATATGTTATTCATTATTTATTTCTGTTGTAGGTCTTTATCTAAACATGCGATACATGAAACTTAAATGGAATGATGAGATAAGTGTAGTTAAGCATAGTACAGCAGCCATACTAACAAATTTTATTGCAATCTTGATGATTGCAACACCTGTTACTATGATGATTTTTTTAGAGTTGTCATATCAAACGATTATGTTCATATTATGCAGCTTAATGTTGATTATTTGTTGGAAATTGTATAGAGATAGCTTATCTGTAAAGTTTTGCAATTGATGTAAAGAAAATACCTATGAAGTAAAAATAAAATTAAATATAGAGATAAATGAATGAAAATTTATGAGAGGATGAGATTTTTGAAAAATTTAACTTTTAATAGGCAAATAACAATTGGAATTATTTGTATGTTTTTAGGGTTTATTATAAGCAGTGTTACAGATGTTAAATGGTTTTCTAATATTGGAGCATGTCTTTTTGGATTGTTTTTTGTTTTAAATCCAGTAGAACCTGAAAACTATAAAGGATATTCTAATTTAAAAATTTGGATTAGAATGACCGGGATATTAATAATGGTGTTAGGTGCTATTACTCATTTTAATTGGTAGTTAACTATCAGTTTGTTTAACTAATAATTAAATAATGGCTAACGAGAAAAGCAGTAGATCAAAAAGGTTTACTGTTTTTTCTTTGCTCAAAATTAGAAAGAGAGGAAAATAGAAAATGAAAAAAGAAAAAACATTACAAGAAGTACAAATAGAAATTGCAGAGCTTGAGGAAGAAAAAGAAAGCTATGAAATTCAGTTACGACAACTAAAGAATAGAGAAAAAATGTTAGTCAAGTTAGCAAATAAAAAAGAGAGAACAAGAAGAAATCATAGGCTTATTCAAAGAGGCTTGATAGTAGAAAAGGTAATTAAAAATCCTCTTATGTTTACCAATGAGGATATAGAAAAGCTGTTAAACATCTCTACTCACACAGAAGAATACAGACAAGCCTATGAAGAAATGATAAATGGGAAAGATATAGAAGATAAAACAGACATCGAGTAGACAGAATAAAAAAACTTAGTTTTTTCAGAAGCTCCCTGCAAGGGCAAAAAGTTTCGCTGAACGCAAAGCACCCTTTAGGGTGTATAATTGCGCCCTTAGAAAATCTAAGGGATTTTAGCAAGTCTTTGAAAATCCAAAACTTAATAAAAATATACGGATAAAGCAGATAGGAAAAGATACAAAAAATAACCTGTCTGCTTTTTTCTTTACCTGAAAACAAACAATAAACGAAAGGAGCTTATACAGATGGCAGAAACATTTCACTTTAGTATATCAATGATAAGCAGAGGAAAAAGTAAATCGGCAGTTGCAAGTGCAGCATATATATCCTGTGAGAAATTAACAAATGAATGGGACGGAGTAACTCACGACTACCATAATAAAAAAGGACTTTTACATTCAGAAATCTTCTTGCCGGAGAATGTCCCCATAGCATTAAAAGATAGAACTACTTTATGGAATAGCGTTGAACTAAATGAGAAAGCAAGCAATGCACAGCTTGCAAGAAACTTCATTATCGCCTTACCGAAAGAATTATCTTTTGAAGAAAACAAGAAACTCATTATCGACTTCATACAAGAAAATTTTGCATCAAAAGGAATGATAGCAGACCTTGCAATCCATGATGAAAGTGATGAAGAAAATAACAATATCCATGCTCATATTATGACTACCCTTAGACCAATCAATGAAAAAGGAGAGTGGCAGGCAAAAAGCAAAAAAGAATATGTTCTTGATGAAAACGGAGAAAAGATAAAACTAAAAAGCGGAAACTATAAAACAAGAAAAGTAGAGCTGACAGACTGGAACGATAAAGGCAACGCAGAGAAATGGCGAGAGAATTTTGCAAGCCTTTGTAATCAGTATTTAGAAAAAAATCATCAGGAAAAGAGAGTGGATCATCGTTCCTACAAAAGACAAGGGATAGAAGAAATCCCAACCATTCACATGGGAGCAAGTGCCAGCGCCTTAGAGAAAAAAGGAATCGAAACCGACAAAGGAAACATCAACCGAGAAATAAAAAAGCACAACTCCTTAGTTAAGGCAATTAAAGAAAAATTGTTAGAGATTAACTCTTGGCTTAACTCACTTGTTTCTACATTTCAAGCAAAATATGACGAGTACAAAGAAACAAGACAACAAGAGATTGAGAACAAAGCCGAACTCTTTAACCTCTATGAATATATCTCTATCTATAACGAGATACAGGGAGAAAAAATAAAAAATCTATCCTACTATGGACAGATAAAAAAGGGAAATGCAGACCTAAAGAGATTTGTAAAAGCAATCTACTATCTAAAAGATAATCATCTTCAAACCATAGCAGACCTACAAGGAAAAGTCTTTGAACTTGCAAAACAAAGTAAAAAGATAAGTGGTGATATTCAAGAAAAAACACAAAGAATAAAAGACTTAAATCAATGTGTAAGCTGCATAGACTCTATCAAAGAAAACAAAGAAGTTTATCAGGAATACAAAAGCAAAACCATATTCAAAGACAGCTTTTATAATTCTCATAAAAAAGGAATAGACAGATATCTAAGAGCAAGAAAGACCATAGAAAAATTTACAGGGACATCATCTATAAAATTAAGTGATTGGCAAAAAGAAATATCAAACCTTGAAAAAGAGATACAAAGTTTAACGGAAGATAAAGTTAAAGTACAAGACGAATTTAAGCAGATAGACCATATCAAATATGCAGTAAAGATTGTCAATGACGAGTATGGAATAGACCTATCTATTGAGATAGATAAGGCAATTAAGAGAGGAGATAAACCAAGTGTTATTGCACAGCTGAAAAAATTCCAAGAGCAAGAGGAAAGAAAGGAGCAGTACAAACAAAAAGCCAAGGAAAAGGCTAAAGAAAATTATAAAAATACAGGGGAGGAAAGATAAAAATGGCAGACAACAGAAGATACTATTGGTTAAAATTGAAAGAAGATTTTTTTACAGATAAGAGAATCAAAAGGCTAAGAAAAATATCAGGAGGAGATACCTATACAATCATTTACCTCAAATTGCTTTTGCTTAGCTTAAAAGATAGTGGGAAGCTGTATTATGACGGAGTAGAAACAGACTTTATCAAGGAGCTTGCATTAACGATTGATGAAACGGAAGATGATGTAATGGTTACAGTAAATTATCTTGTAGCACAAGGATTGATGGAGATAATCACAGAAAATGACGAGTATTTTTTAACAGAAATCCCAAGTCTTATAGGTTCAGAAACAGCGTCTACAAGGCGTTCGAGGAAATCAAGAGGACAAAAAGCGTTGCAATGCAACACTGGTGCAACACCTTGCAACCTTTTGCAACAAAACTGCAACGGAGAGATAGAGATAGAGAAAGAGATAGATATAGAGTTAGAAAAAGAGGGGGAGAAAGAAAAAATATCCCCCTCCCTTTATGGAGAATATAAAAATGTTTCCTTAACCGATGAAGAATATGGAAAATTAAAGGATAAAATGCAAGGTCATAGGGATAAAATGATAGAGAAGCTGTCAACCTATATGCAAAGTACAGGAAGAAACTACAAAGACCATTATGCGACCTTAGTTCATTGGTATGAACAGGACAAAGGGAAATTAAAGGAAAACAGTAAATCAAAAGTATATACCTTTGAAGATTATGACAAGGGTGAACACTTGTAGACCTCGTATAAGACGGTGGAAAGGCTTTTTAAGAATGTTAATAATAAAATAGGTATCAGATTATGGCTAATTGTAAAAACATCGTATAAGGGCTTAAATTTGTGGTATGGAAAAAATATCGTATTTATGATAAAATGATAATGATATGGTAATAAACTCAGTTATAAGGAGAGGATATATAAATGCGAATTCAATTTACTGTAACCGATGAAGAACTTGAAATTTTAACTAAAAAAGCAATAGAGGGAGGTTTCCCAAGCGTTACTGAATATTGTAAGTGTAGTAGTTTACAAGAAAATACAAGCTATGCTGACCTATATACTACCTTATTAAACAAAATTAGCTCTTTACCAAAGGACAAAGAATTTGTTTTGAGAGAGTTAATCGCAACACCTCCGGCATTGATTGGCAGATGGTTTTATGAAAATGTAAATAAGGGACTTGTAAAAAATGTGGAACACATCGGAAAAGCTGAAGGCGGAGTAGAAAAATATAAAAGAATATAAGACTTATTCAAAAAGCTACGCAGTGCGTGGCGAATTGGAAAAGAATTTAGATAATGTTGGAGGTGCATTTCATGGCAGAAGAAAATAAAGAGATCGTTATTGTGGATAATAAAACTATACAAGAAAAAATATATCTTATTCGTGGGCAAAAAGTAATGCTTGATGCAGATTTAGCTGAAATATATGGTTATGAAACAAAAAACTTTAATAGACAGGTGAAAAACAACGCAGAAAAATTTGAAGGTGAAGACTTCATGTTCCAATTAACGGACGAAGAAATGGTAGAACTTTCAAGGTGCAAAAATTTCACCTTGAACAGAGGGACTGGTAGAGGAAGTAATATTAAATACAATCCTTATGCCTTTACAGAACAAGGTATTTATATGCTGATGACTGTATTAAGAGGTGAACTTGCTGTTAAGCAAAGCAGAGCTTTAGTTAGAACATTTAAGCAAATGAAAGATTTTATCATTGAAAACCAAGATTTTATCGGTTCAAAAGAATTAGTTCAAATAGCAGTACAGACAAATCAAAATACAAAGGATATAGCTGAAATAAAGTCGCAAATGGCTACAAAAGAAGATTTGAAAAAGGTTATGGATAATTTTATAGATCCGGACACATACAAGCATTTCCTTTTAATGAACGGAGATAAGATTGAAGCAGATGTTGCCTATACCAAAATATATAAGTCTGCAAAGAAAAGCATTTATGTGATAGACAACTATATAGGCTTGAAAACCTTAGAATTATTAAGGGCTGCAAAAGACAATGTTGAAATTATAGTCTTTAGCGACAATGTGAAGAACAAGGATATGCTTACAAAAAATATCCTTAACGATTTTAGAAAAGATTACCCTAATATTAATCTGAAGATGAAAATTGCAGGTAAAAAGTATCACGATAGATATATTGCCATTGACTATGGAACAGACAGTGAAGCCTTTTATCTTTGCGGAGCTTCATCAAAAGATGCAGGAAATAAAATATCAAGTATTACAAAGATAGAGGAATCTTCCAAGGATATGTATCATACGATGTTTGGCGGAATGCTGAACAATAAGGATTTGAAAATTTAATATGTAAATGGTAAAGCGTTATTCAATGAATAGCTATAAGACTTGCGAAAGGCGGTAGAAATAAAATTCTATCGTCTTTTTTAATTGCAACTAATAGGAGGAAAATAATATGCACGAAAACAGAAATGAACAAAATACTGGAACAAAGACCATAAAGAAGATAGGAAGGGCAACTTACGAGGTTGTAGTCCATTTTAATGAAAATGCGACTGAAACTATGCAAGATAAATTGAAAAGGATAATGCTTAGAGAAATGGAGCGAGAAAAAGATAAAAAACCTCATAAAAATGATTAGAAAGTCCTTGACAACTTGTTACAGGAAAAACAGCTAAAAGTATTTTAATTTCTTGTGCAGCAAGACTTGCTCCATTTGAAATTGATGAACTTAGAGAAGTTATGAAAGATGATAACTTAGAATTAGATAAAATAGGTGGTTATAAAGATTTAGATGGTAATGTAGTTAAATTGAAAACAGCATTATTTTTAATAATATCTGATACAGATACAACATTAAATTTCATAATAGCTATTTTGTTTTCTCAACTTTTTAACTTATTATGTAAAAAAGCTGATGATGAATTTAATGGTAAATTACCAATCCATGTTAGATGTTTATTAGATGAATTTGCAAATATTGGATTAATTCCACGATTTGAAAAATTGATAGCTACAATTCGTTCTAGAGAGATAAGTGCTTCAGTTGTACTACAAGCAAAATCACAACTTAAATCTATATACAAAGATAACACTGATACAATTATAGGAAATGCTGATTCAACTTTATTTTTAGGAGGGCAGGAAGAGAGTACATTAAAAAATATTTCTGAAATGCTAGGCAAAGAAACGATAGATACAATGACTACATCAAATTCTTTTTCACAAAATAAATCTTCATCTATAAATTATAATAGATTGGGAAAAGAACTTATGAGTGTAAATGAAATTTTTACTATGGATGGAGGAAAATGTATTTTAAGAATAAGAGGTTTTAATCCTTGGTTTTCAAATAAATACGATATTTTAAAACACAAAAGGATAAACCAAACAACAGACGGCAAGTATGGGGAATCTTTAATATTTGATTTAAAAAATCATATTTCCAGTTATAAAAAATTTGATACTACTAAAATTAATATTAGTGAAATAAATAGTTTACCTGAACAAAATTTGAAATTAGAATTATTAAAAGAACCTAGATTAATTTCTATTTTAGATAGAGATTTAAAAGAAAAAATAGAAAATATTGGAGTATATGAATTTATAAATAATTAAATATGTGTAGCGTTAGAGAAGTGAAGAAAATTTACTTCTCTTTTTATTTAATTTATTAAGTGTTGCACTTGTTATTATAAATCATCTTGCTTTAAAAAATAAGCATACACAAAATAAAAAGACAAAGTGTAAAAATGTATAATTTTTAAATTTTTATTTATTAATTTAATATAAAATTATTATATAAAAAATATATTAAAAAGGAGAATACAATGGAATTAAAAAATTTAAAATTGGATTATGATGAGAATAATATGTATGGTAGTTTAAACACTTCTTTTATGAAGTTTTTAGAAAGAAATATAGAAATGTATTTACCTAACGATGAAAATTCAAAAAATATATATATTTATTCTAAACCACAAGAAATAATAGTTGATTTTAAAAACTATGATTGTTTTATTCCGAATGGAATATCGGCATATAGACTTTTAGGTCATAATATGGTTTCAGATAACGCTCTAGAAAATATTTCTATAAAAAATAGGGATATTTTTAAATATAATATAGTTATAAATTCAATAGTATCTAAATTAAAAAATGAAAAAGGCATAAATATTGAAAATTTAAAAATAAGCGAAGAAAGATTAATAGAAAATATAAAAGACAGAATATATAACGAAGATATTTATTCTACATTTAAGCTAAATGATATATCAAAAGATTTTGTTGATATTATAGTTGAAGAAAATTTGTATTTAAATTATAAAATAATAGATGATTATTTAGAAAATAAAGAGCGTATTTTTAACAAAGAAATAATTGAGTATTGGGATAGGAGTTATAATATTCCTGAAGAAGTAAAACAAGGAATAATAAATGAATTAGATTTTAAAGAAAAAATTTATCCAGATTTTATAAACGAAACAAAAAACACTTATATTATTGATTGGTTAATAAATAATGATTTATTAGAACAACAAAAATATTTAATTGATAAAATAATAGATAACAAAGACGAATTAGGAATTGTTTTAAAAGATGAAGAAATACAAAACTATATTTATCAAGAATATGATTATGATTTTAACATTGATGGATTAATTAAAAATAGTACAGTTGAACATTGTTATTTTACAATAGGGGATTCGAATTGGGACAATGATTATCATAAATTTCAGTTTTTAGCTAAAAATTTAAGAAATGATTTAGTAGATAAGGAAGAACTTAAATCGTCTATAGAAAAAACAAAATTACCAATTTTAATAAATTCACAAGGATATAATGTTGAAGATTTATTAGATAATAAAAAATTAGAAAAGTCAAAATTTTTAAAATCTTTAAAAGAAGAAATGTATGATTATATAACAGATTTATCTGGCATGGAATTAACATTCGCTATTGATAATTTAGAATTTAAAAATCTTTTAAGTTCCTTAGAATCAGATTATATTCATATTTCAAAAGAAACAAGTTTAGGACTTTTTAATAAAGTTAATGGATGTGGTAGTGGTCTTAATGTTGAGTTAGAAAAAGATATAGATATACCTAAAAGCATAATAACTACTTTAAACATAAAAAATAATTCTTATTATAGTCCTAAAAAAGTTTATGGAATTTATACTAATTTTTATGGGAATATATCCCCTGGAAAAGAGTTTAAAGAAAAAGACATAAATATTAATAAAATAATATCAAACATAAAAAAAGAAAATCATAAATTAGAAAGATAATTTTGGGAGTTGTAATAATGAAATTAATAATTTGTGAAAAACCTAGCTTAGCTAAAACCGTGGCTAATGCAATAGGAATTTGTAAAAGTAATGCCGGGTATTTTGAATGTAAAAATAATTATATCGTAACTTTTGCTTTTGGACATTTATTAACATTATGTGATATAAAAGATTATAAAGAATATGAAAATTTAAAGTGGAAAGAATATAATTTACCAATAATTCCAAACTTTAAATTTAAAGTAAAGAACGAAAAGAGTATAAAAGAACAATTAAAATTAATTAAGAATTTGTCATCTAATGCAGATGAAATTATAAATTGTGGAGACTCAGATAGAGAGGGACAAATAATAATAGACAACATTATAAAGCATATAAATTATAATAAAGAGGTCAAAAGGCTATGGTTACCAGAACAAACAAAAGATAGTATAATTTATGGATTGAGAAATATAAAATTAAATTATGAATATAAAAATTTACAAAATGAAGGATATGCAAGAACTTATTTAGATTGGCTATATGGCATTAATTTAACTGTATATTTAACAAATGCTACTGGTAAATTATTAAATGTAGGTAGAGTAATAGTACCTATTGTAAAATATATATATGATAGAAATTTAGAAATAAAGAATTTTATACCTAAAAAATATTTTTTATGTGAAAGTAAAACTAATGATATAGTTTTAAAATTTAAAGATAAATATGATAATATAGAAAAATGTTTATCTAAATGTCAAAGTTTTAATCAATTTAAGGCAAAAGTTGTAGATATTTCTGATAGAGAAATAAAAAAATCTCCTGGTAAATTATTTTCTTTATCTAAATTACAATCAGAACTATCTTCTAAATATAAAATAAAATTTAAAGATTCTTTGTGTATAATACAAAATTTATATGAGAAAGGTTTATTAACTTATCCAAGAACTAATACAGAATATTTATCAGAAAATGAACATGATAAAATTTCTAAAATTATTAATTTATTAAATTCAAAAGGCTATAATTTAATAAATAATAATAAAAAAACAATATATGATAATTCAAAAATTGAAAGTCATAGTGCAATAACAATAACTAATAAATTGGATATTAAAGGATTAAGTGAAGAAGAACAAAAAGTATATAATACAGTATTAAATAGATTTGTTTCCAATTTTCTAAATGAGGAAACAATTATATCTGAAAGAACTATGAAAATTAGAGTTGGTGATGAAATATTTGAGCTAAAAGGTAATAGTATTATAAAAGAAGGATTCTATAAATATGAACCTAAAGAATTTATAAACAGACTTCCTAATTTATCAATAGATGATGAATTTAGTGTAAATTTTATTCCTGAAGAAAAAATTACAGAAACTCCTAAATTAATTACAGAAAGTGAATTATCTAATATATTAAAAAATCCATTTAAATATGAAAAACAAACAGAAGATGAAGAGTATAAGATGATATTAGATGGGGTGGAAATAGGAACTGAAGCAACTAGAACCCATACGATAGAAAAAATAAAAAAAATAGGGTATATAGTTCAAAATAATAGCAGTTATGATATTACTGACTTGGGAATTGAATTTATAAGAATTTTAGAAAAGTTGAATATAAATTTATGGAAAGAAAAATCTGTTGAATTATCAAAAAAATTAAAAAAAGTATATAAGAATGAAATTACAATAAATGAATTGATAAAATTCGCAGAAAATGAATTAAAGTTAATAACAAAAAATGAAGAAATTTTTCATTTAGAAACAGTAAAAAAAGATGAAATAATCTGTCCTATTTGTAAAGATGGAAAAATATATGAAGGACAAAAAAATTACTATTGTAGTAACTATAAAAAAGGTTGTAAATTTTTAGTGTGGAAAGAAATATCAAAAGTCAAAATAACTAAAAATATACTAAAAGAGTTGGTTGAAAAAGGAATAACAAAAGATTTAAAATTTACATTTTCAAACGGAAACAAGAAAAAATCAAAACTATATTTTGACAAAAACTTTGAATGCAAAATTAAATATTAGTACAAAAAAAGTGGCAAAAAAGTGGCAAAATTTTATAAAAACACTAAAATTTGATTGAAATTTTTTTATTCTGATTTATAAAAAATATAGTAAAATCAATGATTATAAATTAGAATAAAGGGTGTTATATAATTAGTTACTATTGAATGGGAGTAATGCAAAATTTTCTAAAACGGCTTAATTACAAGCTATATAGAGAATGAAAAATGGCTATTGGTACTCAAATGGTACTGGATGTAAAAAAGAATAAACTAAATAATAGTTCCAAGTGGTTTACATTTGGACAAAAAATTAGACCGTAGCTTAAGTGTTATGGTCTTTTTGTGTTTTATTAGGAGTATATATTGTTAAGTGAAATTTTGACAAACTGGAATTTGACAACTCGGTTTAATCTATTTATTTAAATACTCTTTTCGTTTTTTTATTGTTTCCGTTATATGCACTAAATAGCTTTTATATAGTTCAACATCCAATTCATTTAAGAACGTAATTATTCCTTTCTTAAAATCAAACTTACATTTTTATCGTATTGTATATCTGGTATTAAATACGCGTTATACTTTTCTAATAAAATATTCTTCCAAGGTTTAATTTTACTGCTTGAAAAATAAAACTCTGGTAGATCATAACAACTATATTTCCCTCGATTTTCATTGTCTCTTGGCCAAATAGGGATTGAATTTCCAATAGAACTATATTCATCCAAAAATTCTTTTAATTCTTCTGGTTGGTTTAGATCTATATTATCTTTATAATGCTTTTGTTTAATAATATACTTAATAATATACTCATTAGAATATAAAAGTTGAGTTGTATCCCCAACGAATATTCTTGATCCATTTTCTTTTCTTTTAAATTTTCTACTTTTTTCATTCCTTGAATCTTTATCAAAAGCATATAAGCCTATAACATAAATTCCTAGAAAAGAATACAATACATCTGTATATTGCTAACTAAGTTTGTCAGTTATATTTCTAAATAAATATTCTATATTCTTTTTCTTGTCTATAAAATCAATAACTTCCATACTTCTCCTAAACCATCTTAATATTCAAATTTGCTAAATAATAATATTGTACTAATCTGCTTTTTCTAATGTTATATAATCTACGTTTGAAATTATTAATTTCATTCCTTTTTCTAGTTTTATGTTATGAGTTTCTTTTAAATTTATAACTTCAATTTTGTTTTCTTTTGATATTGTTTTTATGATTGTGTTTACTGTTGTGTTGGTTATTTTGTAATTACCTTGTGCTATGTCTTCATTTATACTAAATATACCACTTGGTAGATTTTTGAATTTGTTATAATTTATATTGTCTTTAAAGATAATTCCAATTATATTTCCGTTGAATTCTATGTTTGAATTTTTTGTGATGTTAATTCTAACATATCTTGGTTTTTCGTTTTCAGCTAAAACTTCTTCTACTATTTTTGTGTTGTCTATATAATATGAAAAGATTCCTTTTCCGGTTATTTTTACCAGATAGTTATTGTAATTAAAGTCTTTTTTTGATAATTCTATTTTTGAGTTTTGTTGTAATAATTTTTCTTCAACTTTTACCTCTTTTGAGGATTCATTTTTGAAGTTTATATATTTTTTATCATAGAACGATTCTATTTCTTCCAATTTTTTTAATATTTTTCTTTCAAATGCTATATCTTCTGATGAATTATTTTTAAATTCATTATATTTAACTAAGATTTTATCAAATAATTTTTTGTCATCATCTGTAAAGTCTGAGTAGGGTTTTTCAAGTAAGCTGATTTCTTCTGAATTTAAAGAAAATTGGTTTGTAGAATTTTTAAGTTCATTATTTATTTTATCTACATTTTTTTCTCCACTTTTACCACAAGATGATAGTAAAAGTATATATACTAAAATTAAAAAAAGTTTTTTTGATTTTTTAAACATATATTACTCCTTAAATTTATAATTACATTATGTATTATACTATATTTTTGGCTAATATTTCAAATTTTTATTTTGTTTATATTACATTAATCTAGTAATCAAAAAGGAACTATGGTATAATAAATATGATTTCGCTATTCCTGTGCGAAATAATATTTAATTCACCATATTCACCTTTGAAAAAATATCTATATAGGGAATATTGTATAATATGTATTAATTATAAATAAAAATAATTATAAAGAAAAAATAAAGGAGAAAAGATGTATAATTTAGGAGAATTTCAAAAGCTAGTTATAAAGCGTTTTAAAAATAATGGTGCTTATATTGGTATTAAAGAAATTAAAAATGAAAAACTTGATATTTTATTGCCTAAAAAAGAAGTTTTAGAAACTGACAGCGTTGGAGATGAAATTGAAGTTTTTATTTATAAAGACAATCAAGCTAGGTTTGTAGCTACAAGAAAAGTCCCAAAAATTTCTATGGGAAGACTTGAAACTTTAGAGGTAATGGACATTTCAAAGATTGGTGCTTTTTTAGATTGGGGACTTGAAAAGGAATTATTTTTACCTTTTAAAGAACAATCTATGAAACTTGAAAAGGGAAGAAAGTATCTTGTTGCTCTTTATATAGATAAGTCTGAAAGACTTTGTGCTACGATGAAGATAAGAGATTATTTAACTTCTGATTCACCATATAAAGAGGGTGAATGGGTTGATGGTATAATCTATTCAATTCATAAAGATTACGGTGCTTTTGTTGCTGTTGATAAGAAATATGATGCAATGATTGAAAATAAGGATATTGTTGGAGTTTTAGAAATTGGGGAGCCAATTAATTTTAGAATTTCAAAGGTTAAAAAAGACGGTCGTTTGAATTTAGTTTTAAAGAATCTTTCGCATTTAGAAATAAATGACAATGCTGATGTTCTTTTCAATATCATAAAAGATAAAGGTGGATTTTTAGATTTAAACGATAGAAGTAATCCTGATAAAATTAAAGAGATTTGTGGAATGAGTAAATCATCTTTTAAAAAGGCAGTTGGAAGACTTTTAAAAACTAAAAAAATTCAATTTGAAGGAAATGGAATAAAATTAATATAGGGGGAAATTATTATGGAAAAAAATGTAATGGCAGTTGTAAATGGAGTTGAGATTTTAGAAAGTGATGTAGATAGATTTATCGAATTGATGGGAAATAGAGCGTTACCTTATAAATCTCCTGAAGGCAAGAAACAATTATGTGAAGAACTTGTAAAACAAGAGCTTATAATTCAAGATTGCTACAATAGAAAATTAGATGAAAGTGAAGCTTTTGTTAAGGAAATAATTGAAATTAAACGTTCAATTTTAGCAAAACATTTCTTAAGTGAATTGTTTGACGATATTAAGGCTTCTGATGAAGAAATTAAAGAATATTATGAAGAAAACAAAAATTTATTTATGAGTAAATATAACTTTAAAGCTAAACATATTTTAGTTGAAAGTGAAGAAAAAGCTAATGAATTAAAAAATCTTTGTGAAAATGGTGAATCTTTTGAAGAATTAGCTATGAAACATTCTATGTGTCCATCTAAGGAAGTTGGAGGAGATTTAGGAGAATTTTCACAAGGTCAAATGGTATTAGAGTTTGAAAATGCTTGTATAGATGCAGAGGTTGGAAAAGTTACTGAACCTGTAAAAACACAATTTGGTTATCATTTAATTAAATTAGAATCAAAAACAGCTCCTAAAGAATTATCCTTAGAAGAAGTTAGAGATGAAATAGAAAAAACTATTATAAAAGCTAAGGAACAAATAGCTTATGTTCAAAAAATGGACGCTTTAATGAAAGATAGCAAAATAGAAAGAGCATATTAATATGTATTTATTAGGTGGAATATTTAGTATTTTTCTTTTTGTATTTGTTTCATTAATGGATTTGGAAACTTTAAGAAAAGAAGAAAAAATTAAAATTTCATTAAAAAGTTTAAAAAATTATTATAATTTATTACATTTTATATTAATAACTTTTATAAATATGTACTTAATGGCTGTATTTTTCGATAATGGCACATTATATACAATAAGTTTGTTATGTTTTATGTGTACTTATATTTGTTCTATTACAGATATTTGTTGTAAAAATATATTTTTAAATATAGTTTTTATTTTTGCAATTCTAATTTTCTTTCTTAATATTTATGGAAATTATATTAAAATTTCTGCATTAGGGTTAATTGCCGGTATGCTTTTATATGGTATTATTTATATCTTATCCAGATATTTTTACGGAGCTGAAGTTTTTGGAGTGGGAGATATTTATATTCTTGCTTTGATTGGCTTTTCAACTGATTTGGGTACGGTTTTATATATAGGATTATTCACTTTTGTGGTTGCTGGAATTTTTTATTTTATAAAATTTGTATTTGTTAGAGATTTGGAAAGTTTTAGAAAAGAGGAGATACCATTAGTTCCGTTTATATTAGTTAGTTATTTAGCTTTAATTTATTTTTAAAATCAACTTAAAAATCAACATTTTAAGTTGATTTTTGATTGTAAATGTGTTATTATTAATCGTAGGTTAATTATAAATGTTCGGAGGTGTGTTATGCAAACTTTTATGGAAATAATTTTATTTATTGCTAGTATAGTGATAATAGTGGCAGTTCTTATGCAAGAATCTAAGTCTGACGGTGTGGCATCTTTAACTGGAGAAACTAATATCGCTGGGAAAGGTGGTAAAAAAACTAAAGACGCCTATTTAAGTCAAATTACTATTATAGCATCAGTTGTGTTTTTTATAGTAGCTATTGCTATGGCTGCGATTAAATAAAAAAATTTTAGGAGGAAAAAATGGATACTAATTTAGTTTTTTATTGTGCAATTGCTGTTGGTTTAGTTGCACTAGTATTTGCTTATATTAAATATTTAAGCATTACAAAAATTCAACCTGGTAATGAAAGAATGAAAGAAATATCAGGTTATATTGAAGAAGGAGCGATGGCGTTCTTAGTTCGTGAATATAAGTATTTAGCTATATTCATTGTTGTTGTTGCAATTATTTTAGGTGTAGCCATTAATCCACTTACAGCAGTTTGTTTCTTAGCTGGTTCAATTTGTTCAATTTTAGCTGGATTCTTCGGAATGAAAGCTGCTACAAAAGCAAATGTAAGAACAGCTAATGCTGCTAAAGAATATGGAATGGGAAAAGCCCTTCAAACAGCATTTTCAGGTGGAGCTGTAATGGGACTTTCAGTAGTAGGTTTAGGTATCTTAGGAATGACAGTTTGCTACTTCTTAGTTGGAGATGTTAATATCGTAACTGGATTTAGTTTTGGTGCATCATCTATAGCTTTATTCGGAAGAGTTGGTGGTGGTATCTATACTAAAGCAGCAGACGTAGGTGCTGACCTTGTAGGTAAAGTTGAAGCTGGTATTCCTGAAGACGACCCAAGAAACCCAGCAGTTATTGCTGATAACGTAGGAGATAACGTAGGGGACGTTGCTGGTATGGGAGCTGACCTTTTTGAATCTTATGTAGGTTCAATCCTTTCAGGTATCACTTTAGGTTCACTTGCTTTTGGTAAAGAAGGTATTATTTTTGCTTTAGCTCTTGCTGCAACAGGTATTATAGCATCATTAGTAGGTTTATTCTGTGTTAAAGGAGATAAAGACCCACAAAAATCATTAAATATGGGAACTATTGTAAGTTCAGTTTTAACTATAATAGCAACATATTTCTTAAGTACAAAGATTTTAGGAAACAATTCAGCTTTTATTTCATCAGTTGCTGGTATTTTAGTTGGATTGATTATTTCGCAATTTACTGAATATTATACTTCAGGAGATAAAAAACCGGTTCAACATATTGCTGAAGAATCTGAAACAGGTTCATCAACAAATATTATTTCAGGTTTAGCAGTTGGGATGAAATCTACAACTGGTCCAATTGTTATTATAGCTATTGGTATTTTAGTATCATATATGGCATCAAACGGTTTTGCAAATGCAGGACAAGGATTATATGGTATTTCAGTTGCGGCTATTGGTATGCTTTCAACTTGTGGTATGACTATCGCGGTTGATGCTTATGGTCCAATCGCTGATAATGCAGGTGGTATTGCAGAAATGTGTGAATTACCTCATGAAGTTAGAAATATTACTGATAAATTAGATGCAGTTGGTAATACAACAGCAGCTATTGGTAAAGGATTTGCAATTGGTTCAGCAGCTTTAACTGCTCTAGCATTATTTGCATCATATACTCAAGCTGTTGGATTAAAAGCAATTGACGTTACTAAGCCACAAGTAGTAGCTGGTATGTTCATTGGTGGTATGTTACCTTTCTTATTCTCAGCTTTAACTATGGAAGCAGTAGGAAATGCAGCAAACGAAATGATTCAAGAAGTTAGAAGACAATTCAAAACAATTCCTGGAATTATGGAAGGAACTGGAACTCCTGACTATAGAAAATGCGTTGACATTTCAACTATGGCAGCATTAAAACAAATGATAGTTCCTGGTTTGTTAGCAGTAGCTGTTCCTGTATTAGTTGGTCTTTTAATCGGAGCTGAGGCTCTTGGTGGATTATTAGCAGGTTCATTAGTAACTGGTGTATTAATGGCAATCTTTATGTCTAATGCCGGTGGTGCTTGGGATAATGCTAAGAAGTACATTGAAGAAGGACATCATGGTGGAAAAGGTTCAGATCCACATAAAGCAGCAGTTGTTGGAGATACAGTAGGTGACCCATTCAAAGATACATCAGGACCATCACTTAATATCTTAATTAAATTAATGACAGTTGTAGCTTTAGTATTTGCACAAGTAATATTGAACTATGGTGGAATGTTAATTAAATAGTTAATAAATTTAAATTTAAAAGAAGTCTTAGGACTTCTTTTTTTATGTAATTTATTTGAAAAATATTTATATTTTTGAAAAATTTGCAAAAAATTTTTGTATTTGGTATAATACATTATGATAATTTAAAGAAAATTTTATTTTAATATATTATTGGAATATTTTTTATATTTTAGGAGGCGTATTTATGGATAGTGGACCCGAGGTCTATTTTCAGATTATCATTTTAATTTTATTGACTTTGATTAATGCTTTTTTTGCAGCATCAGAGATGGCAATTGTTTCTATGGATAAGAAAAAATTATTAACATTATCAGAGCAAGGAGATAAGAGGGCGATTAAGGTTGAAAAACTTTTAAAAGAACCATCTAAATTTTTATCCACAATTCAAGTTGGTATCACTTTTGCAGGGTTTTTTACATCAGCATCTGCTGCTGTTGGACTTTCAGCTAAATTTGGGAACTTTTTAGAAGATTTATCTATTCCTTTTGCACATAGGGTATCTTTTGTATTAATAACTATAATTTTAGCATTTTTTAGTTTGGTTTTTGGGGAGCTTGTTCCTAAAAGAATTGCTTTACAAAATGCAGAAAGATTTGCTTTGTTTTCAGTTGGAACTATAAATTTTGTATATAAAATTATGAGTCCATTTGTTTATTTGCTATCTTTATCTACAAATATTGTTTTAAAACTTTTTTCAATACCTACAACAGGAGTTGAGGCTCAAGTTACTCTTGAAGAGATTAAATCAATTGTAGAAGTTGGGCAAGAGCAAGGGATAATAAACCCAACTGAACGTGAAATGATTGACGGAGTTATTTCTTTTGATGATATTTTAGCAGAAGAAGTTATGACGGCAAGAACAGAAGTATTTATGATTGATATTGACGACCCAGATGAAGATTTTAAAACTTTAATGGAAATGAGATATTCAAGAATTCCTGTTTATGAAGATGATATTGACAATATAATTGGTATTTTATATATTAAAGATTTCTTTTTAGAGGCATATAGGGTTGGTTTTGAAAATGTTAATATAAGAAATATTTTAAGACCTGCATATTTTATTCCTGAAAGAAAAAATATAAATGATTTGTTTATCGAACTTAAAAATTCTAGAAATCAAATGGCTGTATTAATTGATGAATATGGTGGTTTTACCGGTATAGTTACTATGGAAGACTTGATTGAAGAAGTTATGGGTGAGATAGATGATGAATATGATAAAAAAACAAATCCGGCTATTAAGAAAATAGATGATAGACATTTTATTGCAACCGGAGCTTGTGATATTGAAGATGTTAATGATGTTTGTAAGCTAAAGCTTGATGAAAATACTGAAGATTATGATACTTTGGGTGGAATGCTTATGTATCTTTTGGGATATATTCCTAATGATGGAGAAAAACTTACTGTTGAAGATAATGGTGTAGTTTATAATATTTTATCAATTCACGAGCATAGAGTTAAAAAAGTTAGAATAACTCTTCCTAAAGAAGAAGTTGTTGAAACTGATGAAGATGAAGAATAAATTTTTAAAGTAACTTTTAGAAATAGAAGTTACTTTTTTTATGAAATTAAGTTTTTAATTTGCATTTTTAATCAAATAGTGTATAATAATTATATTAGTACATATAAGGAGAGAGTTATGGATTTTAAAGAAAAATTACAAAAGTATTCAAAAACTGTTATTAAAGTTGGTGCTAATGTTCAAGAAGGACAATTAGTAGTTATAAGAGCAAATATAGATGCAAAGGATTTAGTTCGTAATTTAACTGAAGAGGCATATAAGGCCGGTGCCGGTGATGTTAATGTTGTTTGGAGAGATGATATTATAACAAGACATAAGTTAAAATATGCAAGTGTTGAAACTTTATCTGAAGTGAAACAATGGACTATTGACCAATATACTGATTATATTGACAGTGATGCTGTTTTTATTTCCGTTGTAGGAAATGATCCAAATAATTTAGAAGGATTAGATATTGAAAAAATTAAAGCAAGTAGTGTTGCAAATTCAAAAGCGATGAAATATTTTTCTACTTCTCTTATGTCAGATAGAAATTCTTGGTGTGTTATTGGTGCATCAACTCCTGCATGGGCAAAAGTTGTATTTCCTGAGCTTGATGAAGAAGATGCTGTTAATAAACTTTGGGAATTGATTTTCTATACTTCAAGAATAGGAGAAGGAGATTCTATTCAAGGTTGGGAAGAACATATTGATGAATTAAGTAGAAGGGCTAAGTATTTGAATGAAAAGCAATTCAAATATTTAAAATATTCAAGTAAAAAAGGTACTGATTTAACTATTGAATTACCAAAGAACCATGTTTGGAATGCAGCCGGTAGTGGATTTAATGCTAAAGGAATAAGTTTTACTGCAAATATGCCAACGGAAGAAGTTTTTACACTTCCACATAAAGATGGAATAAATGGTGTTGTTTATAGTACAAAGGCTTTAAATTATAATGGAAATATAATAGATGAATTTAAGTTAGAATTTGAAAATGGAAAAGTTGTTAATTATGAAGCTAAAAAAGGTTATGAAGTTTTAAAATCTTTATTAGAAACTGATGAAGGGGCTTTATCTTTAGGAGAAGTTGCTTTAGTACCTTTTGATTCTCCAATTTCAAATACAAATACAATGTTTTTTGAAACTCTTTATGATGAAAATGCGTCATGTCATTTAGCTTTAGGTAGAGCATATCCAACTTGTTTAAAGGATGGAGAAAAGATGACTGATGAAGAACTTAAAGAAAAAGGAGCTAACGACAGTTTAGTTCATGTTGACTTTATGGTTGGAGATGAAACATTAAACATAGTTGGAATAACTAAAGACGGAGAAGAAATTCCTGTATTTACTAACGGAAATTGGTCAAATTAGAAATTAATTGCAGGGATTTTCTCTGCAATTTTTTTATACATATTTATTTTATTTAGGAGAATTTGAAATGAAAAACTTTAAGAAAAAAGCATTTACACTTATTGAACTTTTAGTTGTTATAGCTATACTTGCTATTTTAATTTTAATTGCAGTTCCTAGATACAACAATTCAAGAGTTAAGGCTGATAAAACAGCACATTCTGCAAATGTTAGAGTATTAGAGGTAGCAGGGCTTAGATATTTAACTGAAGAAAAAGTTGAAGGAGATGTTGATATAACTGAAGATTTGGTAACTAAAAAATATATAAAAGAAATTCCTAAGTTACCTAAATCTATTAAAGGAACAGCTTATAGCGTTCAAGTTAAAAATGGTGATATAGTAGTAACGCCAACAGTTGAACAAGATGATTAAGAAAAAAGCGTTTACTCTTATAGAATTAATAGTATGTTTGGCTATTATATCAGTTATGGTTTTGGTTATTAAGGTTAATTTTGTTAATAATAAAAAAACAATAGCTATTGAGGAGTTGAATTTAATAGCAGAAAGTATTGAAAATGCAAAAGTCTTTTCTATAGAAACAGGCAAAGTTGTTACTTTAAAGTCTGATGCTAAAAATGAAGTTTTTAATATTTATTCAAAAGATTATGTTTTTAAAGAAATACATTGTAAAAATTTAAATATATTAAATAGTGTTGAATTAAATTTTAATATAAACGGAGTTCCTAGTGAGGGAAAGACTTTTAAATTTTCTTATGAAAAAGAAAATTATGAAATAAGGATAAGGCCTGCAACAGGTTTTGTAAATATAGTTAAAGATGAAAATTAAATTTTTTAAAAATAGAGCTTTTACTTTAATTGAATGCGTTTTTTCAATTTTAATTTTAGCTATAATTAGCGTGTATATAATCGCCGGAATTAATAATTTTTTAAATATTCAAAATAAAAATAATAAAGATTTTTTACAATTAACAGATGTTGAAAATACAGTAATACAATTAAAAAGTAATATTAGTGGAAATAAAGATATTTTAACTAACATAGATATAAAAAAGTATGATATTAAAGTTTCAGATTTAGGAGAGTTGTATCATATAAAAATTGTTTTAAAGGATAATATGGAGAAATTTTATGAATTTTATATATCTAAAAAAAGTTAAATCTTTCACTTTGCTAGAACTTTTAATAACTATTGTAATTTCTAGTATAATTATAGTTTGTTGTATGCAAATTTTTTTCGGAACTTATTTTATAAATTTGAATCAAAGAAAAAATTATTCGAAATTAGAACAAATAAATTATGCTATGAGTTATATGGAAAATGAAATTTCTAATTCTATTGATGTTAAGGTTAGCTCTGATGAAATAAAGATAAAAAAATATAGTTATAATTCTTTTTTAAGTGAAAATCCTAATCATAGTATCTCAAAAGTAAATGAGATAACATATAAAAAGAAAAAATATAAAGATAAATATTCAATAGATAGAATATCTAAAGACATTTTAAATTCAATTCATTCTGGTAGTAATAAATTGATTGATGATTTAGATTTTTTTGACGTTGATTTTTTTAATGATTATTTAATTTTAAAAATGTCTTTTAAGAAAAAAGAGTATGTTAAATATATATTTTTGAAAAATTTAGATAAATTTGATTATTTGAGTGAGGAAAATTGATATGAAAAGAAAGTCTTATGTTATGCCAATTGTTTTGTTGATATTTGCTTTGCTAATAATTGCATTTTTTTCTATTTATCATAGAACTATTTTTACTCATAATCATAAAAATTCAAAAGAATTGGAATTTTCTAAAAAAATCGAAAAAATAAATTTTGATGAAATTTTAAGTACAAAAGCTACTATTAATTTTATTAATAGTAAATTGATTAAGAGAGAAAATTTTAGTTTAAATATAGATATTTATGAGCTGTTAAAATTAAATAATATAACTGATTTTTCTAAAAATTTTGATAAATATAAATTGACTTTGAATAGTCAAAAATCAAAACGAGAAATAAATTTTTTTACTAAAAAAAGTAAAAAGCCTAAATTTGTTCGTAAATATGAAATTTTTTTAAAATTAAGTAAAAATGGAGAAACTTTAGAATATAGAATCGTAGATAAAAAAAGAATTGAAAATTATTTACTTGACTTACAACTTAAAACTTTCATTGATAGAAAAGCTAAATTTTTTGGAGATGATTTCTATTTTAGTTTGGATAAAGATTTTTCAAAATTATATGATAGAATTTTTAGTGATGAGATACAAGATACTTACTCAGGTGATTTTAGAATTTATGACTTTAAAGGAAATATTTATTTTATAGATAATTCTCAATATTTAAAATTACAAAAATTTTATTTTTCTAATAAAAAAATAGAGCTTGAAGATTTTAATTTAGATTTATGTGATATTGATGGATTTGTTAAAGAAAATGATTTAAAAGATTTGTCAAGAGATGATTTTATAGAAAAATTATTGTTACAAAGTTCAAAATGTATAAGAGATTATAAAAATTATCTTGTAAATATTGAAGTTAAAGATAAATTGTATTTTGATTTAACTATTTATACAGAAATTTATACAAATTTAAAAATTGGTGGAGATTTAGTTGAAATTATTACTACAAATAAGGTTCCAAAACTTCAAGGGGTATTTGTAAATAATTCTTTAAAAGATAATTTCGATTTTGTTTTTGAAGGTGTTTTATTTTCTAAAAACAAATTAAAAAGTAAATATAAATTTTTACCTGATGTTCTTGATATAACTTCACGTTTTATTAAAATTAGTGATGATTTTTACTTGGAAAAGATTGAAAAAGGAGATATTAAATAATTTTATTCATTTTTAAAGATTGCTTAAATTATACAAATTTGATATACTATAACTATTGAAATTATTATATCGGAGGATATTATGGATATTAAAATTATAAATAAAAGTAAGAATGAAAATCCTAGTTATGCAACAAAAGGAGCTTCTGGATTTGATTTAAGAGCTAATTTAGATGAAGATTTAATTATTAAACCATTTGAAAGAATAGCTGTTCCAACCGGTCTATTTATTGAAATTCCTATGGGGTATGAAGGACAAATTAGAGCTAGAAGTGGAATGAGTTTAAAACATGGAATCACTATGGCAAACGGTGTTGGAACAATAGATAGTGATTATAGAGGAGAAATAAAGGTTTTAATTGTAAATATTTCTGATAAAGAATATGTTATAAAAAATAATGATAGAATTGCTCAGATGATAATTGCAAAATATGAAAAAGTTGATTTTAAACTTGTAGAAGAACTTTCTGATACCGACAGAGATGAAGGTGGATTTGGACATACAGGTTATTAAATTTAGGGGAAAATATGGAGAAAAAGAGAAAAACTAGAACAGGAACTAATAAGAGAAAGCAGGTTAAAGAAGATAAATTTTTAAAGAATACTATTTTAGGATTGTTTTTTTTGAATTCTTTTTTTATTGTATTTTCTTTTTTTGGTAATACAGGTTTTTTAGGAAATTTTATTAAAAATACTTTTCAAAGATTTTTTGGAAATACATATTTTTTATTTTTACTTATAATGGAAATAATTTATGTAGTTGTATTGTTTAATAAAATGAATAAAAAAAATAAAAATCGCTGTATTATGTCTTTGCTATTATTTTTTAATTATATGGCGATAGTAGATTTATCAAACAATTCTTCCAATAATTTATCAATAAAATTGGCAATATCAAAAACATTGTCAGCTGAAGGAAGTGGAAGTGGATATATAGGAGCTATTTTAGGATATTTTTATAATATTATGATTGGAACTATAGGTCTTTATATTTTTACTTTTATGATTGGTCTATTTTTAATTTTATCTTTTTTAGATGTTACATTTATGGACTTTTTAAAAATTATAAAAAATTATATATTAAAACTTTTTGTTATTATTAATGAAAAATATTCAAAATATAAGGAAGAAAAGGCATTAAAAAAAGAACAAAAGAACGATGAAGAAGTTAAAGTTTTAAATCTTGTTGAAAATGAGGAATTTGTTGAAAAAGTTGATGATTTTGAAGAAAGAGAGATAATTGTTTCAAATCATAATGACAATTTTATAGAAGAAAAGGAAATTGAAAATGAAAAATTAGAAAAAGAAGAACTTTTAGATAGCTTTAACTTATTTCCTGATGATGATATTAAAGAAAATACTAAATTGTCTAACAAAGTTTCTAATGAAAAAGAAGAAATTCTGGATATAAAGACAACTACCGAAAAAAAGAAGATAGAATATAAGATTCCATCTTTAAATTTACTTAAAGGTAGTGAAACAAAAGAAACTGAATCAGAATTAACTTTAAAACAAAGAGCAAAAAAAATAGAAACTACTTTAAAAAGTTTTGGAGTAGGAGCTAAGGTTGTTAGGATAAATAAAGGTCCAACAGTTACTTGCTTTGAATTGCAACCGGATATGGGCGTTAAGGTAAATAAAATTGTAAATCTTACAGATGATTTATCTCTTGCTTTAGCCTCACCGGATATAAGAATTGAAGCACCGATTCCCGGAAAATCTGTAATAGGAATTGAAGTTGCTAATACATTAAAAGAAAATGTATCATTAAAAGAAATATTGTCTTCAAAAGAATATCAAAATTCTGAATCTAAAATGCCAATGGCTTTAGGAAAGACAATTTCAGGAGAAATAATTGTTTCTTCAATAGATAAAATGCCACATATATTAATTGCAGGAGCAACGGGCTCTGGAAAATCTGTATGTATTAACACGCTTATAATGAGTATTTTATATAAATCTTCTCCTGAAGATGTAAAAATGATTTTAATCGACCCAAAAGTTGTAGAGTTGAAGATATATAATAAAATTCCTCATCTTGCAATACCTGTTGTTACAGATTCTAAAAAGGCAAGTGCTGCTTTAAATTGGGCAGTTAGGGAAATGGAAAGACGTTATACTTTATTCTCCGACAATCAAGTTAGAGATATTAAAGGATATAATGAAAAGCAAAAAACAAATGAATTGGAAAAATTACCATACCTAGTTATAATAATAGACGAGTTATCAGACTTAATGATGGTAAGTGCAAATGAAGTTGAATCATATATTTGCAGACTTGCACAAATGGCAAGAGCTTGTGGTATTCATCTTGTAGTTGCAACACAAAGACCTTCTGTTGATGTTATTACAGGAACTATAAAGGCAAATATTCCGTCAAGAATATCTTTCCAAGTTTCTTCACAAATCGACTCAAGGACTATTTTAGATGCATCAGGTGCAGAAACATTACTTGGAAAAGGCGATATGTTATTTAATCCTTCCGGAGTTTCTAAACCTATTAGAATACAAGGTTGCTTTGTTTCTGATAGTGAAGTTGAAGATGTTGTTGACAGCATTAAAGAGCAAATGCAAGAAGTATTTTATGATGAAGAAATCATAAAAAATATTGAGTCAGAAGTGGCAAATACTGTCGATGAAGAAGACGATGTTGATGATTTATTTTACGATGCAGTTAGAATTGTTTTAGAAGAAAATTCAGCATCAATTTCATTATTGCAACGTAAAATGAAAATTGGCTATGCTAGAGCAGGTAGAATAATCGATGAAATGGAAAGCAGAATGATTGTTGGAAAACAAGAGGGAAGTAAACCTAGAAAGATTTTAATAGGTTTTGATTATTTTGACAAGCTGAAAGGAGATAATAATGAACATAGCGAATAAATTAACTTTATTTAGAATATTTTTAGTACCAATTTTTATTGCTAGTTTATTAATTTTAGGAATAAATAATATTTTAGGATTTTTAATTTTTGTAGTTGCATCTTTAACGGATATGTTAGATGGACATTTAGCTAGAAGTAGAAATTTAGTTACCACTTTTGGTAAATTTATGGATCCACTTGCCGATAAAATTTTGGCTTGTTCTGCACTTGTTATGTTAGTTCAATTTGGAAAAGTTGAGGCGTGGATGGTTTGCATTGTTTTAGCAAGAGAGTTTATAATTTCCGGATTTAGGTTAGTTGCTGCATCAAATGGAATAGTTATATCAGCAAGTATTTATGGAAAAGTTAAAACTATAACTCAACTTTTTGCTATAAGTTTTATACTTTTAAATTCAACACAAATAATTAAAATTCCGTTTAATATTGATATGATTTTGTGGTATATATCTGTTGTGTTTACAATTATTTCAGCAGTAGATTATATTTGGAAAAATATAAAAGTTTTAGATTTAAAAAATATTTAATTAAAGGAGGAATTTATGGCTACTAAAAAAACTGAAAAGTTTGAAAGAATAGAAGATAAGGACGAAAGAAAAAAAGCATTATCCGTTGCCCTTGAAAAAATTGAAAAAGATTTTGGAAAAGGAATCATAATGAGAATGGGTGATGCCCCAAAAATAAATATAGAATCAATAAGCACTGGTGCTATGAACTTAGACATTGCATTAGGAATTGGTGGGATACCTAAAGGAAGAATTGTAGAAATTTATGGACCTGAATCTTCCGGTAAAACTACTTTGACTTTACACATAATAGCAGAGGCACAAAAAACTGGTGGAGTTGCTGCATTCATCGATGCAGAACATGCATTAGACCCTGAATATGCAAGAAAATTAGGAGTAGATGTAGATAATTTACTTATATCACAACCTGATACAGGAGAGCAAGCTCTTGCTATTGTTGAGGCATTGGTTAGAAGTTCAGGAATTGATTTAGTTATAGTTGACTCTGTCGCCGCTCTTGTTCCAAGAGCAGAAATTGAAGGAAATATGGGAGATTCTCATATGGGTTTACATGCAAGACTTATGAGTCAAGCATTAAGAAAATTAGCTGGTATAATTTCAAAATCAAATACAACAGTAGTTTTCATCAA
The DNA here is from genome assembly GCF_016552165.1 of Parvimonas parva. Lineage (GTDB taxonomy): Bacteria > Bacillota > Clostridia > Tissierellales > Peptoniphilaceae > Parvimonas > Parvimonas parva. Next base: position 28,811 of record NZ_JACVDA010000008.1, on the reverse strand, counting down.
CCAATTAAGGTCAAATATTTCAACTAATCCTTATGCAGGTGGTGGTCCGGCTGAAACTACAACTGGTGGTAGAGCTTTAAAATTCTATGCAAGTGTTAGAATTGATATAAGACGTGCTGAACAATTAAAACAAGGAGATAATGAACCTTATGGAGCAAAGACAAAGGTAAAAGTTGTTAAAAATAAAATGGCTCCTCCATTTAAAACTTGTGAATTTGATATAATATTTGGCGAAGGAATATCAAAACTTGGAATAATAGTTGATATGGCAGCAGATAAAAATATAATCAAAAAATCAGGTGCTTGGTACAGCTGTGGAGATATAAAACTTGGACAAGGAAAAGAAAAAGCTAAAGTTTATTTAGAAGAACACCCTGCATTTTTAGAAGAAGTAAAAGAAAATATTTATGCATCTTATGGAATTGATTACGAAAAGAAAGATGTTCCAAAAGAAGTTGAAACAGAAACTTTAGAAGATGAAGAAATAGAAGATGCTGAAGAATTATTATTAGATGATTTAATAATCGAATAATATTTTGAAAAGATGAGATTTTATTCTCATCTTTTTTAGTTTAAATATGTTTGTTGAATGCTATATTATGTGATGTAAATTAAAGGAGAAAATTAGTATGAAATAATTAAAATAATTGTATTTTTTTCTTTTAATATTATTAATTTTAACATTATCTGTTGGATATTTTCTTGCATCTTCTATTGCTAATCCAAAGATATTATCTTTTGATGAAGAAATCAAATGGGAAAAAGAGCATAATATATGAGGAAATTTTGAATCATATGAATTAAACGATTATACGATAAAGGGTAAAGATAATTATATTTTTCATTGTGATTTAATTAAGGCAAAAAAGCCAAATAATAAATAATATATAACAAAAGGATAGCAATTAGTAGCTATCCTTTTTGTATATTATTCTATTCCTAATTTTTCTATTGTTTGAACTAATATGTTACAGTCAACATATCTGAAATCTCTTAATACTCTATCGATCCATAGTGGAGTTTTCATATTGTTTTGGAATTTTTTGTATGTTTCTATCGCCTCGTCAATTATTATAATTCCATTAACGTCTAATTCTTTTGTTTTTGTTATTAATATTGACCTATAAGGTGTTTCATTAGGTTTTATACTTCCACAAAGTGGGTGAGTAGAAAGTTCATATCCGTCTTGTAATTTCTTTTTAACTATGTCTAAAATATCTCCGTATGTATATTTTTCGTCAAATATTATGTCTAAATCATTTTTGTGTTTTACTTTTTCATACAAGTCAATGTTGTTAGTTATTAATGTAAATCTCATATCATTTCTCCCTTCGTACTATAAGATTGTAACATAAAAACATAAAAATATAAAGTGCTTAGATAAATATATTTAAAAAATATTGAAAATATGGTAAAATCTTAGTAGAGGTGATGATTTTGGCTAATGATTTTGTACATTTGAATGTTCATACGGAATATAGTTTGTTAAATAATTATAATCCAATGGAAAAGTTAATAGATAAGGCTAAAAAATTAAATTTTAAAGCTATGGCTATTACTGATTACAATAATATGTATGGTGTTATAGATTTTTATATGAGATGTAAAAAAAATTCTATAAAGCCCATTATTGGTTGTGAGATTACTTTGTCATATCCAAATAATGAATTTTATAATGTGATTTTATTGGCTAAAAATAATCAAGGATATAAGAATTTATGTAAATTAGTTTCTAATTTATATATTGTTGAAAATAGAAATCGGGAATTTATAACTTTTGATGAGTTAGAAAAATTTTCAAAAAATTTAATTTTAATTGTTGGTTCAAAGAGAAGTTTCATTCGTAAATGTTTATACTCCGGAGATATGTTGAGTGCTAAAAATGAAATGTTAAATTTCAAGAGTATGTTTAACAAAGAAGATTTATTTTTGGAGCTTAATTTTCATTTCGAGGAAAATGATGAATTAATGATTAATAAATATTTAGAATTTGCAAATGAAATTGATGTTAATACCGTTGTAACAAATGATGTTCATTACTTGGAAAATACGGATTTTAATTTGTTTAAAATCGCAAGATGTATTTCTAAGGGTATTTTGTTATCCGAATTGAAAGAAGATGTTTTTGTAGGCGCTGAATATTATTTAAAGAGTGAGGAAGAGATGTTAAAAATATTTTCTTCTTTACAAGATTCAATTTACAATACAAAGATGATTGCTGAGAGATGTAATGTTGAATTTGATTTTTCAACATATCATTTGCCTGAATATAAAATTCCTGATGGATTTAGTACAAAGGAAGATTATTTGTATAGTATAATCATCGAGGGAATGAAAAAAAGATATGAAAATATAACTGATGAGATAAAAAAAAGAGTCGATTATGAATTTTCGGTTATAAATAAAATGGGTTTTACTGATTATTTTCTTATAGTTTGGGACTTTGTAAACTTTGCTAAGAAAAATAAAATTCCGGTAGGTCCAGGAAGAGGTTCGGGTGCCAACTCTATTATCGCATATTGCTTAGAGATTACGGATATTGACCCTATTGAATATGAATTAATTTTTGAAAGATTTTTAAATCCCGAAAGAATTTCTATGCCTGACTTTGATATAGACTTTTGTAATGAAAGACGTGAAGAGGTTATAGATTATGTAATTCAAAAGTATGGTAAAAATCATGTTTCACAAATCGTAACTTTTGGTACAATGAAACCAAGGGCAGGTGTTAGAGATATTGGTAGAGTTTTAGGTTATAAGTTATCACTTGTAGATAAGGTTGCAAAACTTATTCCGAATAATTTAGACGTTACTTTTGAATCTGCGTTAAGAGATAGTGTTGAATTAAAGAGATTGTATGATGAAGATGTCGATATAAAGAAATTGATAAATACTTCTGAAAAATTTGAAAAATTTCATAGACATATTTCAATTCATGCAGCCGGAATTGTAATTACAAAAGAAGAATTAACTGAGTATATTCCACTTTCTAAAAGTGGAGAAAATATTGTAACACAATTTAATATGACAGAACTTGAAAAGTTAGGCCTTTTAAAAATGGATTTTTTAGGTCTTAGAACTCTTACTGTAATTGATGATACTATAAAACTGGTTAAAAAAAATTATAATGTAGATATTGATATTGAAAAAATAAGTTTAAAAGATAAAAATGTTTTAAATTTATTTAGAACGGCTGATACTATTGGTGTGTTCCAGTTTGAAAGTGTTGGAATGAGGCTGTTTTTAAAGGATTTAAAAGCTGATAATTTTGATGAATTAGTTGCTGCTAACTCTCTTTTTAGACCGGGTCCTATGAATCAGATACCGAATTATATAAAAAATAAGAAAAATCCTAGAGAAATTAGATATTTAGATAGACGTTTAGAAAAATATTTAAAATCTACTTATGGAATTATTGTTTATCAAGAACAAGTTATGCAAATTGCAAGAGAGCTTGCTGGTTATACTTGGGGGCAAGCCGACAATTTAAGAAAAGCAATCGGGAAAAAACATATGGATATTATGGAGCATAATCGTCAAACATTTATTTATGGTATGGATAATTTAGACGGAAGTGTAAAAATCAAAGGATGTATTAGAAATGGTGTTGATGAAAAACTTGCAAAAAATATTTTTGATTTGATTGTTGAGTTTGGAAATTATGCTTTTAATAAATCACATAGTGCTTGCTATTCTTTAAATGCGTATAGAACTGCCTATTTAAAATATTATTATCCACTTGAGTATATGATTTGCCTACTTAATTCTGTTATAAATTATGAAAAACAATTTTTTACTTATTTTCAAGAAGTAAAACGAATGGGAATAAAAATTTTACTCCCAAGTGTTAATTCAAGTTTTTATAAGATTAGTACGGAAAAAAAATGTATGCTAATAGGCTTTTCACAAATAAAAGGTTTCAATAGACTTTTAGCAAAAGATATTATAGAAGAAAGAAAAAATGGTGCTTTTAAAAGTTTTAAAGAATTTTTAGAAAGATTAAAAGAATCAAAAAATATGAATTTAATGTCTGTTGAGAATTTAATAAAAGCTGGTGGTTTTGATGAAATTGAAAAGGATAGAATTGAAATTTTAAATTCTTGCGAAACTTTGTTTACACAAATAGTTTCAAAAAGTAAAAATGAATTGTCGGGTCAGCTTTCGCTAATAGGTTCAGATTTTATGCAAGAAAAATTTGTTAAGTCTGAAAAATTTTTAAAAGATGATATTTTAGAATTTGAAAAAGAAATTTTAGGTTTTTATATTTCTTCACATCCATTAGATGACTATAAAGAATATATAAAGTCTAAAAATTATATGAAGTTAGATGATTTAAAGGTTTTAGATAAAGGTATTTATAAGATAATAACTTATGTAAATTCTGTAAAGACAAGAAGAAATAAGAAAAATAAGATGTTAAAAACTGTAAATGTAGAAGACTTTTCAAGTAGCATCGAGCTTTTAGATGTAAAAGATTTAAATATTTATAAAGGAAATATTTATGAAATATCGGTTAAAGTTAGTGTAAATTCATTCGGTAATACTAATTTTACGATAATCGATGCGAATGAAATTGATGAAATTTATAGTAAAAAGTTGTATATAAAATTGGATAGTTTAGATGATGAATCAAAAAGAAAACTTGGAGAATTTTCTTTAAAATACAAAGGAATAAATCCTGTTATTATATATATTTCATCTACTAATAAAACTTTAAAATTAGAAAATAGATTTAATTTAAAAAATGAAAGATTAATTGTTGATTTGGAAAATAATTTTGGAAAAGATTGTTTTCGAATTAATTAGGAGGTATATTTTGAAAAAAATTGCTATTCTTACAAGTGGAGGAGATTCTCCGGGAATGAATCCTGTAATAAGAGCTGTCGTAAGAACTTGCATATATCATAAGATTAGAATTTATGGTGTAAAGTTTGGTTATGATGGACTTATAAAAGGGGATATTTTTGAAATGAATGTCTCTAGTGTTGCCGATATTATTCAAAAGGGTGGAACAATGTTAGGTAGTGCTAGAAGTAAAGAATTTATGACTGAAGAAGGTCAAGAAAAGGCTATTAAAAATCTACGTGATAATGGAATAGAAGGACTTGTTGTACTTGGTGGAGACGGTACTTTTAGAGGGGCTAATGTTTTAAGTAAAAGAGGAATAAAGACAATTGCAATACCTTGTACGATTGACAATGATATGGGATATACAGATTATACAGTAGGATTTTTTACTTCTGTAAATACTGTTATAGATGCTATTTCAAAACTTCGTGATACTTCTTCTTCTCATGGTAGGGCAAATATTTTGGAAGTTATGGGAAGAAAATGTGGAGATATTGCTTTATATTCAGGACTTGCAGGTGGAGCTGAAAGTATAATTGTTCCTGAAGTTGATTTTGATTTGGATAAAGTTTGTAATAAAATAATTTGTGGTAGAAAAAGAGGAAAACTGCATCATATAATTGTTTTAACTGAAGGAATTTTAAGTCCTTATGAGCTTAAAAGACAAATTCAAGAAAAGACAAATATAGATACAAGAGTAACTGTTCTAGGACATATCCAAAGGGGTGGAACACCGAGTTCGTTTGATAGAATTATTGCAAGTCAAATGGGAAGTGTTGCTGTTAAATTATTGTTAGAAGATAAAACAAATTTAGCATTGGCAGTTAAAAATAATAAGATAGAATATGTTTCTATTGAAGAGGCAGTTGAAAATAAAAAGACATTTAATAAAGATTTATATGATATAGTTGATGAATTATCTATTTAGGAGAAGAGAGATTATGAAAAAGACAAAAATAATATGTACAATTGGACCTGCATCAGATTCAGTTGAAAGTTTAAAAGAATTAATGCTTAATGGAATGAATGTTTGTAGATTAAACTTTTCACATGGAAGTCATGAAGAACATCAAATTAGAATTAATAATATTAAAGAGGCTAGAACACAATTAGATTTACCTATCGCTATAATGCTTGATACTAAAGGTCCTGAGATAAGACTTGGAAAATTTAGTGTTGATGAAGTTAATTTAAAAGCAGGGGATACTTATACTTTTACAACAGAAGAAGTTTTAGGTAATCAAGAAATTTGTTCAGTTTCATATAAACTATTACCTGACGATGTTAAAGTTGGAGGAACAATTTTAGTTGATGACGGTTTAGTTGAAATGGAAGTTATCTCTAAAACAGATAAAGAAATAAAATGTTTAGTAAAAAATAATGGTGTAATTAAAAGCAATAAGGGTGTAAATGTTCCTAATGAAGTAATAAATTTACCATCAATTACAGAAAAAGATAAATCAGATATTTTATTTGCGATACAAAATGATTTAGACTTTATCGCAGCATCTTTTGTTAGAAAACCGGAAGATGTATATGAAATTAGAAAAATTTTAGATGAAAATAATTCTGAAATAAAAATTATTTCAAAAATAGAAAATCAAGAGGGTGTAGAAAATATTGATAAAATTATTGATGCATCTGATGGAATAATGGTAGCAAGAGGAGATTTAGGAGTTGAAATTAAAACAGAATTTATCCCTAAAATTCAAAAAGAAATAATTAGAAAATGTAATTTAATTGGAAAGCCTGTAATAACAGCCACTCAAATGTTAGATTCTATGATTAGAAATCCTAGACCAACTAGAGCAGAAGTTACTGATGTTGCTAATGCAATTATTGACGGAAGTGATTGCGTAATGCTTTCAGGAGAAACTGCCGCGGGTAAATATCCAAAAGATGCAGTTAAAGTTATGAATAGTATAGCTATAACAACAGAAAACTCTTTCGATTTTCAAAATAGTATAAAAAATAAAGACAGAGATGATTTATTAAATACAATGAATTCTATTAGTTTATCTACAAAAGAAATTGCTGAAAATTTGAAAGCAAAAGCAATTATATGTGCTACTGCATCAGGAATTACACCAATTTCAATTTCAAAATTTAGACCATTTGTAGATATTATTGCTGTTACTTATTCTGAAAAAGTTAGAAGAAAATTACAGATTTTCTGGGGAGTTTCTACACTTCTTTCTGAAAAATCTGAACATACAGATGAAGTTATTGAACGTTCTATTTCTGCTACATTAAAAGCAAATTATATTAGCGATGGAGATACTGTTGTATTAACAGCTGGAATACCTGTTGGTGTTGCTGGAACAACTAATTTAATTAAGGTTCATACAGTTGGAAAAGTTTTAATAAAAGGATTTGGAATTGGAAAAGAATCTATAACTGCAAAAACTTGTGTAATAAAAACAGAAGAAGATTTAAAAAATAAGTTTAAAGATGGAGATATAATTGTTGCTAAATTTACTGATAGAGAATTTGTTGAATATTTAGATAGAGCATCAGGTATTATAGTTGAAACAGGAGGCCTTACTTCTCATGCTGCTATAATTGCATTACATTTTAATATTCCAACAATTATTGGAGCTGAAAATGCAACAAATATAATAAAAGACGAACAACTCGTAACAATAGATACAGTTGGTGGATTAGTATATGATGGAGATGTTAAAGTTCTTTAATTTTACTTTATTTTAAATATATGTTATTATATTAAAGATGTTTAATTAAGGAGAAAATATTTTGATAAAATACGAAAATTTACCTACAGAATTTCAAAATGATTCTGTAAAAAAATATTATGAAATAGTTTCAAAAAAAAGTTGTAGTTTGATTTTTAAAAGAATATCAGATATTATTCTTTCTGTTATAATTTTGATAATTTTGTTTATTCCAATAGTTATAATTTCAATTGCGATAAAACTTGATTCAAAAGGAACTGTATTTTATAGACAGGAAAGAGTTACAACTTATGGTAAAAAGTTTAGAATTTTTAAATTTAGAACAATGGTTTCAAATGCTGACAAAATGGGAACACTTGTAACTGTTAAATCTGATTCAAGAATAACTAAAGTTGGGAAATTTTTAAGAAAATATAGATTAGATGAATTTCCTCAAATTTTTAATATATTTTTAGGAGATATGAGTTTTGTAGGAACAAGACCGGAGGTTACAAAGTATGTTGAAAAGTATTCAGACTATATGTATGCTACATTGCTTTTACCTGCAGGACTTACGTCATATTCCAGCATAAATTATAAAGATGAAGATGAAATCATATCAGAGCATTTAAATGAAAATATAAGTGTTGATGATATTTATATAAATTATATTTTGCCGGATAAAATGAAATACAATATGGAATATATTGAAAAATTTTCTTTTTGGTATGATATAAAAATTATGTTTAGAACATTTTTATCTGTATTTTTGGGGAGGTCGAAATAATGAAAGTTAGTATAGGTGTTGTTGCCTTAAATGAAGAAAAAACTTTACCTTCTCTTTTTGAAGATTTTAAATTACAAACATATCCTCATAATGAGATTGAAATAATTTTGGTTGACGGTTTATCAACTGATAACACAAAAAAGGCTATGCAAGAATTTAAAGAAAACAATGATTTTTTAGATGTTAAAATTTTTGATAATCCTAAAAAAATTCAATCCGCCGGTTGGAATGTTGTTATAAAAAATTTTACTGGAGATGTATTAGTTAGAATTGATGCACATTCTTCCATTCCTAAAGATTTTATTGAAAAAAATGTTAAAAATATAGAGTCAGGTGAGGACGTTTCTGGAGGAAGAAGGCCGAATATAATTGATGAAGATACCGCTTATAAAAAAATGCTTTTAGAGGCAGAATCATCAATGTTTGGTAGTGGAATTGCACCTTTTAGAAATGCATCAGGGAAAAAGTATGTAAAATCTATGTTCCACGCTATGTATAAAAGAGAAGTTTTAGAAAAAGTTGGATTTTTTAATGAAAAACTATTAAGAACAGAAGACAATGAGTTCCATTATAGAATTAGAAAAGCGGGTTATAAACTTTGCTATGATGATAACATTGTTTCATATCAACATACTAGAAATTCACTTTCTAAAATGATTAAGCAAAAAAAGGCTAATGGAATGTGGATAGGACTTACAACAGCTGTTTGTCCGGAATGTTTGAATTTATATCATTATATACCTTTTGCTTTTTTAGTTTCACTTTTTATATCAGTTATATCACTATTTTTTACCAAATATTTATTTTTATTAGTATTCGGTTCATATCTTATAGTGAATATTTTAATGGCTTTATGTTCAATTTTTAGAGGGAAATTCAATATATATAATTTATTACTTCCAATTGTATTTTTCCTTTTACATATTAGTTATGGATATGGTACATTGATAGGATTTTTGAAAATCCCATCATTTTTAAAAACATATAATAAGGAGGACTAGAAAATGATTTATGCAGGAATTCTTGCAGGTGGAATAGGTAGTAGAATGAATATTTCAAATATGCCAAAACAATTTTTGAATATTGGAGATAAACCTATAATAATTCATACGATTGAAAAATTTTTGTTATGTAATAAAATAGATAAAATTTATGTAGGAGTAAATCCAGACTGGAATGCTTATTTAGTGGATATAATAGAAAAAGATTATAACTATTTGGTTGATAAGATTGTTATTGTTGACGGTGGTAAGGATAGAAATTCTACAATTTTGAATGTAATTTCTGCTATTAATAATGATAACAAAATTACAGATGATGATATTCTTATAACTCATGATGCAGTTAGACCTTTTGTTTCAATCAAAATGATAGAAGAAAATATTGAAAATTGTAAAAAATATAATATAGTTGACACTGTTGTTCCTGCGTTTGATACAATTGTTACGTCTGAAGATGGAGAATTTATTTCATCAATTCCAGATAGAAAAACAATGTTTCAGGGACAAACTCCACAAACTTTTAAAATCAATAAATTTATGGAATATTATAGTAAACTAACTGAAGAAGAAAAAAATATTTTGACAGATGCTTGTAAAATATTTGTATTGAATGGAGAAAAAGTATTTTTAGTTAATGGAGATTTTTCAAATATTAAGATTACTACTGTAACAGATTTGAAGATAGCTAAAGCAATGCTTATGGAGAATTAAAATGATAAATAGAATTTTTCAATTAATTAAACCCGGTTTCATTTCAGTAAAATATGTTGATGAAAGCTTTTTAGGAGATAAAGTAATTGTAAAGCCTTTGTATGTGTCCTTATGCCATGCTGATCAAAGATATTATTTAGGAAAAAGAGACCCGAAAGTTTTAGCAAAGAAACTTCCAATGGCTCCAATTCATGAATCATGTGGAGAAGTTGTTTTTGACCCAACGAATACATTTAAAGTAGGGGATAAGGTGTCAATGATACCAAATACTCCACCTTGTAAATTTGACGATAATATATATGAAAACTATGTAAAGGGAGCATACTTCTTATCTAGTGGACATGACGGATTTATGAGAGAATTTGTAAAAATTTCTCCTGATAGACTTGTTAAATTTAATGATATTGAATTGTCAGTTGCATCTATTTTAGAGTTTATTTCAGTTGGTTTTCATGCTTATGATAGATTTGTTAAAAATTCACTTGAAAATAAAGAAACTATAACTATTTTTGGAAATGGAAGTCTAGGTTTTGTTATGGCTAATGTTTTAAAATACAAATTTCCAAAAAGTAAAATAGTTGTAATAGGAAGAAATTTAGAAAAATTAAAAATCTTTTCATTTGTTGATAAAATTTATTCTATCGATGATATACCGGAAGATTTTTCAACTGACCATGCATTTGAATGCGCAGGTGGACTAGGAAGTGAAGATGCAATTAATAATATAATTAAGTATATTAAACCACAAGGCTCAATTATGCTTATGGGTGTTAGTGAAAATAAGGTTGCTATTAATACAAGAGATATATTAGAGAAAGGATTGACATTAGTTGGTTGTTCCAGATCCGGTAGGATGGATTTTGAAGAAGCAGTTAAAATGCTTGAAAATAAAAAAATTCAAAATAGATTTAAGTCAATAGTTTTTGAAGATGATGAAATAAACAATGTTGATGATATTCATAGATTCTTTAAAACTGATTTGAATACACCATTTAAAACTGTTGCAAAATGGAATATTTAATTAATGTAAATTTTAATATGGAAGAAATAAATTTAAGAGAATTACAACTTAAAAGTTTAGAAATGGGTAGATACTTTGTTTCATTCTGTGAAGAAAATAATTTATTATGTTATCTTTGTGGTGGTGGAGCAATAGGTAGTTTAAGACATTCAGGTTTTATTCCTTGGGATGATGACTTAGACTTTTTTATGCCTAGAGAAGATTATGAAAAATTAGTTTTGTTATGGAATAAAAAAGCAGATACAAAAAAATATTCACTTGTAAAAGCAAATGAATATTTAGTTGACCACAATCTTTTTATCACTATTAGAGATAATGAAACAACAGCTGTAAAACCATATCAAAAAGGATTAAATATTAGTCATGGAATAGCACTTGATATTTTACCACTAGACGGTTGTCCAAGTGGAAAAATACAAAGAAAATTTCAAATAATGTGGGGACTTATTTATTCTTTATTCTGTGCACAAGTTTTACCAGAAAAACATGGGGGATTAAAGAAAAAAGTTTCTAAAATATTGTTATCTATTTTTAAATCTAAAAAAGTTAGATATAAAATTTGGAAATTAGCTGAAAAGAAAATGACTAAATATAAAATAAAAGATTCAGAATATATAACAGAACTTTGCTCAGGACCATACTATATGAAAAAAGTATATAAAAAAGAGTGGTTTGTAGATAAAAAATATTTTGATTTTGAAGATACAAAAATGCCAATTCCTATTGGATATGACGGCTATTTAAAAACTGCATTTGGAGATTATATGAAATTACCTCCAAAAGAAAAACAAGTACCACATCATGACTTGCTGTTCTTAGATTTGAAAAATAGCTATACAAATTATGAAGAAATTTGGAAATAGGGTGATTGTTTGAAAAAAAAGAAAATATTATTTTTTTTGTGGTCTTTTTCTTTAGGAGGAGGGGCAGAAAAAATATTATCAACAATTGTAAATAATCTTGATAGAGAGAAATATGATATTGATATAATTGAGATTGAGCATTTCGATAAGGGTTACGAACCTGTTAATGATAATATAAAAATACTAAAATCATGGCAAGATTATAGACAATCTAAAATAAAGAGAGCTATTTTGTGGAGAATAAGAAAATTTTTTCCAAATTTAGTAAGAAAAATAATGGTTAAAGAAAAATATGATATAGAAATTTCATTTACTATAATGAACCCTCCTTTTGAATTTTCAAGAGATGAGAGTGTAAAAAAAATTGCTTGGATTCATGGAAGTATTGAAGATTTTATGAATGATTCTCAAAAGAGAAATAATCATCGAAAGCATTTAGAAGTGGTTGACAAGATAATTTCTGTATCAGAAAAAACGAAAGAGTCCATAATTTCAGTTTATCCTGAATACGAAGACAAAGTCTTAACTATTTATAATGGATATGATTTTGATAGTATTTTGGAAAAATCAAATGAATGGACAGATATTAACATTGAAAAAAAATCAATTTGTGTAATTGGCAGAATTGAAAACTTAAAAGGGTCACTGGAAGTTTATGAAACAATTAAAAAATTACACAAAAATTTAAATAAAAAATATCATTTATATTTTTTAGGTGCAGGGGAGTTAGAAAATCATATAAAAGAGTTGGTGCAAAAGGACAATTTGGAAGATTATGTTCATTTTTTAGGATATCAAAAAAATCCATATAAATATATCAAAAAAATGGATTTGATGTTTTCAATGTCAAAACAAGAAGGATTTTCCGGTGCCATTGTTGAAGGATTAGCTTTAGGAATTCCTTTTATTTCTACAGACGTTGGAGGAGTAAAGGAACTCTCAAATAATGGTAAATTTGGAAGAGTTATAAACTCTACTGATGAAGCTTGTAAATATATTGTTGATTATTTTGACAATTCTAGATTAGTGGATAAATCAGAAATGAAAAAATTTATAACAAAATTTACAGTTCCTGAACAAATAAAAAATATAAATGAAATATTAAAATAATGGAGATAATTATATGAATATTACTTTTAAAAGATTTTATTCTTTAATTACAGCATTATCTTTTATTTTCACACTATTACTTGGAGTGAGCTATTTATATACAGAGAGATTGGATATATTACTTTTTACACTATTATCCTTTTTCATTAGCTTGATAATATTTTGTTTTACTGATATAAAATATTATATAATACATTTATTTTTTTATATAACTATTTTTATATTTTTAGTTTCAAGACCTACAATAGATTATTTAAGAGATTATAGTTTTAATACTTATCAAAAAGATGCTTATGTTTTTGCTTTTATTATAGTTATGATTTCACTTTTCGGATTGTTTATTGGAGGAATAATTTCAAAAGCACTATTAAAAACTAAAAATAAGGAAAACTTAGAAAATGAAAGTAATATAATAGAAAATTCTGTTTGGTTAAAAAATGTAAGGATTATTTCGCTTGCAGTATATGTATTGACATATCCGTTTTATACTTTAAGGCTTATAGAAAGGTTGATATTTAAGTTAAATACATCATATTACACTTATTATGCATCTTTTAAGAGTAGTTTACCTTACTTTACATATATACTATCAGTTTTTACAGTTTATTCTATGTGTATATATTTGGCTTCTAAACCAAATAAAAGAAATGCTACTATAGTCTTAATCAGTAACTTATTTGCAAATGCTATATATTTAGTTATTGGGACAAGAAATCCATTTATTTTAACTTTAATATTTTCTTTTATATATTACTTTATAAGAGACCAGGAAGATATTAAAAATAAATGGATAGGATTAAAAGAAAGAATTTTAATTTATACCAGCCTTCCAATAATAATAGTTGGAATGGGACTTTTAAATTATGTTAGAGATAATGTTGAGGTTTCGAATTTTAAAATATTTGATATATTCGTTGATTTTATATATAAACAAGGGACAAGTTTTGGTGTTTTAGCAAGAGGTTTTTTGTATAATAGTAATATTGCTGTAAGAAGTTTTACAAATTTTACTTTTGGACCAATTATTGAATACTTTACTCATGGAAATTTTGGTAAGTTTCTATTTGATACAAAGCCATTTACAGCTACAACAAATAGTATTGAGTTAGCAATAAAAAGTAATAGCTACGCTCATAACATTTCTTATATATCAATAAAAGGTGATTATTTAAAAGGACATGGATTAGGAAGTAGTTTTATAATGGAAAATTATACTGATTTTGGATACTTAGGTGTGTTTTTATTTAGTATATTTTTAGGTTTTTTATTTATAAGAATGCTTAATGTTTCTTATAAGAATAAAACTTTACCTTTTATTTGTACATTAATAATATTGAATAATTTGTTTTTTATGCCTAGAAGTAGTTTTTCAGAAAGCTTTTCAATATTATTTACATTCCAATTTTGGTTTATAGTGATATTAATATTTGTATCAGCGAAATTAATATCAAAAGATAATTCTTATACAATTTTTAAAACGAAGGAGATATGATATGTTTGAAAATTATTCATTTGGAGATTTATTATCCAATATATATAAAAAGAGAGTTTTAAATTTAGTAGCATTTTTAATACTAAGTGTTGCTTTAGTTTGTCCGTTGGTTTTACAAACGATAAATAAAAAAACAGTAGTAAAAGAAGGAGTGCAATATTCAACTTATGTAGCTTATAAAATAACTGCTCCTGAGAGTGACAATGTAAATGCCTTATACAGTAGAAGAGGATATTCTGATTTTTACGAAAAGTTGTTAATATCTAATTTAAATGGAGCTTATCTATTTAATGATGTGAGTGATAAAGATTTATCACAAATGGCTAAAGAATTGGATACATCAGCTGTTACTTTAAAAAATTCAAATTCAGATTACTGGGATAAGAAAGTAGTAGTAAATTATATTTCAACTAATTTAGGGGTTTCTGCAAAAATATTGACACCAAGTAAATTGGTAAATGATTTGATTGAAAAGAAATTTGATGAATTAATAAATAAATATAAATCAGTTTATAATAATGTTACTATTGAAAAAGTTGAATCTAATTATTCTAAAGAACTTAGTTCTAAAGAAAATATTAATACTGGCTATAGTATGAAAAAATTATTAGTAAAAATTTTCGCAATTGAAATAGCCTTAATAATTTTAGTTGCTATTATAAATTTTATAATGTATATATTTAATCCAACTGTGAATAGAGAGGGAGATTATAGAAAATATAATATAAAATTTGTTCAAGAAATAAAAAATAATAATGATTTGTTTGAAGTTTTGAAATATAAAATTAATAATGAAAATATTGAAGAATTAAGTATACTTAGCTCTAATTCAAATATTATTAAGAAGTTAAATGATTGTAATATAGATAAAGTTAATATATTAAAAACAAATGACTTAAATAATATAATGAATTTAAAAAATGTTATATTAGTTGAAGAATATGGAATAACTAGATACTCATCTTTCGAAAAATTATTACAAAATTTAAAAAATTATGAAAAGAATATAATTGGAGTATTATCATATAAATTATAATTTAAAGTTAAAACCGGCTGGAATTAGCCGGTTTTTTAGCTTTTATATATTTATTACTTTTCCTGCATTAAATAGTGTTTCGTAGATTGTGTACATATTACTTATTTCGCCAACTAAAAGTTTTTCTTTAAGTCCATAGTAGTCAAGACAAGTTCCACAAGAAATAATTTCTACACCTTTTTCTTCCAACTTTTTCAAATCATCAATACAAGGAGAGCCTTCAGAAGTTAATTTAACTCCGGCATTGAAGAACACCATTGTCTTTGGTAATTTTTCATATTCACTAGAAGTGTAAACGAAACCTTTAATTAATAATTTTCCTAATTCTTCTGAGCCGTTTCCCATAAAGTCTTTTGAAATTGCAATTACTACATCAGATGAGTTTTCAACAGAGCAAAAAGCACTTGGTTCTTGTAAAGAAGTATTTGTATTTTTTGATACAAAAATATTAAATTCATTATCAGATATTTTTTCAAATCTAAAATCTAAATTACTACTCTTAGCAAATTTTTCTAAGTTTTTAACTGCCGTGTCATTATCTACTATAACTAAAAAATCTTTTTCTTCTGAGCTTTCAACAGCTTTTTTAGTTAAAATTAAAGGTTGTGGACAAACTAAACCTTTAGCGTTTATTTCTTTCATAATATACCTCCAAAAAAAATATAATTTATACAATCTAATTATACAATATTAAAAATATTAATACAATAGTAAAATTGTAAATATTATTTCAAAAAAACTTTTTTAAATAAAAATATTGTTTATTTTTCATATATGGGGTATAATAAAGTTAAAGGTCAAAGAAAGTCAAATTAGTGGAGGGTTTTATGGAATACAAAGATTATTATAAAATTTTAGGTGTAGATAAAAATGCAACTGATGCAGAAATAAAAAAAGAATATAGAAAATTAGCAAAGAAATATCATCCTGATGTAAATCAAAATGATGAAGTTGCCAGCAACAAATTTAAAGAAATAAATGAGGCTTATGAAGTTCTATCCGATAAAGAAAAAAGAAAGCAATATGATATGTTTGGTTCAAATTATAATTTTAGTGGTGGAGATAATTTTGACCCTAGAAATTATGGTTTCAGTGGCTCATTTAACGGAAGTAATATGGGGGGCTTTTCAGACTTCTTTAATATGTTCTTCGGCGGGGGAAGTTCATCTTCCGGATTTGGAGGCTTTTCAGGATTTGATAATTTTTCAAATGCCAATAAATATTCAGGATTTAATAGACAGCCACGAAGACAAAAATATGAAACAAGTTTGAATTTATCAGTTAAAGAGGCGTATTTAGGAGTTGAAAGAGAACTTTATGTTAATATAAATAATTCTCCTAAAAAAATAACTGTAAAAATTCCAAAGGGAATAACGAGTGGTAAAAAAGTTAAAGTTAATGGAGATAAATATTCTATTGACGGAGATATACTTGTCAAAATTAATGTTATAAATGATGAGTATAGACTTGAAGATTTAGATTTGATAAAAACTGTAAGTCTATATCCTTGGGAGGCATATTTTGGAACTACAAAGGTTGTTGAAACACTAAATGGAAACATTAGAGTTAAAATTCCTGAAAAAATAGAAAGTATGAAAAAAATTAGAATATCAAATAAAGGATATACTGATTTAAAAGGAAAGACAGGGGATTTATATCTTGAAATAGTTATAAATAATCCTAAAAATTTATCAAATGATAAATTAGAATTATATAAAAAATTAATGGAGAATTAAAATGAAGTGGACAATAGCTAAATTGTGATGAATTTAATATTTTAGTAAAGAGTAAGTTTTAGAAAGGAGAAATATTATGAATTTAGATAAATTTAGTAATGATGCAATGAAAATAGTTGAAGAATCTCAAAGTTTAGCAATAAAAAATGCAAATGTAGAAATTTCAGATATACATTTACATAAGGCTTTGATAGATAGCGACAATATAATAATTAAGATTTTAAATATAATGAATGTAAATATAGACAGTTATAGGAATGATGTTAAATTAGCATTTGAAACTTTACCTTCTCAATATGGTAGTTCTAATATATATCCAAACACTGTTTATCAAAGAATTTTACTTAATTCGGAAGATGAAATTAAAGAAACCGGAGATACAAATATTTTAGTAGAGCATATATATCTTGCGCTTTTAAAAGAAAAAAATGTAAAATCTTCTGATATTTTTAGAAAATATAGTATAACATATAATTCATTTAAGTATGCTTTAATGGGAATTAAGAATATGAAAAACGAACATAAAGAAGGAAGTACAAGCGAAGAATTATTAAAATATGGTAGAAATTTAACTGAAGAGGCAAAGAATGGTAAACTTGACCCTGTAATCGGTAGAGATGAGGAAATAAGACATTCAATTAGAATTTTATCAAGAAGAACTAAAAACAATCCTGTTTTAATAGGAGAACCTGGCGTTGGTAAGACTGCAATCGTTGAAGGTTTGGCTCAAAGAATTGTAAATAATGACGTACCTGATGGATTAAAAAATAAAATAATTTTTTCATTGGATATGGGAAGTCTTATAGCAGGTGCGAAGTTTAGAGGAGAGTTTGAAGAAAGATTAAAAGCTGTTCTTGAAGAAATAAAAAATTCAGACGGAGAAATAATTTTGTTTATAGATGAAATTCACACTCTAGTAGGTGCAGGTAAAACTGACGGTGCATTAGATGCGTCAAATATGTTAAAACCGATGCTTGCAAGAGGAGAATTGCATACAATAGGTGCAACAACTCTTGATGAATATAGAAAATATATTGAAAAAGATGGTGCATTGGAAAGAAGATTCCAAAAAGTTTTAGTAAAAGAGCCGACAGTTGAGGACACAATTTCAATTTTAAGAGGAATAAAAGAAAAATACGAAATACATCATGGGATAAAGATAACCGATTCAGCAGTTATTGCTTGTGTAACTTTAAGTGATAGATACATTACAGATAGATTCTTACCTGACAAGGCTATTGACTTAATGGACGAGGCATCTTCTATGATAAGAACAGAAATTGATTCAATGCCACAAGAGATTGACGACTTGAGAAGAAAAGTTTTACAATTAGAAATTGAAAAAGCCGGACTTGTTAAAGAAACTGATGAAATCAGTAAAAAAAGATTACAAGACTTGGAAGAAGAATTATCAAATATTAAAAATAAATATAATGTAGAACTTGCAAGGTGGGAAAGTGATAAAAAAGATATTAATGAAATAAAATCTGTTAAAGCTGAAATTGATGCTGTTAGAATTGAAATTGAAAAGGCTGAAAGAGAATATGATTTTGAAAAACTTTCTAAATTAAAATACGGTAAGCTTGCAAATTTAGAATTGAAGTTAGCCGAACTTAATGAAAAGAAAAAAGAAAAAGAAAGTTACTTAAAAGAAGAAGTAACAGAGGAAACAATTGCTGAAGTTATTTCAAAATGGACAAATATCCCAATTAAAAAATTAGTTGAAGGTGAAAAAGAAAAATTATTACATCTTGGAGAAATTTTACACAAGAGAGTTGTTGGACAAGACGAGGCCATTGATTTAGTTAGAGATTGTATTTTAAGGTCAAGAAGTGGACTAAAAGATGAAAATAAACCAATCGGTTCATTTATCTTCTTAGGACCTACTGGAGTAGGTAAGACAGAACTAGCTAAAACATTGTGTGAAAGTATGTTTGATGATGAAAAAAATCTTGTTAGAATTGATATGAGTGAGTATATGGAAAAACATTCAGTTTCAAGATTAATAGGAGCTCCTCCAGGATATGTTGGATATGATGAAGGTGGACAACTTACTGAAAAAGTTAGAAGAAATCCATATTGTGTAATTTTATTTGACGAAATAGAAAAAGCACATCCAGACGTTTTTAATATACTTTTACAAGTTTTAGATGATGGACGACTTACTGACAATCAAGGAAGAGTTGTAGATTTTAAAAATACAATTATAATTATGACTTCAAATATTGGTTCTATTTATTTGTTAGAAGGAATTGATGAAAATGGTAAAATCACAAAAACTGCTGAAGATGAAGTTATGAAAGAATTAAAAAATTCTTTTAGACCTGAATTTTTAAATAGAGTTGACGATATTGTTTTATTCAAACCGTTACAAAAAGAAGAACTTTACAAAATAATTGATATGACTATTTCAGAAATTGAAAATAGATTAAAAGATATTGATGTAAAAATCAATTTAGACGAAGAATGTAAAAATTTAATTTTAGATTCAACTTATTCATACAATTATGGAGCAAGAATTATAAAAAGATACATTCAAAAAAATATAGAAACTGAAATAGCAACAAAAATAATTGAAGGGAAAATAGTTCCAAATACTACAATTAATTTCAAAAATATAAACGGAAAAATTTGTATTGCATAACAAATAAACGCTGAGATTTTTAGTCTTAGCGTTTTTTATATCTTTTTGTAAAATTATGATAAATTTACTATTATAATTTCATTTTTAATATTGGGTTTAGTGTTTGTAATAGTTGGTTTTTCATTGAAAAAATATTTAAAACTTAATTTTATTAAGCTAAACTAATTTAGTAATTGTAATTAGGGAAGTGGAATAAAAATCTACTTCCCTTTTAATTGAAAAAAGTATGTTATTAATTTTTTAAAATATTTGAATTATAAGAGATTTTGTGTTAAAATATACTCATATATTAATAATTAGGAGGAATATTATGGATCAATTAACTATGCAATTGGTTATGATAGGTGGTTTTATGGCGATTGCTTATTTTCTTATGATTAAACCTCAAAAGAAAAGACAAAAAGCTATGATGGATATGAGAGAAAGTTTAAAAAAAGGTGATGATGTAGTTACAATTGGTGGAATTAAAGGTACAGTTGTTAAGGTAACTGATACTGATGTTGTAATTGAAACATCTAGTGATAGAACAAAAATGGAATTTGTTAAATCTGCTATTCATTCTATTGTTAGCAAATCTGAAGAATCTTCTGAAGAAGTTGAAGAAGATATGGAAGAAGAAAATGGTGAAGAAAATTAATTTTGCTTAAATAGACGGATTTCGTCTATTTTTTTCTTTATGTTTAATAAGATAAATAAAAAAATATAAGATAAGGAGGTATTTATGAAAAAGTGGTTTATTAAATCGGATAATGGATTGACAAAAGAAAATTTTAAAAATAATAGTGAATTTTCTTATATAACTTGTCAACTTTTGGCAAATAGAAAAATTGATTATAAAAATGTAAAAAACTTTTTATATCCAGATTATAAATACCTTCATAATCCTTTTTTGATGAAAGATTTAGATACTGCAATAGAGATACTTGTTGATGCAATAGACAATAATTTACATATACAAATTGTTGGAGATTACGACCAAGATGGTAATTCAGCAACAGTTGTTTTGATGAAAGGAATAGGTTTTTTTACTGATAATATTAGTTTTGCTATTCCTCATAGAATGGAAGATGGTTATGGTATTTCAAAAGGAATTGTAGATAGCGCAAAGAAAAATAATGTAGATTTAATTATAACTTGTGATAATGGAATATCTGCTTTTGAAGTTGTTGAATATTGCAATTCTTTAAATATTCCAATAATCGTAACAGACCATCATCAAGTAGTTATTGATGATGAGGGAAATCAAATATTACCAAAAGCAAATGCAGTTGTAAATCCTCATAGATTAGATTGTGAGTATCCGTTTAAAGAATTATGTGGTGCAGGAGTTGCATTTAAGTTAATGCAGGCATTGTATGATGAACTTGGTGGAGATGAGGACTATTTAATTGATTTATTACAATTTGTCGCTATGGGAACTGTTTGCGACGTTGTGGATTTAGTTGATGAAAATAGATTTTTCGTGAAAAAAGGATTGGAAATTTTAAATTCAAGTGATAATGTTGGTATAAATAAGTTACAAAGAGAAAACGAGGTTGGAAAAATAACAACTACTTCTTTGGGTTTTAAACTTGGACCATGTATAAATGCTGCAGGAAGATTAGATTCTGCAAGTATTGGTGTTGAATTATTTTTAGAAGAAGATGAGTCAATGGCAACAGATTATGCTAAAAGATTAGTTGAGCTAAATGAGGAAAGAAAATCTTTAACAAATGATGCATATTCAAGAATAAATGCAAAAGTTAGAGAATCAGGACATTTTAATGATGATATTATAGTTATGTATGATGATGAACTTCATGAGTCAATTGCCGGAATTGTTGCAGGTAGAATAAAAGATTATTATTATAGACCTACTTTGATTTTTTCAAACGCAAAGGAAGATGGAATTTTAAAAGGAAGTGCCAGAAGTATTGAAGATTATGATATTATTTCAAAACTTAGAGAATTTTCTAATCTTTTTGAAAAATTGGGTGGCCACGCTATGGCTGCAGGTTTTTCTATAAAAAAAGAAAATTTAGATATTTTAAGAAAGTCTTTAAATCAAAATTCTAATTTAACTTTTGAAAATTTTGTTGAGAAAATAAAAATAGATTGTTCTTTAGATTTTAAATTAATAAGTTATAATATTGTTGACGAATTAAAATTACTAGAGCCTTATGGAAAAGCAAATCCTGAACCTTTGTTTGGTACAAAAAATGTGGAAATAAAATCTATATCTGTTATAGGTAAAAATAAAAATGTTATAAAATTAGTTTTAAGTCAAGATGATATAGAATTTAGTGGAATTATTTTTAGTAATTTTGATAAGTATATTTCATATTTCAATGAAAAGTTTGAAACTGAAGATATTATTTTAGAACAAAATAATATAAAAAATAAATTTATAGATATTTTATATACTCCAGTTATAAATGAGTATATGAATAATAAATCTATTCAATTATTGATAAAAGATATAAGATAGGAGGTGGAAGAAATGTTAGATGAATTATTATCAAAAATTAGAAATTATAATCCTAATTTAGATGTTGAAAAAATTACAAAGGCTTATAATTTTACAAAAGAGTGTCATGAAGGACAATTTAGAAATTCCGGTGAACCCTATTTTATTCATCCCGTAGCAGTTGCTAATATTTTAGCTGATTTATATATGGACGATGCAACTATAATTGCAGGGCTTATGCATGATGTACTTGAAGATACAGAAGTTACTTTTGAAGAAATGGCAGAAATGTTTGATGAAGAAATTGCTAATCTTGTAGATGGTGTTACTAAACTAAAAAAGATAAAATATCAAAGTAAACAGGAATCTCAAGCTGATAATTTAAGAAAAATGCTTTTAGCTATGAATTCTGATATTAGAGTTATAATAATTAAGATTGCAGATAGACTTCATAATATCAGAACTTTGGAATATATGAAGAAAGCTAAACAACTGGAAAAAGCAAAGGAAACTTTAGAAATTTATGCTCCTTTGGCGTATAGATTAGGTATGAGTAATGTTAAATGGGAGCTTGAAGACTTATCTTTAAGATATTTAGAACCTGAAATATATTATGATTTAGCTGAAAGAGTTAAGAAAAAGAGAAGTGAAAGAGAAAAAATTATAAATGATATAATCGAAGAAATTAGTATAAGTTTGAAAGAACATAATATTAAAGGGGAAATTAGTGGAAGACCAAAGAGTTTATACAGTATTTACAAAAAAATGTATAAACAAAATAAGAGTTTTGATGAAATTTTTGATTTGACTGCTGTTAGAATTATTGTTCCGACTATTAGTGATTGTTATGCAGTTTTAGGGATAGTTCATTCTAAATGGAAACCAATTCCTTCAAGGTTTAAGGATTATATTGCAGTTCCAAAACCAAATTTATATCAATCTTTACACAATACACTTATTAGTAATTCCGGTGATGTTTTTGAAGTTCAAATAAGGACTTTTGAGATGCATAAAACTGCTGAATATGGTATCGCAGCTCACTGGAAATATAAAGCCGGTGTTGATAGGAGTACAAGTTTTGATGATAAATTAACTTGGCTTAGACAACTTATGGATTGGCAAAGAGAAGTTAATGACAACAGAGAGTTCATCACTTCTTTCAAAGAAGATTTCGTTTCTGATGAAGTATTTGTTTTTTCTCCAAAAGGAGATGTTATAAATTTAGTTTCAGGAGCAACTCCAATAGACTTTGCTTACAAGGTTCATACTGCAGTAGGAAATAATTGTGTAGGCGCCAAGGTTGACGGAAGAATTGTTCCTTTAAGTTTTAAGTTAAAAAATGGAAATATTGTTGAGATATTAACAAATCCAAATTCATCCGGTCCAAGTAAAGATTGGTTAAAAATAGTAAAATCTTCTCAGGCAAGAACTAAAATAAAGCAATGGTTTAAGAAAGAAAATAAAGCACTAAACATTGTTCAAGGTAGAGATATGCTTGAAAAGGAAGTTAGACGATTGGGCTTTACTTATAGTAAAATTTTAAAGGAAGACTGGCTTTTACAAATTGCTAAAAGATTGAGTTTTAATACTATTGATGAAATGTATGCCGGTATTGGATTTGGAAGTATCAATTTAAGACAGGTTATATCTAAATTAAAAGAATTTTATACTGATTATTATCAAGAATCTGCTGATGATATAATAAACAGAGTGAAAAATGAAAAATCAGGAAATAAAAACAATTCAAAAGGTGTAATTGTAAAGGGTATTGATAATATAGAAGTTAGTTTTGCAAAATGCTGTAATCCTCTTCCAGGAGATGAGATTGTTGGATATATTACAAAAGGTAGAGGGATTTCGGTTCATAGTTGTGAGTGTGCAAATATAAAAAATGTTACTAATCCTGATAGGCTTATAGGGGTAGAATGGACAAATGCTAAGAATTTATTTTATAAGGTTGAAGTTGCAGTTATTTCTTTAGACCAAGTTGGAGCCTTAGCTGATGTTGCACATATTATTTCTGAATCAAAATTAAATTTAGTGGGTATAACAGCAAAGACAGGAAAAGATAAAACTTTTATTACAAATATTATAGTTGAAATAAAAAGTATTGATGAACTTGATAGACTCATAAATAAAATAAAATCTTTGAAAGGAATACTTGATGTATATAGGGTGAGAGCGTAATGAGAGCTATATTACAGAGGGTTAATTTTGCAAGTGTAAAAGTTGATAAGAAAGAAGTCTCTAGAATTAATAAGGGACTTCTCCTTTTTGTTGGGTTTGGTAAAGAAGATACTGAAGAAGATTTAAAATATATTTTTAAAAAAGTTGTAAATCTTAGAATTTTTGAAGATGAAAATTTTAAAATGAATTTATCTGTTTTAGATAAAAATTATGAGATTTTAGTCGTATCACAATTTACTCTTTATGGAGATTGCAGAAAGGGTAATAGACCTAGTTTTGATTTATCGATGTCTAGTGTAGATGCAAGAGAAAAATATGAGGAATTTTTAAAATTATTTTATGTAAATAATATTTCAATTAAAACAGGTGTTTTTCAAGCTGATATGAAAGTTTCTTTAGAAAATGACGGCCCTGTTACAATTCAATTAGATTCAAAAAGAACATATTAGGAGATAATTATGAATATAAAAAGAATAGTTGTTGGAGTATATGCAGTAAATTGTTATATAGTATATAATGATGATAAAAAGGGGTTTATAATAGACCCGGGTGGAGATAGCGATGATATTTTTAAATTTGTTGATGAAGAAAAAATAGATTTAGAATTTATTTTGCTAACTCATGGACATGGAGACCATATTGGTGCAGTTAAACTTGTAAAGGAAAAATATGATTTGCCGATTTATGCCTGTATAAAAGAAAAAGATTTATTGAAAGACCCAATTGTTAATCTATCAAAATCAATTCCACCTTTTAAGCAAATTGAATTGATTGCTGATAAATGGCTTTCTGATGAAGAAATTATTGATTTTTATGGAGAAAGTTTAGAGATAGTTGAAACACCGGGTCATACCGTTGGAAGTATTTGTATCCTTATGGGAGATGTTATGTTCTCTGGGGATACATTGTTTAGAATGAGTATAGGAAGAAGTGATTTAGCAACCGGTAGTTTTGAAGAAATACACAATTCAATGAAAAAATTATATTCTTTGGAAAAAGATTATAGAGTATTGCCAGGCCATGGTGCAGAGAGTAATTTAGATTTTGAAAAAGAAAATAATCCTTTTATGAAAAATATAAAAAATAGCTAGGAGATATAGAAATGTATGATATTATAGTTGTAGGTTGTGGAGTAGTAGGTTCTAATGTTGCCTATGAATTATCAAAATACAATCTAAAAGTTTTAGTTTTAGAAAAAGAAATAGATGTAGCCGATGGAACAACAAAAGCCAACAGTGGAATTTTACATTCAGGTTATGACCCTGAACCAGGAACATTAATGGCAAAATTAAATGTTGAAGGCTCAAAAAGAATTAAAGAGTTAGTAAAAAAATTAGATGTTCAATATAATGAATGTGGTTCTTTGGTATTAGCTTTTAATGAAGATGATGAAAAAACTTTAGAAAAATTATTGGATAACGGAATTAAAAACGGAGTTGAAAATTTAAAAATAATCGATAAAGAAGAAGTTGAAAAAATTGAACCGAATATAAATAAAACAGTTACTAAGGCATTATATTCTCCAGGGGCTGGAGTTATTGACCCTTGGGAATTATGTATAGCTATGTCACAAGTTGCTGTTTCAAATGGTGTAGAAATAAAATTGAATAGTGAAGTTGTAAGCATTACTAAAGAAGATGATAATTTCATAGTAAGTACTAAAGATAATACATATACATCTAAATATGTAATAAATGCAGCCGGAATTAATTCAGATAAAGTTCATAATATGGTTTGTGAAAAAGAATTTGAAATTAAACCTTCAAAAGGTCAATATTTTATTTTAGATAAAAGCCAAAAAAATCTTGTTAAGCATGTATTATTTCAATGTCCATCAAAGGTTGGTAAGGGTGTTTTAATTGCACCAACAGCACATAATAATATCATTATTGGACCTAATGCGGAAAGTAATTCAGAAATTACAGATAAATCTACAACATTTGAAGGTCTAGCAGAAGTAAAAGAAAAAGTTGCAAAGACTATTTCTAATGTTCCTTATTGGGAAAATATAAATAATTTTTCAGGATTAAGAGCAAATAGTACAGAAAATGACTTTATAATTAGAGAATCTAAAAGTTGTAAAAATTTTGTTGATTTAGTAGGAATAAAATCTCCAGGTTTAGCATCTTGTGCAGGAATTGGATTGATGTGTTTAGATATCTTAAAATATATTGGAGTTAATTTTGTAAAAAAAGAAAATTATATAGACAATAGAAAAGTTATTAGAATTAAACATTTATCTCCAGAAAAGAGAGCTGAAAAAATTAAAGAAAATCCTCTTTATGGTAATATAATTTGCAGATGTATTACCGTTTCTGAAGGTGAAATAATAGATTCTTTAAAAATGCCATTGCCACCAAGAACTCTTGGAGCTGTTAAAAAAAGAACTGGAGCAGGTATGGGACGTTGTTTAGGTGGTTTTTGCGGTCCTAAAATATTAGATATTATTTCAAGAGAATTGAATATACCTGCAGAAGAAGTTTATAATACTAATTTTGGTAGTTATATCATAACAGGAAAAACAAAAGAAGAAGGTGGAACAAATGTCTAATATAGAAAATTATGATTTGGTTGTTATTGGTGGAGGACCTGCCGGACTTGCTGCTGCTTGTGAGGCTAAGAAAAATGGAATTGATAAAGTTGTAGTTTTAGAAAGAGATAAAGAGGCTGGTGGTATTTTAAATCAATGTATTCATAATGGATTTGGATTACACTACTTTAAAGAAGAATTAACTGGCCCTGAATACGCTCAAAGATTTATTGATTTATCAAAAGAGTATAATGTTGAAATAAGATTAAATTCAATGGTACTTAATTTTGATGAAAATAAAATTGTTCATGCAATAAGTAAGGACTATGGGTATCAAATGATTCAAGCAAAGAGTATAATACTTGCTATGGGTTGTAGAGAAAGAACAAGAGGTGCTATTTCTATTCCGGGAGATAGACCATCTGGAGTTTTAACTGCAGGTTCTGCACAAATGTATGTTAATATGCAAGGTCTTATGTGTGGTAAAAAAGTTGTTATTTTAGGTTCAGGTGATATAGGTTTAATTATGGCAAGAAGAATGGCACTAGAAGGTGCAGAAGTTTTAGCTTGTGTTGAACTTATGCCTTATTCTAATGGACTTGCAAGAAATATCGTTCAATGTTTAAATGACTATAATATTCCTTTATTACTTTCACATACAGTTACAAATATAATAGGGAAAGAAAGACTTGAAAAAGTTGTTATAAGTAAAGTTGATGAAAATAGAATGCCTATCAAGGGTACTGAAATAGAATTAGAATGTGATACATTGTTATTATCTATCGGATTAATTCCTGAAAATGAAATTACTCGTGAAGTTGGAATTAATATTGACTCAAGAACTAAAGGTGCTTTTGTTTTTGAAAATATGGAAACAAGTATGGACGGAGTTTTTGCTTGTGGTAATGTATGTCATGTTCATGATTTAGTAGATTTTGTTACTGGAGAAAGTCAAAAAGCAGGAAGGTCAGCTGCAAAATATATTTTAGAAAATTCTAAAGTAGATTCTAAAAAAATTGAAATTTTAAATGGGGAAGGTATTTTCTATACTGTTCCACAAAATATAAGAGTTGAAAATATGGAAAATAGATTAGAAATATTTTTCAGAGTTAAGAGTGTTGAAAAAAATGTTGTAATATCTGTAACAGATGAAAATGGAAATGTTATAAAAGATTTTAAAAAGTCTCATGTTGCTCCTGCTGAAATGGAAAAGATAGCTTTAACTAAAAAACAAATTGAATCTGTTACAACTGATAAAATAGTTATATCTATGAAAAAAGGAGATGAATAACAATGAAAGATATGATTTGTATTGTTTGTCCGGTTGGTTGTAGAATATCTGTTGACGAAGAAAATGATTATAAAGTAATTGGTAATAAATGCCCTAAAGGTTCAAGTTATGGTAAAAAGGAATTAACATTTCCAACTAGGACAATAACTTCTACTGTAAAAATAAAAAATGCAGTTCACAATAGATTACCTGTAAAAACTTCATCAGAAATTCCTAAAAATATGATTTTCGATATTATGAATGAATTAAATAAAGTTGAAGTTATTTCACCAATTAAAGTAGGCGATATTGTTTTGAAAAATGTATTGGATACAGGTGTAGATATTATTGCAAGTAGAGATATGTAATTTATTATTAAATGTACATTTGTAAATGATGTGAGACCAAAAATTATAAAAAAACATAACCTGTATGTTAGAATTAAAGGAGAATTAAT
>NZ_JACVDA010000007.1 GCF_016552165.1 Parvimonas parva | reverse complement strand
CTATCCTAAAAAAATATTCAATTACAAAACGCCTAGAGAATTATTTTTATGTGGCTAATTTATTCTTGCAATTTAGGTAAAATTCTAATATAATAACAAATAATAACCCAATTATGACAACATTAAAAATCTGTTTATCACTTAGAGTGAAAAACATTAAATATACCATTGTCAATCTTAAGAATATAGACATTTTTTCAAAATAAGATATTTTCTCTGCCTTGTTGAAATAATATCTTTCTAACATATATATTACTATAAAGCAAATAATAAATATAATAAATAACTTAAAAAACTCATTAAAATAAAATTTTATCATAACTATTTCCTTGTTTTAATTCAGACATATATACTTCTCCATATTTAGAAAAAGGTATTGGAAATATTTTTAATTCAGATAACAACTTGCTAAACCATAAAGATACTGAATTTTGAGTTTTTACTTCCATTAAATACTTATTTTTTAGCAAAAGCTTCCCACTATCTCCTTCTTCGAGCTTCAAATACTCTCTTCTATTTTTTATATTTTTATCAATAGTAAGTCTTATATCTTCGTTCAAAAATTTATAAGCTATCCTATCATAAATCAAAATAAGTTTAGGATATAATTCGTAAAAGTTGACCATATATCTTACTTCTTTTGAAATTTGATTTTTTTTAAAATAATTTCTACTATTAATATCAAGAAGATTATATGCCTCATCTAACTCTATACTAAATCTTCTCTTGTAAACCACTCCTTGGTATTTTCTTTTTATCTCAATAAAAACTAAATCCTTTTTTTTAGGGAGACAATAGCTTCTTATTCTTAACTTTTCTTTAAAAATCGGTCTCTCCAATGATTTTTTAATTAAAAGATCAAAACTTGTATCATAATACAAATTATAAATAGTAGATTCTCCATAGACATCAGTTATTATTTTATCCTTCAAAAAATCAAATAGTTGTAAATATTGAAATTCATCTAATAAATATTTTTTTTCTATCCTATTAAAATATTGAACTCTATCACTCATAAATAAACCCTTTTTGATAATAATCAATAAATTTAAATAATGTGTTAATATGCATAGGATACCAAGATTCTAAATTTTCATTAATAGAACTATATATGTCATCAACATTCATCCATCTAACATTTCTTGTTTCGTTAAAATTTGGTCTTATTTTACCTTCAGCTTTACACAAAAAAGTTTGAAGAATAATTGAATAACCTCCTGATAAATTCTGAGTACAGCAAAATGGAGTATAACTATTAACGGTATATTCACCTACTTCTCTAATATCTATGTTATTTTCACCAATAATTTCTATAACTGTTAATCCTGTTTCCTCTCCTACTTCTCTTTTTAATGCTTTAAAAATATCTTCATATTCTCTAATCTTTCCTGCTGGTAATTCTAATAAACCTTTTTCAAAAATTTCATTTTCTTTATATCTTTCTTGAACTAAAATATTTAATTTATTATCTTTAATCCTATAAATTAATGCTCCAACAGCAGGAATAGCAAATAATTCTTTCAACAAATTTTCTCCTTATATAACTTTATTAACATCATCAAACAAATTAACAAAAAAATAAACCCTTTTCACAAGAAATATCAATTAATTTTATTATTTTTGTTCAAAAAATTCTCTCTTATTACAAAACAAACTTATTGTATAAATAGCTTTTCTAAGAGTCTCAATTGAATCAATTTTACAGTTTATACTGCTATTATTGTTCATATATCCTAGTTTTGTTTTGCACATATAATTATTTAATTTATAATATCCATAATTAAAAATTAAATCTTTCGGAAAATAACTTAATCCTTCTATTTCAAAATAATTCATATTTCCAATTATGGAAAAATCTAAATCTAAAAAATCAATTACTTGCATACTAAACGTTTGAACTTTTGAGTCTTTTTTTTGTTTATGCTTATATATTCTTTTAAACGCTATATAAATTATTGATTTTATAAATTCAAAATTTTCTAAATTATCTATATTATCCCAATTCGTAACATATTCATCATATATTTGCAAATCATCATCTAAATTTGAATTTCTTTTTTTGCAATTAATTCTATAGTATATTTCACCATGGTTTATTTTAAAAATATATTTTGATTTATCCCATTCAGAATCACTATACCTAAATTCGACGCGTTCTTCATACGAAATATCCCATAATTTTATATTAAATACATCATCCAATATGGCAACAAATTCATCTTTTGGATTGTTAATTAATGGTTTATAAAAAGTATATTCCTTTTCTATTCTAGATTTTTTAAAATTCATATTCCTCAAAAGCCCTTTCATATTTACTTTTTTTACTTTTTAAGAACCCTCTAGATTCAATATATTTTCCTATATATATCAATTCATCAAAAATACTTGGTGAAACAAATACGTCTGTCTGTTCATAGGTTTCCATTTCAAATTCAAAAATCTCTAATTTATTACAATCATTCTTTGATACATCAAAGAAAGCTACTCCTATTAGTTCAAGTTTATTCAATACATTTTTATTTTTTTTATTAATTAAAAAACCATATCTTCTAGTATTAATTTTTTTTAACGCACATAAATCCATACAATCTATATTTAAAGATTTTTTTAATATATCATGTATTTTACAATCAATACTAAGAAGCTCTTTTTCTGTTAAATTTTTTTTATCAATCTTGCATGAATATTCATATCTACTCCATATACCATCTTTTATGTCTCCTGGAAGTTTCATATTGATAGATATTTGTGGTCTCTTACGAATTCTATATGAAATACCCAGTTTCTTCAATCTAAAATCTAAAGTATCATAATAAACATCATATAGCTCAGCTGTTTTATATGGGATAACATCATAATTCAATTCCAAAAATTCCATTATCTCTATAAAATCGCTCTTATTGTTCAATAAATATTTTAATTCATTTTCTATTATTAATTTTTCTCTAATACGCATAAATTAAAACAACCTCTCAAATTAAGTATAAATCAACCATATTTTAATAAAATTCTCAAGCAAAAGTTCAATATAACATTTATTTTTAAAAATTAAGTCTAGCAATTAACTTCTTAAATTCATAAATTAATTGCCAGACCATAATTATACCTTTTTGCCACTTTTTACCTTAAATTTAAATTAAAAACATTAAATCTCCAACATCAAATAATATATGAAATTACTTTAATTCAACAGTAGCTCCTACTTCTTCTAATTTAGCTTTCATTTGTTCAGCTTCTTCTTTAGCTACTCCTTCTTTAATAGCTTTTGGAGCGTTGTCAACTATTTCTTTAGCTTCTTTTAATCCTAATCCGCTTAAGTCTTTAACAGCCTTAACAACTTTCATTTTTTCTGCTCCAACTGATGCTAAGATTACATCAAATTCTGATTTTTCTTCTGCTGCTGCAGCTGATTCTCCACCTGCTACTGCTCCTACTACTACTGGTGCTGATGCAGAAACTCCAAATTTTTCTTCTGCTGCTTTAACTAATTCATTTAATTCAAGAACTGATAATTTTTCAATTGCTTCTAATATTTGTTCGAAATCCATAATATACCTCCTAAAATTTTACGCAACCATTAAGCTGCTTCTTCTTCTTTTTTCTTTCTTAGTGCATCTAACATATACACAAAATTTGATACTGGTGCCTTGAAACTTCCAAGTAACTTTGCGATAAGTACTTCTCTTGATGGAATATCTGCAACGGCTTTAACTTCGTTAGAATCTAAAATTTTTCCTTCTAAGATACCAGCTTTAATAACTAATTTTTCATTTGACTTAGCAAATTCGTTAGTGATTCTTGCTGCAGCTGTTAAATCTTCTCCTGAAAAAGCAACTGCGCTTGGTCCTTCTAAGTATTGACCGAAATCTCCAAAACCTAATTCATTGAAAGCTAATTTCATCATAGTGTTTTTGTAAACCTTATATTGAACACCAGCTTCTCTGTATTTGTTTCTTAATTCAGTAACTTGTTCAACAGTTAACCCTCTGTAATCAACTAAAACTAAAGAACCTGAACTTTCGATTTTTTCTCTGATTTCTGATACAACAGCTTGTTTTTGTTCTAAAACAAAATCTTTCATCTCTTTCACCTCCACAAAAGGCTACATATAAAAAAATCTCTACCAAGAGTAGAGATAAAATACAAAATAAAGTATTTCCACCTATGTAGGATTTTTAAACGAATGTCCCTACGGTCTTGGGTAGCCTATAAAATTAACATATATATTATATCATATTTCAAAATAAATGCAATACTTTTTTAAAAATTTTTTCATATTTATTTTATTTTATTTTTGTGGTAGAATTATATATATAATTAATTAGGTGGTTTTTATGTTAAAATATTTTTTAGTTTTATTTATTTCAATGCTACCTGTTGTTGAGTTAAGAGGAGCGATTCCTTATTCACAAGCAATGGGACTTCCAATTTTAAGTTCATATATAATTGCAATAATTGGAAATTTAATTCCTGTTCCTTTTATTTATTTTTTTTCAAAAAAATTTTTAATTTGGGGAGAAAATAAAAAACATATTGGAAAATTTTGTGAAAAACTTTTATTAAAAGGTCATAAAGCCGGAGAAAAAATCTTAAAAAAATCAGGAAAAAGCGGAACTTTAATTGCACTTGCTCTTTTCATCGGTATTCCATTTCCAGGAACTGGAGCATACACAGGAATACTTGCCGCAAGTATTTTAGATATTGATTTTAAAACAAGTTTTTTATCAGCGATAATAGGAGTAATTTTGTCAGGAATCATTATGTCAACAATTAGTTTTGGAATTTTTTAGGAGGTCAATTTTGTTCTCCTTTTGTATTGCATAAATTTAAAATTTTGGTTATTATATAGGTAGATATTTTTATCTAATTTAATTTTGGAGGTAGATTATGGATTTTAAAATTGGAAATTCCGGATTAGTTAAAGTAATTTCTTTATTTGAAGGAAATGAAATTTGTGGAATTAGCGAAGAATTAAAAAACTATGTAAAAGAAAGTAAACTTTTTAATGGAAAAAGAGGAGAAATTTTTTCAAATCTTGGACCAAACACTGAAAATGTAATTTTATTGGGATTAGGTAAAGAAGAAGAAAATTCTCTTGAAAATATTAGAAGAGCTTATCTTTCTCTTGGAAAAAGTTTAAAAGCAAATAATGTAAAATCTTGTAACATAGAAATCAAAAAATTTGATGGACTTTGCTATAAATTAGTAGCTCAAGCTATGATTGAAGGTATTGTAAATGTTACTTATTCTTTTGATAATTTCTTAAAAGAAAAGAAACCTTGTTTTGATTGCGAAGTATTCTTTGATGTTCTGGAAGATAAAAAAGATCATGTTGAAAACGGAATTAAAGAAATCAAAGCAATCATGGAAGCTGTATTTATGTGCAGAGATCTTGTAAATAGACCTGCAAACGATATTTATCCTGAAACTTTGGCAAATTTTGCTAAAGAAGAACTTGAAAAAGTTGGTATTGAAGTTGAAGTTTTAGAAAAGAAACAAATAGAATCTTTAAAAATGGACGCATTCTTAGCAGTTGCTCAAGGTAGCGACCTACCACCTAAATTTATAATTATGAAACATTTACCAAACAAAGATGAAAAACCTATTGTTTTAGTTGGTAAAGGTTTAACTTATGATTCAGGTGGATATGCAATCAAACCTGCTACAGGAATGGTTACCATGAAAACTGATATGGGCGGAAGTGCCTCTGTTATTTCAACAATGTATGCAGTAGGAAAAATGAATGTTCAAAGAAATGTAATAGCCCTTGTTGCATCTTGTGAAAATATGATTAACGGACACGCTTACAGAAATGGTGATATAATTTCTTCAATGAAGGGTTCAACTATTGAAGTAGTTAATACTGATGCCGAAGGAAGATTGACTTTAGCTGATGCTATTTACTATGGTGCTTCAAAATTAAATCCTGAATGTATAGTTGATGTTGCTACTTTAACAGGTGCTTGTATTCAAGCTCTAGGTTCAAGAGTTATCGGTGCTGTAAGTAATAATGATGAAGTTTTTGCAAAAATTAAAGAATCAGCAGACTTTATGGGTGAATATTTATGGAGATTCCCTGTTTATGAAGAACATAGAGAAAGTGTAAAAGGAAAAGTTGGAGAATTACTCAATGCAACTGGACCAGGAACAGGTGGTGCAATTACTGCCGGAGTTTTCTTAGAACATTTTGTTGAAAATACTCCTTGGGTTCATTTAGATATTGCAGGTCCTTCATTCTCAAGTTCAGCTTGGGGAACAAATCCTGAAGGTGCAAGTGGAACACCTGTAAAAACTCTTTATAACTTTGTAAAAAAATACAATAAAAAATAATTAAAAATTTAAAAATGGTATGCTTTTTGTAGCATACCATTTTTTAAAACTTAAATTTTCTTAATCTTAAACTGTTTAAAACAACACTTACTGAACTAAGGCTCATTGTAAATCCTGCAAGCATTGGATTCAAATATCCAAAGGCTGCAAATGGAATTGCAATTATATTATAGAAAAACGCCCAGAATAAATTTTGTTTTATTATCTTAAGTGTCTGTTCGCTAATATTTATTGAATTTAAAAGTGTATTCAAATTTCCATTCATCAAAGTAATATCGGCAGTTTCCATTGCAATATCCGTACCTGTTCCCATAGCAAAGCTAATGTCTGCACTTGCAAGTGCCGGAGCATCATTTATTCCGTCTCCTACCATTGCAACAATTTTTCCTTGTTTTTGCAATTCTAAAACTTTTTGAGATTTTTCATCCGGCATAACTTCATAAAGTACATTTTCTATTCCAAGTTTGTTTGCAACTTTCTTTGCAACTACTTCACTATCCCCTGTTATCATAAATACGTCAATATTTTTTTCTTTTAATTTTTTTACAATTTCAAAAGCATTGCTTTCAACTTCATCTTCTAAAACTACAAAACCGGAAAGATTGTTTCCTATTGAAATAAAAATTGTAAGTAATTCATTTTCTATATTTAATTCTAATTTTCCGATTTTTTCTTCAATAAATTTCTTTTTACCAATCAAAACTTCTTCATTATTATAAATTGCTCTAATTCCCATTCCTGCAATAACTTTTAAAGCTGAAATTTCAATTTCTTTTACATTTTTTTCTTTACAGAAATTAACTATTGACTTAGCTATCGGGTGGTCAGTATTTTTTTCTAAGGAATAAATTATACTTAAAAAGTCATCATCAGATAAATTTCCATTGTTTTTAATTTCGACAACTTTTAACTCTCCGGTTGTTAGAGTTCCGGTTTTATCAAAAATTATACTATCCATCTTATGAATTTTTTCTAAAACTTCTCCACTCTTTATTAAAATCCCATTTTGCGCAGAAACTCCCGTACCGGACATAATCGCAGTTGGAGTTGCAAGTCCAAGTGAACAAGGACAAGCGATAACCATAACTGCACAGCTATTTAACAAACTTGTTGTAAAATCTTTTGTAATTAAATATGTTATCAAAAGAGTTACAAGTGATGACAAAATTACTCCAGGAACAAAAAACGCAGAAATTTTATCTGCAAGTCTTTGAACAGGGGCTTTTTTTGTCTGAGCATTTTGAACCAAATCAAGTATTTTAGATAATACAGAATTTTCTACTGTACTCTTTACTTCAATTTTTAAAATTCCCTCGATATTATTGGTTGCTCCAATAACAGTATCTCCTATATTCTTTTCGACAGGAACGGATTCTCCGGTAATCATAGCTTGATTTACAGAACTATTCCCTGAAATGATAACTCCGTCAACGGGAATTTTTTCATAAGGCTTAACTAATACAATATCTCCGATTTTTACATCTTCAATATTCTTTTTAACTTCTTTATCACCATCAATTACAATTGCATAGTCCGCTTTTAAGTCCATCAATTTCATAATTGCCCCGAAAGTATTTGATTTTGCATTTGATTCAAAAAATTTACCAAGTAAAATTAAAGTTATAATCATTGCAGAACTGTCAAAATAAACATCAACGCTTCCTATTAAAACTTTATAAACTGAATAAAAATACGCCATTGAAGTTCCAAAAGCTATTAAAACATCCATATTTGTACTTTTGTTTTTTAAGTTTTTATAGGCATTTATATAATATCTCTTTCCAACATAAAATTGAACAACACTTGCAAAAGCCCATTGAACATATCCATTCAACATAAACTTGTGCATATTAAACATATGGAAAAACATCGAAACCATAAGAGGAATACTAAAAATCAAAGATATTATCAAATCTTTCTTTAAGCCTTTAATTTCATCTTCATATATATTTTTTCTTACCTCTTTTTCCTTTTTTACGGAAATTTTAAACTTTTCTAAAACAGAATTAATTTCATCTAATGAAACAACGTCTTTTAGATATTTTATTTTTAAAATATCTTCCTCATCTTTTACCAAAACTGTATCTTTTTCTTTAAGCTCTGAAATTATATTTTCAATATCAGATAGTTTAAGACTACTCTTTTCAATCTTTAACTCATCACGTTTCGGCTTAAAACCAAGTCTTTTTATAACTCCGATGAGCCCTTCAACCTTTGCTCCGTCTACAACAGATACTGTAACAGT
Source organism: Parvimonas parva (assembly GCF_016552165.1). GTDB lineage: Bacteria > Bacillota > Clostridia > Tissierellales > Peptoniphilaceae > Parvimonas > Parvimonas parva. The sequence goes on along the minus strand of NZ_JACVDA010000007.1, from coordinate 74,332 downwards.
TTTGCTCATAAGATTTACAGAAACATCTTCTACAATCTTAAGTTTAGAAAGTCCCTTTTCAACTTTCATTACACAGGATTGACAAGTCATTCCATCTACAAAAATATTAACTTTTTTGCTCAACAAAAGCACCTCCTAATGACATTTTTGAAATTAAAATCTCTAACAACAAGTCCATATCTCTACTCTTTGTCTTTATATCAGCCTCTACTGAATAAGCTAGATGAATATAATTACAAAGAGTTTCTACTGAAAAATTATCGCAAACGGAATACAATTTTTTACATTCATAATTTGAAATTTTAAGTTCTTTAGAAATATAGTCTATATGTTTTTGTTTTGACTTCAAAACTTTTACTCCTAAAAGATTTCTTATATATCTAACAATCATATAAAATGTAGAAAAAGAATCTTCTCCTGACTTTTTAAGTTCAATTAAAATTTTTATTGAATTTTTATAGTCTTTTTTAGAAATCATATCAAGCAATTTAAAAATACTATTTTCAAATTTATCTATTAAAATTTCATCAACATCTTTAAAATCCAATATTCCTTTTGAAAAAGAATCTGTTAGTTTTTTTACTTCATTTTCTACATCATATAGATTTTTTTCTCTACTACTATCTAAATACCCAATTCTATCGATAATATATTTTAATACAATATCTTTAACTTCGATATTTTTTGAAACAAATCTTTTTTTAATAAATTTAAAGAGTTCAATTTCGTTAAATCGAGTAAGCTCAATATTATGACCTAAAATTGAAATTTCTTTATAAAATTTCCCACGAAAAGCAACGCTTCCCTTCATCACCAAAAGAAGAACTGTCGTCTTTGGGATTTTATTTATATAGTCGTACATATTTTCAAAAAAAGTTTTATAAGTAGAAACACCACTTTTTGAAAGATTTACATTATTAACTATAATAAGCCTTTTATTGCTAAAAAAAGGCGCCGTTTCACAATCAATCTTTAGTTTCTGCAAATCAATTTTTGCAAAATCATACTCAGCATAATTCATATCGAAAAAATCTTTTTGAACAATTTTTTCTTCAAACAATTCTACAAATCTATCTATTAAAAAAATTTCTTCTCCACTTAAAACATATATTCCATTAAGCTCTCCATTTTCCAAGAGTTTCATCGCCTGTATATAATTCATAATTCCTCCTAAAGTTTAAGTCTATAACTAAATCCTTTTTAATTTTAATTAAAACGAAAAACACAAACAAATACATTATAATATTTAAAATATCCATAAAATAAAATTTTACAAAAACAAATATATTATCCTTTAAATCTCGAAAACCGATAATTTTTTCTTCAAATCTATCCAACTCAAGCATAATATTCCCTTGTAAATCCGTTCTAAAAACATCAATTCCTACCGATTTCATCCTACTTAAAGCATCTTTATGTGGGTGATTATATCTGTTTTTATATCCGCAAGAAATTATTGCGCTTTTAGGACTTGTTGCAAGTAAAAATTCACTCGAACTTGAATTTTTACTTCCATGATGAGGAGTCTTTAAATAATCACAGTCTATATCTTTTTTAACAAGTTGATTTTCCGTAAAAGCTCCAATATCTCCTGTAAAAAGTATCTTTTTCCCATTCACTATCGCTTTAACTAAAATAGATCTCTCATTTTCTTCTAAAGTATCTCTAGCCTTAAAAATTTCCAAATCCATATCTTTTAAATTTATTTTCGTACTATTTTCAATATCATAAATATTTTTTGCCTTAACTTCTCCATATTTTTTTACAAAATCTCTATATCCATTTTTTCTGAAAAACAAATTTTTAATCTCCACTTCTTTGGATAAATAAGTCAAATTTTTGCAATGGTCAGCATCTAAATGTGAAATAAACACGAAATCTAAAACTTTAACTCCACTTTTCTTTAAATATGGAATCAAAACGGATTTCCCGTTATCTCCATTACCAAAAGTGCTACCACCTGTATCGATTAAAATATTGTTATATTTTCCTCTTATTAAGCAAGCATCTCCTTGCCCTATATCTATAAAATTTATTCTAACTTTATTTTCATAAAAACATGAAATATTTGTAAAAACAAACATAAGAAAAATAGAAATAATTAAGAATTTCAAATTTTTAACTTTGAAATATCTTAAATTTCTTCTTTCAAAGTAAATTAAAATTAAAATATATGTAAAAATCAAAAAAACTAAATTGTATTCATAAAAAATTATATTTAGATTAATATTTTTCAAAAATTCAACATTTATTCTTATAAGACTTAGCAAATTATTTACAAAAAAACCTAAAATTAAAGATATTTTTAAACTTAACAGTCCAAATAATAACATAAAAAACGAAATAACTATACAAATCACAAAAATTGGCGTTAAAAATAAATTGCTAAAAAATGTCGTCAATGAAAATTTGCCAAAAACATATAAAATAATCGGTAAAATCATAAGAAAAATAGAAAAAGTCAACTTAAAAGATTTTCTTATAAAACTATCTCTACTTTTTGAAAAATATGGTAAAATTTTTATAATTCCAAAGACTGAAAATGTACTTAAATACAATCCAACATCAAAAATCATATATGGATTTATGAGTAAAATGATAAAAACAGTTAAAAATAAGTCATTTTCTCTGTCTTTAATCTTTCCAAAAAGAGAGGAAAAAATCGTGATAAACAAAAATATTTCTGCTCTTACAACACTTGCAGGATTTCCTATCAAACCAGAATACAAAAATATAAAAAATAAAATTATAAGCTCTCTAAAAATTCTTTTAAACGGTAAAAAAATCAAAATCTTACTTAAAACAATGTAAATAATTCCAATATGTAAACCACTAACTGCTAAAATATGAGAAAGTCCTATCTCTCTAACATCATTTTCAAAGTCTGTATCAAAACTGTTTGAAAGAAATATTTTTTTCATAATATTTGAATTTTCTACTGAAAGAGAATTGTCAAAAACATTTTTAACATAAAAATAAAAACTTCTCTTTAAACTTTGTTTTTCTCCAATTTTCTTAACATCGTTTGAATAAACATTAGAAAAAATCTTGTTTTTTAGATTAAATTTTTTATAATCAAAAAGTCTAGGATTCCCATTTGAACGTATTTCTGTAAGTTTTCCACTTACTTTTATAATATCTCCAATTTCAAATTGTTTCTCATTTGTAAAAAGTAAAATTTTTTCACAACTTTCTACATTTTCAATACTTTTTAATTTAATTTCGTGTTTGTATCCATTTCCGTTAGAAACAAGAGTTGAATTTAAAACTTCTCCGGTAAAAGTAATCTTTCTATCAAAAAAATCTTTTAAATCGCTCTCTTTTTCAGCAAAAAAGCTAACAAAAAATCCTAAAGAAAACATCAAAAGAAATAATTTCAATCTATTGAATTTTAAAATATGTAAAACAAAAAACGCAAAAACAAAAATTAGCGCACAATAAAATTTTGTAAAATGCTCAATCTTCAAAAAATAACAAAATAAAATTCCACATATCAAAGAAATTAAATAAAAAACAATATTTCTTTTCATACTTCCTCCAAATACAAAATCATAAAACAATAAAATATTTTTCATAAATTCATAATTATTAAATCATAATTCCTTTTTTATAATTAGATTTAGGTTATTATGATGAAATAATTATAGCTTTATCATAAGGCATAAATCCATAATTATTATATCATAATTTGAACAATAAAAAAGCAGTACAATTTGATTGACTGCGTTTTATCTGATATTAAATTTAAAAACAACTTTATGATAAAAATCCAATCCTTTTACGATACTTAATATTCGGTTATTTTTTGGAAAACTTATTATTTAACAATAAAAAAAGAGCATAAGCTCTTTAATCTATATACTTAATATTTCCACTTGCTGATTTTTTTAGTCTATTCATTATTGAAAAACCTAGTCCTTGTTCCTCACAACCTTCAACGATAATTAAATCAACTTCTTTTTTGTCCAATTCTCTAAGTCCTTTAAATAAATTTTGGGACATTTCTTCTAAGTTGTTAATTGAGCCTAAAGACAATATATTTTCATTTTGTATATTTAAAATAGTTTCATCAAATTTAAATATTCCAACTTTTAAATTTTCATTATCTTTTAAAATATTTTCAATTTCTACTGATGATTTTTTTCTATCTTTTGCCATGATAACTAAAACTTTTGCCTTTGGAGCATAATGTTTATATTTTTGTCCCGGAGATTTAGGAATTGTATTTCCAGTTACAAGTGCATCGTCAATTAAAATTTCATCTTCGTATTTTAAAAAATCCTCTCTTGTATAGAATCCCGGTCTTAATATTGTATATGGTTTTTTAGTCAAATCTAAAACTGTTGATTCTATTCCAATATTACAAAGTCCTCCGTCAATTATTGCAGAAATTTTTCCGTCCATATCAACAAAAACATCTTCAGCTGTTGTTGGGGAGGGCTTACCTGAAATATTTGCTGACGGTGCAGCTATCGGAACGCCACATTCTTCGATTAAACTTCTTGCAATTTCATTGCTAGGCATTCTAATTGCCACTGTATCAAGTCCACAACTAACTCCGTTTGGTATTATTTCTTTTTTCTTCATAATTACTGTTAGAGGTCCTGCCCAAAAGTTGTTTAAAAATTCTTTTATTTCATCATTTAAACCATAAACTAAACTTTCCATCATTTCATAACTTGAAATATGTAAAATCAATGGATTATCCTGTGGTCTGTTCTTTGCTTTAAATATTTTTGAAACTGCTATTTCTGATAAGCCATTTGCTCCAAGACCATAAACTGTTTCTGTTGGTATCGCAACAACTTCATCATTTAATATTAATTTTGCAGATTCTTTTATATTTTCTTCTGTCGGTTTTAGTATCTTAGTCATAAATTATTTCTCAATCCCTAAAGATTTTTTTGCTAAATGGTCTGCAAGGTCATTATATTTATCATTAGAATGAGCCTTAACTTTTACAAATAAAATCTCTATTTCCTTTCTAAACTCTCTAATCTTATCTCTATATCCCATTGTGAGTGGCAAGTTACATTTCCACTCTCCATTAGCCCAAGATGAAATTCCCTGATAATCATAAAAAATTATAATTTTTTTCTTTCCAAGCTTTATTGCCTCACTAATCGCCCTAACCGAACCAAAAAGTTCTCCGGTTACATTTCTACTTTTTGCAACTTCAGGATTTTGTCCTTTACCATAGAGTTCAACAATATCATCTTTTAAAATAAGTACAACACCATATCCGTATTCTAAAGTATCTTTTTTATATGAGCCGTCAACATAAGCTATAATTTCATCATCACTTGTAATTTCAAATTCAAACTCTTCCGATTTTAATGCTATATTTTTATCATCTAAATATTCTTTAGCTTTATCCAAAGATTGAAAAGATTTATAAATCGCTCCAGAAAAACCTACAACTTGTTTTTTACATTCGTCCCAAGTTCCAAAAATTCCGGTAGATTTTCCAACCTTAACTGCATAATATTTTTTAGCCAAAAATAACCCCTCCTATTTCTTTTTCCAAGTTGTTGATGAAAATAATACTAATATAGGGAATATTTCAAGTCTTCCTGCAAGCATTGCTAAGGATAAAACTATCTTATTGAAATAAGTAAGACTTGCATAATTTCCTGTAGGTCCTACAATTCCAAGTCCTGGTCCTATATTATTAAATGTCGCCATTACAGCTGAAAAAGCGGTTGTAAAATCCGGAACTGTAAAAGAAATCAAAATTGTAAAAATTATTACTAAAAATATATAAATTACAAAATAACTCTTTACCTCTTCCACAACTTCATTTCCAACAAGTTTGTTATCTACTTTTATACTTAAAACTCTTTTAGGATTTATAGCTTTTCTAACTTGTAAAATAGATGACTTTACCAAAATAATAAATCTGGATATTTTAAGCCCACCTGCAGTTGATCCTGCACAAGCACCTGTAAACATCAAGAACAATAATATGGCACGAGAAAAAGTCGGCCATTTCCCAAAGTCAACAGTAGCATATCCGGTAGTTGATATTATTGAAGAAACTGTAAAAAATATGTCCTTTATAGCAGTAAGATATGAAGTATAATTATGTCTTATATTGAAAAATATTAAAACAACACTTCCAAAAACTATAAGCAAATACCATCTTAATTCTTCACTCTTAAATCCATCTCTTGCTTTTCCTATTAGAATAACATAATATAAATTAAAATTAATCCCGAATATTATCATTGCAGTTGCTAAAATCATTTCAACTGCCGAACTATTATAATATGCAATTGAATTAGCTTTTATTCCAAAACCGCCTGTTCCTGCCGCTCCGAAAGCATGAACAAAAGAGTCAAAAATAGGATGACCAACTAAAATTAACACAATTATTAAAATGCCTGTCATAGCAAAATAAATTTTATATAAAAGTCTGGCAGTATAACTCATTTTTGCAACAAATTTCCCAAAAACAGGTCCCGGAACTTCTGCTTTCATAATATGAGAATTTCTATTTGAACGAGGTAAAATTGCAAGTGCAAAAACTAAAATTCCCATTCCTCCAATCAAATGTGTAAAACTTCTCCAAAATAATATTGAATGACTAATTTCTTCAACATTTGTCAAGATGCTGGCTCCGGTAGTTGTAAATCCACTTGAAGTTTCAAAAAATGCATCTATAAAATTTGGTATTGAACCTGAAAAAACAAACGGTAAAGCTCCGAAAGCTGATAAAAGTATCCAAGATAATGAAACTATTATAAAGCCCTCTTTTTCATAAAAAGCACCACTTGCATCAGATTTATATCCTAACAAATAACCACTTAACAATAATAAAAACATTGTTACTAAAAAGCTTAAAATATTGCTATAATTTTCTTTATATATGAAAGAAACTATAACAGGTAAAAGTAAAAATCCTGCCTCAATATATAAAATCTTACTCAAAATATATCTTATAATCTTATTATTCATAATACACCTAAACCAAAATACTATCTATATTTTGTATCACATTTGCCTTTGAAATTATTATTACAGTATCTCCAACCATTATAGAATCTTCTCCGGTTAGAAAAATCAATTTATTATCTCTGATTATATATGCTATAAGTACATTGTCCTTTATATCCAAATCTTTTAAAGGAATGTCTATAGCTTTAGTTTTCTTATTTATTTTTATTTCAACAGCCTCAACATCATTAGATAGTCTATGTAAGGTTTCTATATTTGAGCCTTCACTGTTAATAATTGATCTAACTACACTTATTATTATATCTGAAACTAATTTTTTAGGTGTAACAAAAGAAAAAGTATCTGTTGGCGAAATTATATTTAAAAGAGAAATTCTACTGACTTTTGCTATTGATTTTTTAACATTAAGTTTTTTAGCAAACATTCCTAACATAATATTTTCTTCATCAATTCCTGTTAATGCTACACAAGCGTCATAATTCTTCAATCCTTCTTCATCTAGAACATCAGAATCTGAACCGTCTGCACAAATAACTTTCACTTTTGAAGGAAATTTCTCACTAAATGAAGTTGCTATTTCTCTATTAACTTCAACTAATTTTACCTTTATATTTTCCTTAATTAAATTAGATATTAAATAATAAGAAATTTTGCTACCACCTATTATAAAAACAGATTCTATTTTTTTATCTCCAATTTTTAACATATTATAGAATTTATAAACAAATTCATCAATTCCTGTAAAATGGACTTTGTCTCCTTCTCTTATAACAAATTCTCCTGAAGGTATAAAAATTTCACCATGTCTCTCAACAATTCCAATTAAAATTTTTATATTAAATTTTTGTTGTAAATCCTTAATTTTAACATCTTTTAAAGGACTATTTTCTCCAACCGAAATTCCTATAAGCTTTACTCTACCATCAACAAAAGTTTCAACTGAATGAGCAAAAGGATACTTTAATCCTCTAGAAATTTCTCTGGCAGCAACAAATTCCGGATTTATTACTAAATCAATCCCCAATGCATCTTTAACAAAATCATATTTAGCATAATATTCAGGATTTCTAACACGAGCTATAGTATATTTTGCACCCAAATTTTTTGCGAATATACAAGATATAATATTTACTTCATCACTATCAGTAACGGAAATAAAAATATCACTATCTTCAACTCCTGCTTCATCTAAAACCTCATAGTTTGTTCCGCTTCCAAAAATTCCCATAATATCATATTTAGATAACATCTCATTCAATATTTCTTGTTTTTTTTCTATTAAAACAATATCATTATCTTCTATATTCAAATCAGTAAGTACGTACTCTCCAAGTTTACCCGCTCCAACAATTATAATTTTCATAAATACCTCCAATTCATAGTATATCATATTTTTTAAAAACTTCAATAGAAACAAAATCATTATAAAAAATATTCATAATTTGATATTAATTATTAAAGTTTTAAAGGTTTTTCTAGGGGTAAAATAGAGTTGTAAAACAAATATGTTTTTTAATATTATTTAAATTTTAGGAGGAATAAAATGGCATTTGAATTAGTAAAATTAAATTATGCTTATGACGCATTAGAACCAGTAATTGATAAGGAAACTATGGAAATTCATCATAGTAAGCATCATCAAACTTATGTAAACAATTTAAACAACTTAATTAAAGATACAGTTTTTGAAGATGCTACTCTAGTAGAAATCTTAACTCACTTAGAACATGCTCCAGAAGATAAGAAAAACGGAATTAGAAATAATGTTGGTGGAGTTTTCAACCACAACTTATTCTGGGAAAGCATGACTCCGGGTGGAGCAAAAGAACCTGTTGGAGAAGTTGCTAAAAAAATAGCAGAAAAGTTTGAAAGTTTTGAATCTTTCAAAGAAGAATTTAACAAAAAAGGTGCCGGACAATTCGGTTCAGGTTGGGTATGGCTTGTAGCTGATAAAGATGGAAATATTGAAATAGTTTCAACTCCAAACCAAGATTGCCCTATTACTTGTGGAAAAATTGTTCTTTTAGGAAATGACGTTTGGGAACATGCTTATTACTTAAAATATCAAAACAGAAGAGCTGAATACCTAAAAGAATGGTGGAAAGTTGTAAACTGGGATATAGTTGAGGCTAGATACCAAAACGGAATGAAAGAAACTTGTTCTTGTGGTTGTGGCTGTGGTTGCTAATTAAATATTGTATATTAAAAGAGATTTCAAAAATGAAATCTCTTTTTTAATGTAAATTATTCTTCTTCATCAATAATTTCTGCAACATACAACATCAATGAACATATAATTGATGCGAAAAGAACGACAAAAATGGATAATTTTTTAACATCGCTTGGTGAGTTTATATTCTCTAAATACATAGTACACTCCTTTATGTAATAATTTCACTGTAATTTACTAATTAATTACTTAATAATATCCTATGTATTTATGAATAATTCAAAAGTTTAAAAAGCTTTTAGAATATGATAGAATATATCTATATAAAAATCTAGGAGAATAAAATGAAAATAGCTTATATATTTTTTAATGGTGTACTTTTAGGAAAAGAAAAATTTTTCAAAAATTTTTTCAAAGAAAATAATGGAGATATTTTTTGTGCAGATGGTGGTTCAAATCTTTGTTATGAATTAAAATTAATTCCTAATGAAATTTGGGGCGATTTAGATTCTATTGATAAAAATATTTTAAAATTCTATGAAGAAAAAAATGTAACCATAAAAAAATTTCCAAAAGATAAAGATTTTACAGATTCAGAATTAATATTAAACCATATAAAAGAAAAAAGTTATGATAAAATATATTGTATTGGAGCTTTAGGCGGAGATATAGACCACGAGCTTACAAATATAAATTTAATGTTCAAATATAATAATTTATATTTTCTAAAAGAAAATGAAATACTTTTTAAAATTGAAAAAGAATTTGAATTTAAAAATTTAAAAGATACAAAAATTTCATTTATTCCATTTTCAGAAAAAATTGAAAATTTATCTTTAAACGGTTTTAAATACGATGTAAAAAATATAACTCTAAAAAAGGGAGATTCCCTTTGCATTAGCAATATTATAAAGTTAGATTCTGCAAAAATAAATTTTGAAGAAGGAAAAATTTTATGTGTTATAAAAACTTTACCTTTCCATAATGCTTAGCATCTGGTGAATTAAAAAAAATTTGATATTTATTATTAAATATCTTTACTTTTAAAATTTTTTGGAGTATAATGTAGTTGTAGCATAAGAGAAAATGTTATGCAAAAAAATTATATTTTGAAAGGGGATTAAATTATGGCTTGTACTACAATTCTTGTAGGAAAAAATGTTAGTTTTGACGGTTCAACAATGGTTGCTCGTAACGAGGACTCTCCGTCAGGTCAATTTTGTGAAAAAAAATTCATCGTTGTTCACCCAAATGAACAACCTGTAAAATACAAATCAGTTCTTTCTCATGTTGAAATTGATTTACCTACTAATCCTATGCGTTACACTTGTATGCCTAATGCAGTTGATAACAATGGAATTTGGGGAGCTTGTGGAGTTAATGAATTAAATATTTCTATGTCTGCAACTGAAACTCTTACTTCAAATGAAAGAGTTCTTGGCGCTGACCCACTTGTAGAATTCGTTCCAGCAGTTGGAAAAGAAGGAGATGAAAATTACATTCCTGAAAAAGTTGGTGGAATTGGTGAAGAAGATATGGTTACCTTGGTTTTACCATATATCAAATCTGCTCGTGAAGGTGTAATTAGACTTGGAGAAATTTTAGAAAAATATGGAACTTATGAAATGAATGGTATCGCATTCCAAGATGTTAATGAAATTTGGTGGTTAGAAACTATCGGAGGTCATCATTGGATTGCAAGACGTGTTCCTGATGATTGTTATGTAATTATGCCAAACCAACTTGGACTTGATCATTTTGATTTAGAAGATGCTTTTGGCGAACAAAAAGAATATATGTGTTCAGCCGATTTAAAAGAATTCATAAATAGATACCACTTAAACCTTTCTATTGATGGAGTTTTAAATCCAAGAGATGCTTTTGGTAGTCATTCAGACGCCGACCATACTTACAATACTCCAAGAGCTTGGGTATTACAACGTTATTTCAACCCAAGCACAAATTATTGGGACGGAATGGACGCAGACTATGTGCCTGAATCTGATGATATTCCTTGGTGCAGAACACCTGATAAGAAAATAACTGCTGAGGATATTAAATATGCACTTTCTCATCATTTCCAAGGAACTCCTTATGACCCATACGGAAAATTCTCAGCTGAAAAGGGTAAATTTAGACCGATTGGAATTAATAGAAATAACTTCTTAGGACTTGTTCAAATAAGACCTGATATGCCTGAAGAAATTAGAAGTATCGAATGGCTTTCACTTGGTTCAAATGTATTTAATGCAATGATTCCTTTCTATGCAAATATAGATAAAACTCCAAAATATCTTGCAAACACAACAGGAACAGTTACAACAGAAGATTTCTACTGGACAAATCGTTTAGTTGGAGCTTTGGCAGATGCACATTATGCATCTTGCAGTTCACATATTGAACGTTACCAATTAGCAATTCAATCAAAATGTACTGAAATTTTAAATAAATATGATAATGAGTTTTTAAGTGGAAAAGTTTCAAAAGAAAATGTGGTTGCATTCTGCGAAAAAGCTAACGAAGAAATCGCAACTGAACTTAGAAAACAAACAATCGACCTACTAAACAAAGTGCTTTACACAGCAAGTTGTGAAATGAAAAATGGTTTCTCAAGGTCAGATGCTTAAAAATTTGAAATTTAAAGGGAGTATTATTTTACTCCCTTTTTCTTTTTACCTTTTTTGCTATTTTTATTAATCTCTTTTTTCAATTCTTCCCTTTGTTTTTTAAAATAATCTAAAATACTTAATAATTTCAAAATTAAAATCATGGAAATTAAGATTTTTTCAAAAATTCCAAACTTAAAAAATATTAACATTGCAATACAAATCGAAACTATCAGTACATTTATGATTAAATTAAACTTTTTACTTGCTAATATATTCATAATATCTCCTTTTTTAAAATCAGCTAAAGTATATCACTTAGAGGCCTTATTGTCAATTTAATTATATTAATGTATAATATATATATCAAACAAATTTGGAGGTTTTTATGGATAGAAATTATGTTACAAATTTATTAGAAGAATTGCTAAATATTTACAGTCCGACAGGAGATACTGAAGATGCAATTCGTTTTATGGAAGAAAAATTTAAAGAATTAAATATTCCTACAAGAAGAACAAATAAAAATGCTTTAATCGCTACAATCGAAGGAGAAGAAAAAGAGGCTATAACTTTTTCAGGACATGTTGATACATTGGGCTTAATGGTTAAGGAAATAAAAGCAAATGGACGTTTAGCTTTTAGTTTAGTTGGTGGTTTTTCTCCAACAAGTGTTGAAACTGAAAATGTATTTATAAAAACTTATGACGGAAAATTAATTCCAGGAACTGCACTTTACAACGAGGCGTCAGTTCACGTTTATGATACTACAACAACAGCAACTCGTTCAATCAAAAATATGGAAATCAGAATTGATGAAGACGTTAAGACAGCAGAAGATGTAAAAAAACTTGGAATTTCTGTTGGCGATTTCATCTGTCTTGACCCAAGATGCAGAATTTATGAATCAGGATTTATTAAATCAAGACATTTAGACGACAAGGCTTGTATAGCGAGTATGATGGGACTTGCAAAACATATTGTAGAAAATAAAATCAAATTAAAAAATACAATTAACTTCTTCGTAAGCAATTACGAAGAAATCGGACATGGATCAAGTTTCATTCCAGAAAATACTGTTGAATTCTTCGCTGTAGATATGGCAGCTCCGGGAGTCGGACAAGCATCAGACGAAAAAGCTGTAACAATCTGCGCAATGGATTCCTCAACACCTTATGACTTAGGAATGAGAAACAAATTAAGAGCTATTGCTGAAAAAAATAATATCGATTATAGAATCGACATTTACCCACATTACGGCTCAGATGCAACGGCTGCACTAAGAGCAGGACATGATATTCGTTGTGCTTTAATCGGACCAGGAGTTGACGCAAGCCATAGCTATGAAAGAACTCATATACTAGGAATAGAAAACACATACAGATTAATGTTAGAATATTTATTAAACAGATAATTCAAAAGGCTATTGAAAACTCAATAGCCTTTGTTGTTTATTAGTCTGCTTTTACGTCTGTCCAAATGTTGTCGTACTCTTTTACAAAGTCTGATGGGTCTTTGAATACTTCCATTTTTTTGAAATATTCATCATCTATTTCAGATATTGATTTTACCAATTCATTTTCACCTATTACTTCTTGATTTGGAACGGCATAATATGTGTATTCCATATTTTTTTTCAAAATTTCTTTTCTGATTAAGAAATCAATTAGCTTATGTGCGTTTTCTTTATTTTTAGAATCTTTTAAAATTACCATTGAGTCAAACCAAAGGTTAGTTCCCTCTTTTGGTGTTACATACTCAAACTTTTCATCTGCATCTAACAATTCTGTTGCATCTCCAGAGTACATCACAGCAATTGCAGCATTTTCAGCTAACATATTATCTTTTGTCTCATCAACAAGATATGCAAGTATTGATTTTTTTTGTTCTATTAAATCTTTTTTTGCAATTTCTAATTCTTTTTTATTTCTTGAGTTCATTGAAAATCCATTTTTTAAAAGGGCAACTGCTAAGCTATCTCTTGAACTGTCTAGCATAACAATTTTATCTTTATGTTTTTCACTCCACAAATCACTCCAAGAAGTAATCTCCCCGTCAACTAAATTTTTATTATACAAAATTCCCAAAGTTCCCCAATACATAGGAACTGAATATTTTGATTCAGGGTCATATTTTTTATTCAAAAACTTTTCATCAATATTTCCATAATTTGAAATTTTGCTCTTATCAATCGGTTCAAGCATATCTTCCTTAATCATTTTTTCAATCATATAATCAGAAGGAACAACTATATCGTAATTACTTCCTCCTTGCTTTATCTTTAAGTACATATCTTCATTGGTAACAAAAGTTTCGTAATTAACTTTTATACCTGTTTCTTTGGTAAATTCATCTAAAACTTCTTTGTCGATATATTCTCCCCAGTTATACATATTTACAACATTACCTTCTCTTTTACTGCAAGAGGAAAGTAAAAAAATCATACAAAATGAGAAAAGTATTTTTAAAAATAAATTTTTTCTAGTCATATAGTACACCGTCCTCACTTTTCTTATTTATGATAAGTAAAAGAACAAGCATTGCAATAAACATTAATGTTGATAATGCATTTATTGAAGGATTGATTCCTTTTCTTGCCATAGAGTAGATTTGTGTACTCAAGTTTACAACACCATTTCCACTATTAAAATACGCAATAACGAAATCATCTAATGAAAGTGTAAACGCAAGTAAAGCACCGGCAAAAACTCCCGGCTTTATCTCTGGTAAAATCACCTTTCTTAAAGCATAAAAAGGTGTAGCACCCAAATCCATTGCAGCCTCGGGTAAAAACTTATTCATCTGTTTCATCTTAGGATAAACGGATAATATTACATAAGGCGTTGCAAGAACGATATGTGATAAAAGCAATGTTGAAAAACCATAGTCAATATTAAATACCTTATACAGTACCATAAGAGAAATAGCTATTACTATATCCGGATTTAAAACCGGAATATAGTTAAGATTTAAAACTACAAACTTTTCACTTTTTTTCATATAGTATATCCCGATAGATGCAACTGTTCCTATGAATGTTGCTATTATTGTAGTCAAAACAGCAATCAAAACTGTGTAATAAAGAGCAGATAAAACTTCTCTATCATTAAACAATTCAACATACCATTTAAATGTTACCCCGGTAAAAGAACCACGAAGTTTAGAATCATTAAATGAATATAATATAAGCACAAAAATTGGCGCATATATAAATAAAAATACTAATGAAATATAAAATTTTCTAAATTTATTTCCCATTTTCCACCTCTTTTGAATACTCTGGGTCAAACTTATTCATAACGAAAAGTGAAACTAAAATCATAACCAAAAGTACCATACTCATAGCTGACCCAAAATTCCAATTTCCTGTTACTCTAAATTGTTGTTCTATTATATTTCCTACTAAATTTTCCTTGTTTCCACCCAAAAGAGCAGATATTTCAAAAGTTGAAATCGCAGGAATAAAAACCATAGTTATCCCTGTAATAACTCCCGGCAAACTCATTGGAAAAATCAATTTTGTAAAAGTCTTCACCCTATTTGCACCTAAATCGTGAGATGCCTCAATATAGTCCTTATCAATCTTAATTAAAGTTGTATAAATAGGTAAAATCATAAAAGGTAAAAAGTTATAAACCATACCTATTAAAATTGACGTATTTGAATACATAAGATTTAATGTTGGCAACCCAAAGAATTTTAAAATAGAGTTTAAAAGACCGTTTTTACTTAAAATACTAATCCAAGAATAAGTTCTAAGTAAAAAGTTCATCCACATTGGAATTACCACCAACAAAATCATCATATTTCTAGTTTTTAATTTAAACTTTGTTATAAAATATGAAAAAGGATAGCCGATTAAAAGACATAAGATAGTGGATAATACAGCCATTCTTAAAGACCTTAACAAAACTTTTAGATAAGTAGGATTAAAAAATCTTTGATAATGTTCCATTGAAAAAATAAAATTTTCTCCACCATAGTCAAGGGAATACTTTGCTATGAAAACTAGAGGAACAACAATAAAAATTACTAACCATACAACGTATGGATATGCAAACCTCTTAAATTTCATCTATACTTCTTTCGCTCCTTTTTTCATAATATGAATATTATCAGGTGTAACTCTAAGTCCAACCTTTGAACCAATAGGTTTGTTAATTGTTGAATGCACCATATATTCAAAGCCATCAACTTCTACTAAAATCTCGTAGTGAACGCCTTTAAAAATTTCAGATTTTACAACACCAACCAACATTCCGTTTTCTTCATCAACAAGTTCTAAATCTTCAGGACGAATTACTACATCAATTTCTTCATTTGGTAAAAATCCTTTATCAACACATTTGAATTTTCTATTTGAAAAACTAACAACAAAATCTTCATTCATAACTCCGTCTAAAATATTACTTTCACCAATGAATGATGCTATAAATGCATTTTTAGGCTCATTGTAAATATCTATCGGAGTTCCAACTTGTTGAATTTTACCGTCATTCATAACTACAATTGTATCACTCATCGTAAGAGCCTCTTCTTGGTCATGAGTTACATAAACGAATGTAATTCCAACTCTTTTTTGAATATTCTTAAGTTCAACTTGCATATCTTTTCTAAGTTGTAAATCCAAAGCACCAAGAGGTTCGTCTAAAAGTAAAACTTTAGGCTCATTTACTAAAGCTCTTGCTATTGCAATTCTTTGTTGTTGTCCACCACTTAAAGATAAAATAGACCTTTTTTCATAACCTTTTAAGTTTACAAGTCTTAACATTTCCTTTACTTTTTCATTAATAATACTTTCAGACATTTTCTTTATCCTAAGACCAAAAGCAATATTTTCATAAACATTCATATTGGGAAAAAGAGCATATTTTTGGAAAACTGTATTTATATTCCTTTCATAAGGAGGAACATTTGAAATATCTTTCCCCTCAAATAAAATTTTTCCACTTGTTGGAGTTTCAAATCCTCCAATAAGTCTTAAAGTTGTAGTCTTTCCACAACCTGAAGGTCCTAAAAGAGTTAAAAACTCCTTATCTCTGATATATAAATTTATATCATCAAGAACAATATTATCTCCAAAACTTTTATTTATATTAACTAACTCAACTGCATGATTTCCCATAAATACCTCCTAAAAACTTGGTGGATTTGTAATCCATAACACCTTAGATTCTTTTTTAGACAAATTCACTATACTTCTTTCAAATTGTCCACTTGTATAAAAACATTCACCCTCTGTTAAAACATAAACCTTAGCTCCAAGATGAAGTTCAACTTTTCCCTTCAAAACATATCCAAACTCCTCACCCTCAAAAGGCTCGTAAGTTCTTGAAAAACTTTTATTTTCATTCAAAGTTATAATTATTGGTTCCATTGCATTTTTTTGTGCATTTGGAACAATCCACTCTAATTTACTATTTCCATTTTCAAAAATTGTTTCAAAAGCATCAATTTTTTGAAAAACAAATTTTTCTTCCTTTTCTTCTTTAAAAAAGTCAGAAATATTTGTACCAAGAGCCTCCAAAACATCTTCCAAAGAACTGATTGAAGGAGAAGTAAGTCCTCTTTCAAGCTGAGAAATAAAGCCTTTTGTAAGCTCTGCTCTCTCTGCAAGTTCTTCTTGAGTAAGTCCTAAAATGGTTCTTAAATTTTTTATCTTTTCACCAATATCCATTTTTATTTCCCTCTTTTATAACACTATATTAAACAAATAATATCTCTATATTAAACAATAAATATTATATCACAAATAAATCTTTATTCAATAGATTTTTATTAAAAATTTAAAATTTTTTATAAAAATTTTAAAATATTAAACAAATTTTTTTAATTTTTTTCTAATGCCATAATTAAAAATCATTATCCCCTAACACTCCCGCAATGTTTTGCAATAAAAAAAGAGCTTTGAAAACTCAAAGCTCTAATTAGATACATATTAACTTGCCTTTAAACTCACTTGTGATGTTAAAACATCAAAATAAGAATATGAAACAGTTCTTTTTTTTTGTTCCTCAGTTTCAACCTCAACAGTAAAAAACGATATAAACACATCTTCAATTACTCCCTTAATCTCAACATATTCTTCTTTACTTCTTCTTATAGTAAGCGATACCTTTCTCCCAATGTTGTTTCCCAAAACTTTTTTAATCATTGCTAACTTTTCTTTTGTATTCATAACAGCACCGTCCTTTTATATATTATACCATAAAAAATAATTTAAGTCAAATTAATTTAAATAGATAAAATATTTGAAAAATTTTAGCAACATTTTTTTCTAAACATAATGTAAAAATTTATCCAATTTTTCATTTTCCAAAAGTAACAAAGTATATTTTAATAAATTATTTTATAAAAATAAGGTTGACTAATACTCTTTCTATTCAAAACACCGCATATTGTAAAATTAAGTTAGCCGGTAGGTATATAAAAAAACATCTCAAAGAGGTATAATAGTAATTGACCCAAAAAATAGCTGGAGTTTAATCTACAACTATTTTACCAAATTAATACTATTTTTTCTCTAAAAAAGTCTCACATCATTTACAAATATCCTTTTAAATTTTTCACTCTAAAAAATCAATACATATATTACACTTTTAGAAAATTTTTTAGCTTTATCTTAAATTCTTTTACCATTCTCTTTATCACTTTATTTGTTATTTTTTACATACCAATATTTGAATATCAAAACCTATTTTTACTTTAAAAATAATATCAAAATTAAATTTTTTGAATGTTTCAATTAAAAATTCAAAGCTATATAAGTTATATTTACAATTAATGTTCTTTCCTGCCCAATTTTCACTTAATATAAGTTCTTGAAAATCTTTTGAATCAGTAGGAACATTATCAACAAAAATAAAAATTCCCCCATCATTTAAAGAACTCTTTATTCCAAATATCACATCTTCAAAATGTTTAATATCTATAGCATCAAAGAAAAAAGCGGTTAATATTAAATCATTTTTTATTAATAAACTTGTATTTGTAAAATCTATATTTTTAAAACTAATGTTAGTATCTTTAAACTTTATTTTACATATATTTAGCATTTTTTCAGAACAATCAAAAGCAAAAATATTTTCTACATTATTTTCTAAGAAATTTTTTAACCAGTAACCGCTCCCTGTCCCAAATTCACTTACAACTTTTGGATTTTTCGTTTTAATAAAGTAATCTATTATTAATGATATTATTAAATTTTCTTCATTAAACTCACTATAAAAAACTTCATCATAATAAGAGGATATAAAATCATAACAATCTTTAGTATTTATTTCCATATAATCACCTACTCATACATTTCTTTTTGTGTTTCAAAAAGCTCTTTATATAACTGAGAATTTTTCATTAAAATTTTATGATTACCAACAGCAACGATTTCTCCATTATCAACTAAAATTATTTTGTCAAATTTTTTTGCTATTCCTAAATTATGTGTTGTAAATATTAATGTTTTATCTTTAAAATATTCAATTAATTTATCAAATATCTCTTTTTCTTTGATTGAATCAAAATTTGACATAGGCTCATCCATTAAAAATAATTCAGCATCTTTATATAAACAACGTGCTATTGATATATTATTCCACATTCCTCCTGATGGTGTTATACCATTAAATTCCAAACTGAGTTCTACATTAGTATCATCAAATTTTTCTGATAATCCTGTAAGGTTAAAAATATTATCAAATTTTTCTAAATCAAAATCTTTTTTTGTATCTGATAAAATTATATTTTCTTTTAAATTCAATTTATATTTACAATAATCTTGAAAAACAACAGAATTATTTGAAATATTTGAAATTTTACCTTTTGTAGGATAATACAACTCTGTTAATAATTTAAAAAGAGAACTTTTTCCAGAACCGTTTTTTCCTATTATAGCAACTTTTTCTCCATTTTTTATAGAAAAATTCAAATTTTTCAAAACGTCTATTTTTGAATTTATATAGCTAAAATTAACATTTTCAAATTTTATCAAGCTACTTTCTTTTTCTTTATTAATATAATCAAAATAGCTTTCGTCTAAATATAATTTGAAATAATTTTTAAATGAAGAATAATTCTCAACTAACAGCTCGGAATCATAAACTATTAAATTAACTGAAGCTGAAATAAGTTCAGAAATTATTATCAAAGTTGATGAAAAAGTAGCAACATTTATAACATTACTAAAAATTAAGTTAATTAGTATATATACTATAATACCAAATAAAATACAAACTATTGATTTAAAAACTATCTCCATTTTTAATATCTTCTTTTGAAAATTATATCTTTCATCAACATATTTTTTACTGTGAAATTTACACAAATTTATAAAATAATTTTCTGCACAAAAACTTTTTATATCTCTTAAAATTGATATTTCAAAAAAATAATCTATAAAAAGGTTAAACTTTCTTCTAATATTCACTACTTGTTCTTCAAAACTATCAGAGTATTTAATTTGAAAAATTTTAGAACATAAAATCGGTAAAAACAAAAACATCCCAGCTACTGCTAAAACATAATTAATTTTATACAAATAAAAAACTAAAACAAGAGAATATGGAATATAGTAAAAAAACATACTCAAATAAAAAATTAATATAGAATCCATTCTAACATTTTTTATCGAATCTATAAAATTTAACTTATCTACATTTTCAAAATTACTATATTTTACATTATTCATTTTTTCAATAATAAAAAATTTTGTTACAGAAACAATTTTTTTATTAAAAGTATTTATAGTAAAAACATTTATTCCATCTACAATATGTTTTAATAAAACAATAGATGCAAATAGTAAAAATGAATTTAAAATTTTACTCTTATCAACCATATAGAAAATATATATACTTTGAAAAAATTCATTTATCGAATAAACATATAAAAATGAAATTACAACCTGCATTAAATATGTAACTATCAAACTAACAGAATATAATAATGATTTTTTAAATAACAAATCAAATATAATCGATAAATTTTTTAAAAAACTATTCATAAAATAACCCCTTTTGACTTTCAAACATCTTTCTATATATACCATCAACAGATTTTAAATCACTATGTGTACCACTTTGTAAAATTTCTCCATCTTGTATAACATAGATATAATCACAATCTTTTATTATAGAAAATCTATGAGATATTATTAAGCACATTTTATCCTTAAAATATTTGTTTACTTTATCAACGAATTCTTTTTCACTAATAGAATCATAAGATGAAATTGGCTCGTCAAAAATATAAAATGGTGAATCTCTATATAAAATTCTTGCAAAAGCTATTTTATGCCATTCTCCTCCTGATAAATCGGAAGCTCCTATCTCAAAATTACCTAAATTTGTTTCTATTCCATCTTTTAATTTATTAATTAAACTTCCAAGTTCTAATTTTGATATAATAGAATTAAATTTTTTCTCATCAAACTGTTCTCCTAAAATAATATTATCTTTAAAGCTAAGATTATATTTTTTAAAATCTTGATTTAAAACAACAATATTTTTTCTTAAACTATCATAATTAAATTTTGAAATTGATTGTCCGTTCAAAAGTATATTTCCACTAAAATTACTATATATGCCTAAAATCAACTTAACAATAGTACTTTTCCCAGAGCCATTTAAACCTACTATCGCATAATGTTTACTCCTCTCAAAAGTGAATGATACATCTTTTAACACACACGTTTCTCCATTTGGATATTTAAAATTAACATTCTTAAATTCTATCTTTTCTAAATTATATAAACTATCATTTTTTTCATAATTTTCTTCATCTAAATTAAAAAACAACATACTTTCAATAAAATATTCCATACCCTCAGAAATGTCCTTCAAATAATAGGGAACACCCCAAGAAATCGAATTTATAAACTTAGATATAGAAGAAATAAAAGCCACAACAAATCCTATAGTAACATTATTAGAACTAAAATTAAACAAAACAGAAAAAATTATAATAAAAGTAATAATTTCTGTTATAATATTAGAAAACTTTATAGAGGCAAACCACTTTAAATTTATTATATTATATTTCTTCCTTATGATATTATCTTGCAAATTCCATTTTTGCTTATAAAATTCTCCAAAATTAAATATTTCCTTTTCTTTAGCAAATGATTTTTCAATAAAAATATTATATAAAAACTTATTTTTCCTGAATATATATGTAAAAGATTTATTGAATTCATAATTTACTTTTCCAAATTTATTAGATAAATAAAAAATAGGCATAACTATTAATACCAAAACACAAGCTAAAATAAAACTAATTTTAGAAATGAAATAAAAATAAATCATGGATTGACATATAATTACAAAAAGACCTATAATCGAAACAAAGGTTAAAGCTATAAACTTTCTATCTTCACCACAAACTCTATTTATTAAATCATATACTTCCTTATCCTCAAAACTATCTTGTTTTAACTTAGATAGTTTTTCCAATTGATTTATTACAACCTTAGAATCAACGCTCAACTCAAATAGATCTTTAACTTTACTTTCAACAGTTTCAAAAAACCACATATATACAGTTAATAAAACTAATAGAATAAAATATAAAACTATATTTCTATCGAATATATTATTAGATAAATTTTTCATCAGACTATCAAATATATTAGAAAAAACATTTATATAAAGATAAGGTGTAAAAATAGAGAATATCCCAAGTATAATATAAATAGAAAAAAATTTGCTATCTATCCTAAAACAATAATTTAAAAATTTAAAATATTTACTCATAATAATCACCTAATGCTTATATAACGATTTTGCATATTCAAAAAATTTCATTCTATTCTTAAATAATTCATTATTACCATTTCCTAATTCAAACATTAAATCTAATATGCTTTTTTTTATTTCTGAACAATAAGGACATTTAGAAATAATTTTTTTATTCTGATATAAAGCTTCTCCTCTACATCCTCCTCCACAATAATATTTAACTTCACAACATTTACAATCATATGAAAAATCATTTACATTTAAAGCTCTCAATTTTTTTAAAATTTCAGAACTATTCCAAATTTTTAAAATATCATCTTTTTTTATATTTCCCAACTTGAATTCAGAACACATCGTATTATAACAAGGATATATATCGCCGTTATAATCAACTACTAAAGATGCACTACCAACTCCGCAATAATGAAATCTTATATTCATAAGTAAAATAGCTCCCAAATTTGCATAATCTGTTTTTGAAATATAATAAAAATTAGAATCAGATTTTTGACTCAATCTCTTTAATTCCTTGTATAACTCACTAATATCTACTCTTTGTAACCCGCTCTCTTCAGCTCTACAAAATATATTTAATGGATTTATAGCAACTCCATTAACTTTATATTTTTTTGCAATTTCTAAAAAAGCTTCCAATTCACAAAGATTATCTTTATGTACTGTCATAGAAATTTTAGTATTAACCCCATAATCTCTAAGCATCTTTATTTTATCTAAAGTGTTGTAATATGTATTTCTACCTCGAATATATTCATGACTCTTTTGGTTAGCTCCATCTAATGAAATAAGTAACTCACAATTACATCTTTTTAAAATTTCTAAATGTTTTTCTAAAATTAATAATCCATTCGTATTTATTGCAGGAATTGCATCTTTACTGTGTATATATTCTATTATATTAATAATATCCTTTCTTAAAAAAGGTTCTCCTCCAGATAACAAAACTCTCTTATCATAACTATATTTGTTATATAAATTTATTATTATATCTATAATACCCTTTAATTCTTCAAAACTCATTTCATCAACAAAATGATGCTTTCCAGCATTTGCATAGCAATGCTTACATTTCAAATTACAATTTTTGGTTAAATTTATTACTGCATTAGGAAATACTTCAAGTAATTTATCCTCAATATTTACTTTATCAGCAAATAATTCAGCAGATTTAAATAGTTCTTTGACGAATAACAAAACTTCTTTTTCTTCCACATCTAAATAATTAAATTTATTTTTTAATCTATATTTTAATAGATCGTAATCGATTTCTTTTGAAAAATACTTAACTACTTCTAAGATAGACAAATCACCTACAAACCAAAATGGTTTTTCAGGAAATATTATCAAGACCTTATCATCTCGAATAAAATATTTATAATCATATTTTAAAAATTCCATAAATCCTCCTATTCAATATATTTTATATAAATTTAACATAGCTGAGTATATTATTATACTCAGCCAAATATAAATGTTAAATTTAAAATAGATTTTAATATTCAGGTGGTTCTACTCCGCCACTTTTTCCATTTGGATAACGTGCTATAAATAATTCCAAAATAGAATTTATAGATTTTGTGTTAGAAACAACAAATATCCTTTTCATAATTTCACCTCCTTATATAAAGTGATTTTCGATATAAATATTATAGCACTATATAAAATATTTATCAATAAAAAAACACATAAATTTGTATCAACTCCCAAAAATTTAGATCAAAAATTTAGCGAAAAAGAAGTATTAAAAAATACTCCTTATTCTTAAAGTTTTATATATTCTATTTTATTTCTTTCTAACAATTCTATTGCATATTCGTCCATTCTGTAACTATTTTCGTAATAGATTTTTGAAATTCCTGCTTGTATTAATGCTTTTGTACAATTTAAACAAGGAAAATGTGTTACATAGCAAGTGCAACCTTTTACTTTTATTCCCTCTCTTGCACAATATAAAAGTGCATTTTGTTCTGCGTGTATTGTTGCAATACAATGTCCGTCCCTCATTGTATGTCCAACTTCATCGCATTGTGGATTTCCTGAGATTGAGCCGTTATATCCGGTCGAAACAATTCTGTTATCTTGGTTAACCAAAACGCAACCAACATAAGCTCTGTCGCAAGTACCCCTTGTAGCAACCATTTTCGCCAAATCCATAAAATATTCTTCCCAAGGTTTTCTCATATTCACTCCTATTTTCACTATTTAATAATTTTAAAGTTTATTTATTTTTTAAAAATAAATAAGTATTCATGTGCTATTAATAAAAAGTTATATTTTATACTATTAGTTTTCCAAAATCCTGTAGCTTTACAATTATGTTGCTCTTTTATTATAATTTCTTTCAAAGTAAATCTTGCTTTTTTAAATATTTCCATAACTTTAAAAGACATTGGTATCATATTACCCTTTTGTCTAGTATCACCCATTAATATAGCGCAAAACTTTCCTTTTTTAAGGACTCTATAACTCTCATTCGCAACTTCTTCCATTTGTATTAAAAAATCTTTTATATTTAATCTAGACAAGTCATTTTCTAAATCATCACTATAATTTATAATATTAGCATATGGTGGATGAGTACATATCAAATCTATACTTTCATTTTCAAGAAAAAACAAATTTCTTGCATCTCCCTTTTTAATTATAACTTTGCTATTAGATTGCTTATATTCGAAATCTACTTTTTCTTTACATCTTTGTATTGCTATATCATTAACATCGACACCTATAATATTTCTGTTCAAAAGTTTTGCTTCAACAAGGGTTGTACCCCCACCAACAAATTGATCTAATACAACATCATTTTCTTTTGAATATCTAAGAATTATATTTCTTGGTATATAAGGGGACCAGTTTCCTCTCCACTTTGCATCGTGAGTCGCCCAATTTCCTCTATTTGGAAAAGACCAATGTGTAGTCATTTCCAATTCAAAATCTTCAGGTTCCCAGTTTTTTTCTTTTTTCATAGCTATAACCTTCTATTAAACAAAAATTTCTTTAATAACATTGTTTTCCAAATCATTTAAATTATACAGATGTTCCATAATATCAAAAGTTTCCTCTAGATTATGTCTAGCACTTTCCCAACCTTTTCCATCTGTAAACCATATAAATTTTAATCCTTTTATATTATTCGATTCTATTGCTATATTTTTATAACTACGAGCAGTTTCATTAAGTTTACTTCCTCCACTACTATAAAAATTTGTTTCTATAACATAAATCATATCTTCTGTTTTAACTACAAAATCAAATCTTTTTTCAGTTTTTCCAGTATTAGAAATTGAAGACAAATCAATATTCCATCTTTTAGTAATATCACTTATATATATTTCCTTAAAATAATTAATATCTTTAATAAATCCAGCATTTATGATATATTTTTCAACTAAATTTTCCATCACATGCCCTACGCGATTTTTTCTTGCGTTTGAGTCTAATCCAGTTTCTACTCCTGTAACGTAATCTACTAAATTTGTAATTATATGATTTTGAATCAAATCAAATAATCCTGTTTTTCTCATAAACATACTATATTGTTCTATTGGTAAATTTGTTTTCTTAAAAGAATAATTAAATTCCCCAAATTCATCAACAGCATAAATTTCTTTTTTTCTGACTGCTATTAATATTGGAATACATCTCAAAACTTCAGGGTACTTTCTTAATAAATTTTCAAAATCTGACTCTATATTTTTAGAGCCTATTAATGAATTTAAAATATTTAATTCAACCTTTAGTTCATCAACATTTTTATATACCTTTTTAAAATCTGTGTAATAACTATAGTCAACAATATTTGGTCTAAAACTTGATATCCATTCTTTAAAATTACGTTTCATACATTTTCTCCTAAAAATTTGAAATTAAAAGTTCAGTTATTTTATTTCTTAAATTTCCTTTTGAGTTAATACTCCTATTTGCAAATATTCTATTTATATTATAATTAGAATATAAATCATCAAAAAAATTATCATCAGAATTATTATTTTTTGGATCAGAATTACTCAATAAAAATTTTGCTCCTATCTTATTTATCTTATTTACAAAATCTGAAAGTTCTATCTGATCTTTATCATCAAAAGAATCCTTACTATATGATGTAAAACTTGATGTCAACGATATCGGTCTATATGGTGGATCGATATAAACAAATGTACTATTATCTATGATATCAAGTGATTTTTTATAATCTTCACAAACTATATTTACATTTTTTAATTTTTTTGAAATATTAATTAAATTTACAGTATCACAAATTTTAGGATTCTTATAGTCTCCAAAAGGTACATTAAACTTGTTAGATTTATTAACTCTATATAACCCATTAAAACAAGTTTTATTTAAGAATATCATCAGTGCTGATTTTTTTACAGCATGTTCATCACAAATAAATTTAATTATATTAAATTCATCTCTTCTCAATAGATAATATTCTTTTCTCTTCTCAATATCTAATTTTAAGAACTCTCTTTCCATATTTTCTAATAATAAAATCAATTCTTCAACGTTATTCTTTATACAAGAATATGTATTTATAAGATCTGCATTTATATCACTTATATAAACTTCTTTTATATCATATTGATTTAAAATATCAAACAAAACAGCTCCTCCACCAATAAATGGTTCTACATATTTTGTTATTTCACTATTAAAAATATAATAATTTCTTATTTCATTTAAAATTTGAGTCTTTCCACCCGCCCATTTTAAAAAAGGTTTTGCGTTATTATCTAAAACTCCACTCAAAACTTGGTCCTACTTTCCAAATAATTTTTTCTCTATTTCATCCAGTTGATTTAAAGTTTTGTCGTCTAGAGTATTGAAATAGCTTTTGTTTGTAATTCTATTTTTTGTTTCATAACGGTTACTTTTGTTTTTTAAATTTTCATATCTGAATAGAAGTTCTTTGCTCGTTAAAACAACTCCTCCTCTTTGTGTAACGAGTTTTTGAATAAGAGTGTCGTCTGTTCCAACTGAAACTAAAATCTTTCTGCCAAGCTCGTCTAATTTTTTTTCAATATATTGGTCTGCTGTTTCATTTTGTTTCGTATAAACAACTTCAATTCCTTTTATTATTTCAGAACTTGCTTTAAAATTAATTTTATATGCATCAAAAACAAGTAGCAAATCTATTCCCGTAAGTTTTGAAAATTCTCCCATATCGTAAATTAATTCATTTCTCGCATTTTCAAAACTTAGTTTTAGAAATGGAATATATTTTTCCCAAGCGTTTAAAATATTGTAACCATCGATTATGATTAATTTTTTAGTTTTCATCTCTCTGTCTTAAAGCCTCATAAATAAAAATCGCACAGGCATTTGATGCGTTAAGACTTGAAACTTTACCTTTCATTGGAAGTTTAGTTAAGAAGTCGCATCTTTTTCTTATAAGTTGTCCTATTCCCTTTCCTTCATTTCCAATTACTATTGCAATATTTCCTTTAAAGTCCATATCCGTATAAGTTTTTTCCGCCTCTCCGCAAGCTCCGTAAATCCATATATTTTCTTTTTGTAATTTCATAATCGTATCTGCAATATTTGAAACTTTTGCTATTTTCATATGATTTATTGCTCCAGCTGAAGATTTTTGAACAACTGAGGTTACCGGTGCTTGATTTCTCTTTGAAACTATAATTCCATGAACTCCTGCTCCCTCGCAAGTACGAATTATCGCTCCAAAATTATGTGGGTCTTCGATTTCATCAAGAATTACTAAAAACAAATCTTCGTTTTTATCTCTTGCACTTTGTAAAATTTCTTCAACACTTGAATAGTCGAAACTTGAAACTAAAGCGCAAACTCCTTGATGAACAACTCCCTCTGACATATTTTCCAATTTATATTTATCAATTTCTGAAATTAATATTCCATTTGCTTTTGCTTTTCCAATTATTTTATTTATAGAGCCTTTTAAATCTCCCTTTAAGATATAAATCTTTTCTACTTTTCTATCACTTTCCAATGCCTCTAAAACAGCATTTCTTCCAAATATATAATCGCTCATACTACACCCTTTTCCAAACGACACCATTTCTAGTATCTTTTAATTCAATATTCATTTCTTTTAAAATATCACGAATTTCATCTGCTCTTTTAAAATCTTTATCTTTTCTGGCTTGTTGTCTTTCTTCAATTAACTTTTCAACTTTTTCATCTAAGTTATCATCTTCCTCTTTATATAAAAGTCCTAAGATTGACGCAAAGTCTGAAAGTAATTTAAATGCTCCTCTAACTACTTTCAAATCCGTATTTTCATCAAAAGTATTTGTATAACGAATAAGTTCAAAAATTTTAGAAATTGCATCTGATGTATTCAAATCATCGTCCATACAATTTAAAAATTCATTTTTAAGCTCAACTAACTTAGAAATATCTCCGTCTTCTTTTTCTTCACAAATTTCCAAGAGTCTTTCGATATGTTCTTTTCCATTATACATTCTTTCAAGACCGTTTTTAGTTTGCTCCATAACTTCTCTACTAAAATTAAGTGGATTTCTGTAATGAGTTGAAAGAATCCAAAGTCTTACAACTTCAAGAGAAAATTCTTTTTGAATTTCCTTTATCGTAAAGAAATTGCCCTTTGACTTACTCATCTTTACATTATCAACATTTATCATTCCGTTATGCATCCAGTAGTTAGCAAAAGTTTTGCCATTACAACATTCTGATTGTGCTATTTCATTTTCGTGATGAGGAAATTGTAAATCTTCTCCACCTGCATGAATATCAATAGTATCGGCAAGTAATTTTTTCGCCATAACCGAACATTCCAAATGCCAACCCGGTCTACCAAGACCCCATGGACTTTCCCAAGCAGGTTCACTTTCTTCTTTACGTTTTTTCCAAAGTGCAAAGTCTAGTGGATTTCTCTTTTCATCAGAAATATCTATTCTTGCTCCAGCTCTTAAATCGTCAATATTTTTTCTTGATAATTTTCCATAATCTTTTACTTTTGTAATGTCAAAATAAACATTACCGTCAACATTATAAGCAATGTCTTTTTCTTCAAGAGTTTTTATAAATTCAATCATATCTTCGATACATTCAGTAGCTCTTGGGTGAATAGTATGACTTTCAAACAAGTTTAAAGCAATACTATCTTCAAGGTATGCATCAATATATTTTTTTGTAACATCTGTAAATGCAATATTTTCTTCCCTAGCTTTATTTATAATCTTATCGTCAATATCTGTAAAGTTGCTAACAAATTTAACGTCATATCCAAGATATAACAAATATCTTCTAAGAGTATCATAAACAATCATCGGTCTTGCATTTCCAATGTGAATATAGTTATAAACCGTTGGACCACAAACATAAATCAACGCTTTATTCGGATTAATCGGTTTAAAATCTTCTTTTTTTCTAGTTAATGTATTATAAATTTTCATTTCACACCTCTGTTTAAATATTATAAAAAATCGCCCCTTGAAAAACAAGAGACGAAAAAATTCCGCGGTTCCACTCTATATTGAAAACTCCACTTAAATTGCTATAAAGTCGCAAACAATACTCCAAGGGTGCACCTTCAACACGATGTCTTTCACCACATAACACCTCTCTAAAAACCGTTGTTTCTCTCCCTCTTCAATGTATATATTCTATTGTTAATAGAATACTAAATTATTCAAAAAAAGTCAATAATTTAAGTTTAATTTTTCCTAATCATTTCTTCTTTTATCTTCAATAGCAAGTCAACTTTATCTGTTATAATTCCGTCAACTTTTTTATCTATCAACATTCTCATTTCTTCTTCTGTATCTATTGTCCAATAACAAACAGCCATATTATGTCTATGAATTTTGTAAATTAAATATTTTGTATCCAAAGGAAGTTTTTCAAATCTTGGAATCATCATTGCATGAGTATTAAACTTTTTAAAACCGTCATATCCGAAATATGAAGAATAAACAACCTCTTTAGTCTTTTCCATAGAGCCTGAAATGATTATTTCTCCATGACTGATTTTTCTTAAATGTTTAAGATTTTCTTCATTAAAGCTGGCAAAAATTACATTTTTCTCTAACTTATATTCCTTAACAAATTTATATAAAAGCTCTGCTGACTTTATTCCGTTTTCTCCGTCATCTTTAATGTCGATACTATAAACAACATTATCTCCAAACTTTCTAAAAAAATCCGAAACTTCCATTGGATAAAGACCGTTAACTCTATTTTCAACATAAGGAGCATTTCCGTTAATGTCTTTAAATCTATAACCAAAATTAAATTCTTTTATTTCATCATAAGTATAGTCAATTACTTTTCCTGTTCCGTCAGTCGTTTCATCAATATCTTCATTATGTTGAGTAATTATCTTGCCGTCCTTTGTAAGTCTTATATCCGTTTCAAAAGCATCAACTCCCATAGCAAAAGAATTTACAAAAGCAAGTTCAGTATTCTCAGGAAATAAATTGCTTGACCCTCTATGTGCAAATACAAGAGGAAACTTTCCGTTTCTAAAAACTTTTCTAGCCTTTCTTTCCTTTTTAAAAGTAAATACTTGTAAAAATAAATAAATTACTAAAATTAAAAATAAAATACTCCAAAAAAATAAATTCATAAAAACCTCCTTAAAACGATTTTTTTGTATATAGTAATTATATCATATTTTTCTATTATGTGATATAATTATTATGACTTAGTTTTAATTAAAATTATTAAACAGAGGTGGTATTTATGTTAGAAGATTTTTTTGGAGATAAAAAATATTTTCTAAGAACTATTTTTTATATTCTCCTTGGCGACTTGATTTGCTCTTTCGCCGTTGTTAAACTTTTAGTTCCGGCAGGACTACTTTCAGGAGGTCTCGGTGGTATCGGACTTATGATTGAATATTTGACAGGCATACCTACCGGTATTTCAGTTTTCATCTTAAATTTACCGATGATGATTGTTGGAGCATTCTTTTTAAATAAAAAATTTATGACCTACGCATTTTTATCTACTTTTATCTATTCTTTCATACTGGTTGCTATGCGTCATATTCCATTGGATTTTAAACTTAACAATAATATGTTGTATGCAATTTTTGGTGGCTTTGTAAATGGTGTTGGAATGGGGATTTTATTCAAACATGGCGCTTGCCAAGGTGGACTTGATATTCTTGCAACTATTTTTAAAACAAAACTAAATGTAAATATCGGTTCATCACTAATGGCAATAAATGCAATTATAATTGGAATAGCATCATATATCTTCAGTCTTGAAAGAGGACTTTTGACTATCGTGTCAATGTATGTTGCATATAAAATGTTAGATAAAATTCAAATGGGTTTTGGAGATACAAAACAAATTATGATTGTAACCTCAAAGCAAAGAGAAGTTACAGATAGAATCTTATCAGAATTACATAGAGGTGTTACACTTCTTCATGGAGAGGGTGCATTTACACATAAACAACAAAATGTAGTATATTGTATCGTTAGTACAAGACAAGTTGTAACTATTAAAAAAATACTGGATGAAGTTGACCCGACTGCGTTTTTAATAATATCAGAGGCCTATGAAGTAAAAGGTCGTGGATTTAAAGCACAAGAAATTTAGGAGGATTTTATTTTGAAAAAGATTTTAACATTTAATGAACTTAAAGAAATAGCAAAGAAAATAGCAATGGATGACGACAGAGTTGAAAAACTATACATAGAACAACTTGAAACACAAAGCATGTCCAGCGATGTAAACTTTTTTAATATCTTGTATTTAGTAAAAGATTTATCATTTGACGATACAGCACTTGAATTTATTCAATGTTTCGGTGATGTACTAACTATGTTTGAAAATACTGAAAATGAAAAAGTAATAGAATACAAAATAATTTACGAAAACTTTACACAAGGAATTTTTAGAATTGTATCAAAAAAAGATACTGAAACTTTAAAATACCTTGAAGAAAAATATATTTGTGTACTTAACAAAGATGAAAATCAAAAAGCAGGCATATACATTGAAAAAAATATTCATAAAATCACAGAAGATGAATTTTTAGAAAATACTTGTTCATTTTTCTGGAATGTTTTAAAATTCGGAAACAAATTATGCTCAAAAGAAATTTTAAATATCGCTGAAGAATACAGAGAAATCTTAGCTCTATTAGATGAACATTTAAAACATTATGTACTATCTGAAAACAAATATATTATAGACCTTGGAAAAGAAAATAAGTTGGTATTCAATTATGTAGAAACAGAAATTTTTGAAAAATATCTAACTTGCTACTCAAAACTAGAGTTAGATTCACTTTGGGTCGCACTATTCAATATCTGCGGACTATTTAGACGACTTTCACTACAAATAGCAATAAACCTAAGATTTGAATACGCAAAAGAATTAGATAGAGATACAGTAACACATTTAAGAGAGTTAAAACAAAAAGCAAACAATAGATAGAACAACAAAAGTGCATCTTTCGATGCACTTTTTATATCTAAATATTTAATTTTAGTTTTAGCGAAATTCAAATTTCTTTACACTTGAACTTCAATTTTAGTTTTTGTAAATTTATCAAGTCAATACCTTTAGCATACTTTAAGCTAATTACCGATATATTTTATTCTATCAACAACCCTCTACTTTCATATTCTATACATACATTATTTATGATAAATCTACAACCACAACTGTTTGTAATATCTTTTGTGCCTATATTACTTCACATTGTATCCTGTGTAATTCATATTCAACCAATCTTTTTTGTTTAATACTACCCTTATAAACAATCACCTTCAAATATTGAAATACTTAAAAATCTTTCATTTTAAAATATTTTTATATTCTATTTACATATTAGTCCTATCATCATACAACTTAACACAGTGATTTTTTAGATTAGTTTTTCTTTTTTGTTTCTAACTTTAAAATTACACTCTACCAACCTATCTGTTCACAAAATCTATTAACTGTTTTTTAAGTTGCTGGAATCGTAAGTTTTTACTAAAAACAAACTATTCAGCAACTCTGACGAAATTGTTTTTAATATTTTCATTGGTCTTACCTCCAGTTTCAAACTATTTAACGCGTCATCTTGTTTGATTAACTACATTATACACTATTAAATTATATTTGTCAACACTTTACTGTGATTTTTTTAGATTTTTTTTCATATTTTTACAAAAACTTAATATTTTTTCTTTCAAGCTCCAAAAGTTTTTGTTTTATTTCAATTCCACCTGCATAGCCAACAATTTTTTCATTACTTCCTATCGCTCTATGACAGGGAATTAAAATCGGCAATTTGTTTCTATTATTCGCCCCACCAACAGCTCTTTGCGAATTTTCATTTCCAATTTTTCTTGCAATATCTTTATAACTGCAAGTCTTTCCATAAGGAATTTCCGTTAAAGCCTTATATACCTTTAATGCAAACTCGCTTCCATCCACTTTAAATGGGAATATAAAGTTTTTTCTTTTTCCACAAAAATATTCTTCTAATTCTTTTTTTGCCAATTTTAATACTTCAGTTTTGGGATTAATATTTTTTTCATTCTTTACAAATTTAATCTCAATTACTTTATTTTCTTCTTCAATTATTTTTATCTTTCCAACTAAAGAATCAAAAACTGTATAATTCATAAATTCTCCTATTTATTTAAGTTTAAAATTATATATAATTTTTTAAATAATAAATTCAACAAATACGAACTTATTATTGTCAATCCAAATAGAGTTAGAAGATAAACTATATCTACTTTTAAATATAGAGCTAATATTCTCATAACAAGTCCATGAATCATATACATTTCAAAAGAAATCTTTCCTAAAAAAGATAATACTCTATTTCTTATCAAAACAAATTTAGAATAGACCTTACTACTTTCTGCAATGAAATTCACATTGTATTTCCCAATGGATTTTGTTTTTTTATAGTAAAAACTTTTATGAATTACAAGTTCCCTAAAATTGATCTTCTTTGAAATTAATAATATCATGATTATAAAATTCAAACAAAGAATATTTTGAATAATTGCATAATTAGTATATATTCCCATCTTTGAAAACATATTAATAATATTATACTCTCTATTATTGGCTATATAGAATGACCAAATAGATATAATCAACAGTATTTTATAAAAATGAGTACTTAACACTCTTTTAATTTTTTCTTCAAATATTTCAAAATATATTCCAAATATCATACCTATCATACTGTTATACCACCAAATTCCAAAGCCTATTCTTTTTAAAACAAAGATATAAACAAATATCAAAAATGAGAAAATAAGATATGATATTTTTATATTTTTGAAAAATTTAAAACTAAAGTAAAATATTAGATATATTACTAATATGGAATTTAGATACCAACCATTATTTATTATAGATGATCCACTTTTATATACATTAATTATTGAACTTATAGTATATGCTTTATGGAAAATCAAAATATTTAAAACTATATAAATAATAGTTACTATAAATATTGGTAATAACAATTTAAAAAATCTCTTTTTAAAAAATCCTTTTAAATATTTTTCTCTATTAAGATTTACCTGTTTAGTCATTCCATAAGCAGAAATAAAGAAAAATACACTAACAGCATACATTCCAAAATTTGCAAAGTAATGAATTATTGGTAAATTATTTTCCACTTGCGAAACATGATGTAAAATTACTATAATCGAAAAAATTCCTTTAAACACTAAAGTATCTTCCTTAGACATCAAGTCATAATCTCTATTTGGTATAAACATAATTATAAAAGGTAAAATTAAAAAAATTATTTTAATCATAAATCCTCCATTTTTATAAACAAAGAGATAAATTTCATCTCTTAATTAATCAACTACAAAAATTCCTCCATTTAGCTCTTTTATAAATCCCTTAAGTTCCAATGCAGTTAAAATTGTATTTGTTTCTATAATTGAAAAACCTGTTATTGTTGAAATTTTATTTTGAGATTTCGGCTCTTCATTAATTAAATTATAAATCAAAAGTTCTTTTGCATCTAAAATATCCAAATCTTTTTCTTTTTTATTTTTATTTAAAATAAATTCTGAAAAATCCATAACACCGTCTATAATATCCTGATAATTCGTAGCAATCAACGCCCCGTCTTTTATCAATTTATTCGTTCCTTTGCTGTATAGACTGTTTATATTTCCAGGAAGTGCAAAAATTTCTTTTGACTGTTCATTTGCAAATCTTGCAGTTATAAGTGTTCCTGAGCGTTCTTGTGCCTCTATTACAAGCAAGGCTTTTGAAAGTCCTGAAATAATTCTGTTTCTAACCGGAAAATTATGTGCAAGTGGTGGCATTCCAACAGGAAACTCACTCATCACTGCACCATTTTCTATAATTTCATTATACAATCTAAAATTTGTTTGTGGATATGCAATATCTACACCACAACCTAAGACTGCTATTGTTCTTCCCCCTGATTTTAAAGCTGATCTATGTGAAATTGAATCAATACCTAAAGCCATTCCTGATACAATTCTTATCCCAAGTTCAGAAATTGATCTTGCAAAATATTCTGTTGCCCAAGCACCATAATTCGTACACTTTCTTGAGCCTACAACGGAAAGTGCAAATTCGTCTTCCGGCAAAATATCTCCCTTATAATAAATAACTTGTGGAATATATTCAATATCTCTTAAATTAATAGGATAATCTTCACTCAAAATACTTACATATTTAACTTTCTTTTTCTCTAAAAAATCTCTATAAGCATCTGAATTAAATTTTTCTCTCTCTTCAACTAATTTTTCAATATTATTTTTAGTTAAAAGCTTATTTTCTTTAAAATATTCTCCAGATAATTCAAAAATCTCCTCAATATGTTCCAAAGTAAAATGATTTAACAATTCATCTTTAATTTTATAATCAAAATTTAAAAAACTCAAAAACAGTAAAGCATCTTCATTTTTCATAACTAACTCCAATATTTATTACTCAAACTTCTATATCTGATAGCTTCTAACAAATGTTCTTCCTTGATTTCTTCACTTCCGTCCAAGTCTGCTATAGTTCTTGTCAATTTTAAAATTTTATTGAAAGACCTTGCTGAAAATTTGAACTTTTTAAAAGCAAATTCAATTATTTTTTCAAGTTTTTCATCAAGTACAATATATTTCTTTATCTGTCTTGCAGAAAGACTTGCATTATTATAAATTTTTTCGTTTTTATATCTTTTAAGTTGAATTTCTCTAGCTTTTTCAACTCTTTTTCTAATATCAGCAGAAGTTTCTAAAACTTCTTTGGAAGATAAATCATCATATTTTACAGGTTCAACTTCAACTTGAATATCAATTCTATCAAGTATTGGCCCTGAAATTTTACTTAAATATCTCTGTATCTGTAATTGTGAACAAGTACATTTTTCAGTTTGTGAGCCATAGTTCCCACAAGGACAAGGGTTTAAAGCACAAACAGTTACAAAGTTTGAATAATATGTTATTGATGAATTAACACGAGAAATTGTAACTTTTCCGTCCTCCATCGGCTGTCTTAAAACTTCAATAGCTTGTTTTGAAAACTCAGGAAATTCATCTAAAAACAAAACTCCGTTATGTGCAAGTGAAACTTCTCCCGGTTTTGGAATTTTTCCACCACCAACAAGTGAAATCGGACTGCTTGTATGGTGTGGAGAACGGAAAGGTCTTTGTGTAATCAACTTATTATTTTTAAGTTTTCCTGCAACCGAATATATCTTAGTACATTCAATACACTCATCAAAAGTAAGTTTTGGTAAAATCGTTGGCAATCTCTTTGCAATCATAGTTTTCCCGCTTCCAGGTGGCCCAACCATTAACAAATTATGTCCACCTGCTGCAGAAATCTCCATTGCTCTTTTTAAATTTTCCTGACCTTTTATATCCGAAAAATCTATATCATATTTTACTTCTTCATCTAAATTTACATTAATAATTTCTTCTTTTTTTATTTCAGTAATTCCATTTAAACAATCAACTAATTCCTTTAAATGTGAAACAGGATAAATTTCAATTCCCTGAACGATATTTACCTCATCTTTTATAGTTTGTGGAATAAAAAACTTTTTAAAACCAAGCTCTTTTAATGAAATAATCATCGGTAAAGCTCCATCAAAAGTTATAATTCTTCCGTCAAGAGAAAGTTCTCCTAAAAAAATTGTCTTTTCATCAGGTAAATATTCAATCACACCAATAGCAAGCAATAAACTCACAGCTATTGCCAAATCCATTTGTGAGCCGTCTTTTTTCAAATTTGCAGGAGCCAGATTAATCGTAATCCGACCTGGTGGAAGAAAATATCCACTATTTGAAATCGCAGACTTAACTCTTTCCTTTGATTCCCTTATTGACAAATCAGGAAGTCCAACGATATTAAAAGCCTGAAGTCCGGTTGATAAATCAGCCTCTACATCAATATCATAACCATTCAATCCATTTAACACACAAGTCTTAGTCTTAGAATACATATCTTACCTACTTTCTAGCACATTCTGATGCCGTTCCAAGAAGTATTTGAAGTCCATGTTCTACCGAATCAATAATATACTCTAAAGATTCTCTAACAGCTTTCGGACTTCCAGGTAAATTTACAATCAAACTATCATTCCTTATAACTGAAACTGCTCTTGAAAGCATCGCTCTCTTAGTTATAGTTAAGCTATATTGTCTGATTGAATCACAAATTCCAAAAGCATTTTTGGTCGCAACATTCAAAGTCGCCTCAGGCGTAACATCTCTTTTACTAAAACCCGTTCCACCGGTTGTTAAAACTAAATTCGCACCCAAAGTATCACAAGCATATTTTAACTTTTCTTCAATTATCTCCCTCTCGTCAGGAATTATTATCTTTTCTATAACATCATAATTATTTTCTTTTAGTATTTCAACGATTACCTCTCCTGAAGTATCAACTCTTTCTCCAACTGATCCTTTATCAGAAACAGTAATTACATAAGCAGTAAACATAAAAACCTCCTAAAAAGCATTTTCTATATGTGTAATTTTATGCTCATCAAAAA
The DNA here is from genome assembly GCF_016552165.1 of Parvimonas parva. Classification (GTDB taxonomy): domain Bacteria; phylum Bacillota; class Clostridia; order Tissierellales; family Peptoniphilaceae; genus Parvimonas; species Parvimonas parva. The sequence continues at coordinate 35,893 of NZ_JACVDA010000007.1, read as the reverse complement.
TTATCTCTATAACATCAAAACGAATTTTGATTCCAAACAAATTTTTCTCGAGCATATACATTTGTGCAACATCTTGTATCTTTTTTATCTTATTTTTATTTACAAATTCTCTGGGAAAACCGAATTTCACATTTTTTCTAGCCTTAACCTCAATAAAAACTACATAATCCTTATCTTTTGCAATTATATCTATCTCTCCAAAAGGCTTAAAAAAATTTCTTTCAAGCAACTCATATCCCTTTTCTAAAAGGAATTTAACTGCTAAATCCTCTCCCAAATTTCCAATATTTTTAGCTTTCATATTCTTTTTTCTTTTCAAAATATTTTTTCAAAAAAGTTACTCTATGAATCGGAGTAATTCCACTTTCATCAAGACCTTTGTAATGTGCCTTTGTACCATAACCCACATTTTTTATAAAATTGTAGTTCGGATACTTTTCTTCATACTCAACAAACATAGCATCTCTAAATTCCTTTGCAATTATTGAGGCACAAGAAACCACATAAGAAAGTTCATCACCATGAATCAAATTAATCTGTGGAATATCGACATCAACCTTTTCAGCATCAGTTATTAAAAAATCACCCACAACTTTATTTCCATTTAGGTCTTTTATATTTGAAATTGCAATCTTCATCGCAAGCCTACTTGCTTGTTTTATATTTATCTCATCAATCTTTACATTATCTACAATTCCAATCCCATATCCGACACATTCAGCTAAAATTTTATCATAAAGTGCAAGTCTTTTCTTTTTAGAAAGTTTTTTACTGTCCGTAACTCCCTCTATTGCACTATCTTTTTTCATTATAATTGCACAAGAAACGACAGGCCCTGCAAGGCAACCACGACCAACTTCATCAACACCTATGATTAAATTAAAATTTTCATAAATTTTCTCTAATTCTTCCTTAATTTCCATTTTCTTCCTCAACTTTTTCAAGGTCCTCAACAGTTTCTAAAGTGATCCTACCAAGTTTAACCTTTCTAAAATCATCAAAAACTAAATTTGCAACTTTAAAATAGTCAATTTCATTTTTCTTTAAGATCGCTCCACGATTTCTACCTATTTCGTCCATTAAAAATAAAGTATCCTCATAAAAATCTTCAGATAAATTATATCTATTTTTCAAAATATTTATATCTCTTTTATTTAACTCATCAATGAAACGAAAAGCTAAATTTTCAATATCCATAATCTCATCTTTAATAGCACCGGTAAAAGCTAAATGTAAACCCGTTTGCTCATCTTCAAACTTCGGCCACAATACCCCCGGAGTATCCAAAAGCTCCAAATCATTTTTCGTTTTTATCCATTGAACTTGCTTTGTAACGCCGGGTCTATCTCCTATTTTTGCACTTTTTCTTTTTGAAACAGTATTTATGAAAGTTGATTTACCAACATTTGGAATACCTACAATCATCATTCTAATCGTCTTTGAAGAAAGATTTTTTTCCTCAAGTTTTTTAAATTTATCAGCCAACATTTCCTTTGCAAGTGGATAAATCTTATCTAACCCCTTAGAATGAAGTGCGTCAATAACAACTGCACCATAGCCTTTACTTCTATAATAATTAAGCCATTTTCTAGTTTCATTTTCATTTGCCATATCCGATTTGTTTAAAATCATTATTCTTGGCTTGTCTTTTAAAACGTCGTCGATAACCGGATTTTTACTACTTATCGGAATTCTTGCATCGATAATTTCTCCAACAATATCAACCAATTTTAAAGACGCTCTTATATTATCCATAGTCTTTTTCATATGACCCGGATACCAATTTATATTCATTAATTATTCCTCCAAATTTATATTAATTAAAACAATATTCCCCCTAAATTGTACCATATTTCCCATTAAAAAACTACTTTTATAAATAAAAAAGAGCTAGCCTAAGCTAACTCAAAAAATTTTTTATTACATAGCATAACCACTGTATATTAAAGATACAGGAAAGAAGAATAAATACGGTGCAGTAAATATCGCCATAATTAAAGCCATTTTTCTTTTATCTTTTTCATCAATATCAAGATTTTTAAAACTTATTTTCAAGTTGAAAAAGTAAATACAAATTCCGGCTAACAGAACTGCCAATGCAACAATAGTAAATGCATAAATATTTGCAATAGGATTTGACATCATATAACTAACAATATTTTTTTCAAACCATTTTATAAAAGCACTCGATTCTCCTCCTATTGTTCCTAAATAAGTTACTAAAAGTAAAAATGCAGAACCGATAAAGTCCGACAAAAATCCAAATATGAATACTTTAAAAATAACTTTTTTATATTTTAAAAACGCCTCCTCTATCTTTAAAAATTTCAAAGATATAAAAATTACAAGTGAATCCACAATGAAATTTACAGGAATCGCAATTACCCAAGTAAATGGAATTAAAATTAACAACCAAACCGGAAAAAATACATTGTAAAGTTTTAAATTTTTCATAAACCACCTCCTAAGTTAACACACCAAATATGAAATCGATTGATAAAATACAAAAATATTCTTTTGTCACTTTTAATTTAACATTTTTGTGAATTACACTACTCTCAAACATTGTATTTTTTACTTAATAAATCTGCTGTGTCTTAGTACCTTTGTGAATTACACTACTCTCAAACTTGTGCTATTTCAGTTGAAATTTTATTCTCGTCTTAGTACCTTTGTGAATTACACTACTCTCAAACATAGCCATTTCAAAGAATTGCCCCTGTGCGTCTTAGTACCTTTGTGAATTACACTACTCTCAAACGTATAGGTCGATATTTTTTCCTCTCTTGAAGTCTTAGTACCTTTGTGAATTACACTACTCTCAAACCGATATGTCCGATGAGCAGTTTGGGTCGAAGTCTTAGTACCTTTGTGAATTACACTACTCTCAAACTGCCGGGTATTGCTGTTTTAGCTTTATTGGTCTTAGTACCTTTGTGAATTACACTACTCTCAAACTATAAGTCCCTCAACTCTTGATATAACTTGGTCTTAGTACCTTTGTGAATTACACTACTCTCAAACAATAATAAATGAGCTATTACAAGATAAATAGTCTTAGTACCTTTGTGAATTACACTACTCTCAAACTGCGTTGTTTGTATTTAGTCCATCTAAAAAGTCTTAGTACCTTTGTGAATTACACTACTCTCAAACTAGCCATAGCACTTGAAACTTTGCTACTCGTCTTAGTACCTTTGTGAATTACACTACTCTCAAACCTCAAATAAAAATTTTTGTGAGAGTTTTTATGGTTACGAGCCATTGTATAATCAATAGATTTCGCATAAATCATCATCTATTATAAAGATACTTTCTTTTTGTAGTTTACTAATAGTAATACTTTCAACTAAAACTATATTAAAATCATTATATATCACATACTCATAAAAGTCAATTATTTCTTTTTCGCTAAAATTTTGTTTGAAATTTATAAATATAAAATTTTTTATTCCAAATAATTCGTTTATTATATTCATATAATTAATTATTCTATCTAAATCTAAATTTTCATAATTTTTTATTTTTAATTTAACCGACTTTAATAAATCTAGTATGTCCATTTCACTATCAATTTCCAAATATAAATCATATTGAGATATAATTTTATATATAAAATTCTCGATTTCAGACTTTATTTTAAAACTTTCATCAGAATATTCTAACAAACTTATTTCTTTAATTTTTTTATACATTTTTGTTAAACACAATTTATTAATATCAAAAGAATAGTAATCATTAAAAGTAAATAAAAATTTTGAAGGTGCAATCAACTCATTTCTATCGAAAAGTAAAATTTTACCATCTTTTATATCAAGTTTATTAACAAAAGAATCAACTACTTCTCTATATTCTTTTTTATTTTCAATAATTAATACATTAATTTTTTCATTCAAATCTAAATGAAATTTAAAATTTTTTATTTGTAATTTCAAAATATTTCTATCCTTTCATCACTATCTAACATATTTGAATTATATTCTCCTACTAAAGTTTGCATTTTTTGAAACTGTTTTTCTGTAATATTAATTACTTGAACAAGTCCTTTTGGTGGCAAATTTTTCTTTAATTTTGATATAAAATTTTCAGCTGAAGTAGAATTCAACAACATTTTTACATACAAAGATTCCTGTAACATAATAAATCCATTTTGTATTAAAAATTTTCTGAAACATCTATATTCTTTTAAATCTTCTTTTTCTATTGTTGGTAAATCAAAAAATAATAAAATTCTCATAAATCTATAACTCATTTTCATATAACCTTAAATTTGAAAAATCTTCACTATCCAAAGCATCTAATAAACTTTTTGTATAAATTCTTATTGCGTCTTGAATAAAATATTTTTGTCCATTAATTATAACTTGACTAGATAAAATTTTCTGTATTTCTCTCTTCTCATCTGTTCCAAAATTTTCAATATTCATCTCAACAATCTTTTTATCTATTATTGGCCTAAAAGGCTCCATTAAGTCACAGGATAAATTAAATGGATTAAACTTATTTTTATGAAATATTCCTAGATTTGTTATATATCCATTAGAAACAATTTCTCTGTTAAAAATAGAAAGTATTATAGAATATCCATAATTCAATGCCATATTAATCGGATTTTCTTTATCTTCCCTACAAAATGAATTTCCAAAAATAGCATTAAAATAAACTTTAGCAGAATGTCCTTCTCTATTAGTTTTATCAAAATTTTCTATTTCTACCATATATTCTTCCAATAATTTATATTGCTTAATATTAAAATATCTTAAAAGCTCCTTCTGATTTTTTATTTTTTCGAATACTATAATAGCCCAAAGTTTGCCTTTTATTTCATCTTTCCAATTAGCTTGAAATTTAATTCTCTCACTACAATCAAAAGAGCCGTAATAAGAGATGAGTTCACTTTGAGGATTATGCATTTCATCACAAAAAATAACTTTTATTTTGTTTTTTACAAGCTCACTTAAAAGAGCAGTAGTTATAGAAACAGATGTGCTTTCTACTATAAGCACACCTATTTCTCCAATATTTACTTGACTTAACTTATCATTTTTTCTTATATTCATATTATTATATCTTAAGTCAAGTTTACATCTATCAGTTATTACTATTGTTCTCCATCCTGCCATTTTTCTAATCCTTCTTTTTTCTCAAAAAGTCCTGTAACAGATTCATCCACAAATTGAATATCTTTTTCAACAAGTTGCTTAAATTTTTTACCATGTAATTTCCCAAAAGCCATGCTTAATCCTTCAAATGAAAGATTACCATTTTTATCTAATTTTTGTTTTCCATTTTTATCTAATTCAGGTTTTTCTAATAATTTAAAATTACCATAAGTATCTTTTTTGAAAATTTTTAAAAATTCTAATAATAATTTTGCTTTATCAAGTAAATTCAAATTTTTAAAACAATCAAACACTTCTATTAATTCATCATATTTTTTACTATTATAATAATTAGCATAAATCTTTGAATTTAATCTTTCACAAAAATATTCATACAACTTTATAAATTCTATATTTAATCTCTCTTTTGCCTCATCTGTTGTTTCATTTCTATCATTTTCTGAAGTTTTTTTCAAGAAATTAATTCTATATTCTCCATTTTTAACATTATTATTGTTATTATAAAAAGCGGATAAATGTTTGATATATTTTAAATGTTCTCCATCTGAATAAAATTGTTTTGAATTTTTTATTTCTAATTTATTATCTGTAAATCCAACAATTCTATATGGATAACCATTTAATAAAATTTTTTGTTTTAAATTTACTTTTCTAATAAATTTAGGACTATTATATCCTTTGTCTTCTAAATATTTTTCAATATCCTCGTTAGAATTTATTTTTTCTCTATCAAATATAAAAATTCTATCAAATCCAAACACTTCTTTATTTTTATCAATATATTTAAAAACAACAAAATATGCAGGCATAAGCGTACTAAAATATCCATATTTTTCAGCAATTTTGCAACTATCTTTTAAACTTGATTTCAATAATTTAGGAGTATTTGGAATTACAGTTAATTTTTTATCGATTTTAGATTTTTTTAGTATTGTCAAATCAAACAACTGTCCTTTACCCTCAGTAATCATTTGAGTAATATTAGCCGTCTTTTTATTTATCATTTTGGAAATAGTATTTATAGAATAGTCTTTTAGCCAAGCAACATTTTCTCCTCTTGAAACATCATAATCAAATATTTTCTTAAAATTATAAGTTTCTCTAGTATTATCAACTTTTCTTCTATCTTCTATAAATTTCCAATAATTTTTGGTGAATTTTGTATCAAAGACATTTCCAACAACTATATTCAAATAGGCATCTTGAGCATGATGTGCATCATTTAAGTCTCTAACTTTTATTATCCCATACTTTTCTCTAAAATCACTCACTAAATTAGCTTTAGAACAAACAACATCAGTATTTTGGAAAATAAACTCAAAAAGTTTTTTTACTTCTAAAGTTGACTGCCTTGTAGTTACTAATTGTCTAGAAATAAATCCTGATAATTCATCATCTGAAAAATAAGTATTTCTTCTTAATCTATTATATTTTTCAATAGTAATAAATCCTTTTTCTCTTAAAAAATTCCAAAATTTATTCATCCTAAGTCTAATAGATTCGTCCAAATAATCCCTATTATCTTTATCTTTATTTATAGTTTTTTCAACTAAAACAATATTATCAAAACTATCATCTTTTAATTTAGATTGAGGAATTATATGATCTATATCGTAAGTATTAGCAAATAATAGTTCATTTAAATCAATATTTTTACCTGTGTACATAGATTTTCCGAGTTGCATGAAGTATAAAAATAATTTTTTCTCTCTTAATCTATTATCATCATAATTGTCAACTGATAATTTTAAATTATCTAAATTGTTCAAAAATTCCTCATTTGAATCTTTCATATTCGCATATAAAGTTTTTATACGCTCTTTTCTCTTTTCAGTTTTCTTCCCTTTTTCTCCTCCACCTCTTGCCATTTCAATAAATATTTTTTTAGGATTTTTACCTGTAATTTTCTTTATTTCCATAGCAATTTTATAAGTTTGAATTATAGAACGTTTAACAGATGGAGAAACATATAATTCATCTACATATTCATTAATATTAAATTTTTCTAAAGTATTTTCTTGATTTTTTTCTGCAACTTTCTCTGATAGATTAAATTTTTTAGAAGTAAATTCCATAAAATTATAATTTGTACTTCTTAATGCAACAATTATATTTTCAAATGATTCAGACTCTATCACATTTTCAAAGCATATTTCTGTTAATAACCTTTTAGATAACCTACCCCATTTGTTAAATTTCATTTTATTTATCTTTTTTAATTCATAATCTGAAACATAGTCTTTAAACTCTGTATTATTTATTGCATTTTTAAATAGTTTTTTATCATCACCATAAAAGCATTTAAATTCTATACATTTTTCAACAAAATTATATCCTCTTAAAGTATCTATTTTATCTCCAATTATCTTTTTAAATTTTATATAACTATCTAATTTTGATTTAAATTCATTATCTAGCCCTGAAATATCTTCTTTTTCCACAAAAATTTGTTTAGTTTTTAAGTAATCTACAAATTTTTTCTTTGTAACCTTAGAAGTTGTTTTAAAAAGCTCATCAATAATTTCATTTTTTAAAACAACATTTATAAATTCATTTTTAATTTTTACTTTATTTAATTCATTTAATAATTCATACTCTGAATATAGTAAAGAATTTTTAGGAAGTACATTTTCTGTTTTCAAATAACTACACCTATTAGACATTCTTTCAATAAATGCTTTCGCACTTTCTTCCATATCTACTATTTTTTCAAAATTCCAAGGAGTAATTTTTTTATTTTCTTTAAGTTTAGCCCAAGAAAATTTACCTTTTAAAGTCCCAATATAATAAGGAATTCTAAAAGTAAAAAGTTTTTCTATTCTTTCAATATTAGTAATTCCATCAATTTTTTCTAAAAGAAAATCATAGTATTTACTTTGATTTTGTAAAATTTTTTCCAGTTCTATTTTATGAATTTGATATGGTATAACACCATTATCGTTAGTTTTTAGTTTTGGTAATAATTTATTTTCATTTAATTTCAAGTTTATTTTTTCTAAAACTGCGTCATTTTCGTCATATTCTTTTATCTTAGCAATATATTCTTTTATTTCTTTATTTAAATCCTCTTGAGTACAAGTGTTTTTCTTTTTACCATTATTTAAGCTAGATGAAATATACGATACATAATTCTTTTCCTTGTTTTCATTTCTAAAAAATTCAAAATAGTCTTTTTTAGGTAAATATTTTTTAAAAATATATTTTAAATTACATAAATCACATTTATGCTCATCATAAAGATTAACTTTTGATTCTGAAATGTATTTATTCCCTTTCAAAATATTATTTAAAATCATAAAATCATAAACTTTTTTACAAATATCGATAAGTAAAATATTTTCTCCAAGACTTAATGCTATTTCATCTCTTTTTTCATCATATTCAATTTCTGATAAATTTATTCCTTCATTTTTTTCTTTTTCTTCATAATCAATAAAAATGTCCTTAAATTTAACTCTATACCCTATGCAACAACGCAAAACACTCTGTATAACTTTACTATCAATTAGTGAAACAAATGATTTTCCCTTTGAAGTTTTATTCTCTTTACTACAAATTATATCTTTTATATTATCACATAAATTAATATCTAAATTTTCTTCTAAATTCTCACTTAAATAAGCAGATAATTCAGAAAATACTTCTTTAAAATCAGTTACACTATCAAAATCTTGACCTTCAAATATAAAGTGTCCTCTATATTTTAATATATTGTGAATAGCAAGGTAAATCAATCTTATATCGAACTTTTTATTTTCATTTTTAATTAGCTCATTTCTCAAATGATATACAGTTGGAAAATCTTTATAATATTCCTTATCTGTATAGTTTTCATCATTAAAAATAGGAAATCTAAAATCAAAAGTTTTATCCTCATTATGCAAAGTACTTTCTTCAAGCCTTCTGAAGAAATTTTTATCAATTTTACAAATTTCAGTTTCAAAAATTTCTTCAAGATATTTTAATCTTTTACTTCTTCTCTCTAATCTTCTTCTAGAATTTCGTTTTACTCTCCTCTCCTTTGCAGTTTTAGCCTCATCAAACAATCTTGCACCCCACATATCTTTTTTGTTAAAACGAAGAAGATTATAAGATAAATCACTTACTGCCCAACCTACAGAATTTGTACCAATATCAAATCCTAAGTAATAATCATTAAATTCTTGTTTCTTTTTTTCAATATTTCCTTTCATAAATCCTCCTTTATTAATAAAATTTTCCGAAAAATTTGACAAATTTAAATTTTTATATTATAATTGCTACAGAATAGCTTAATACCTTTGTGAATTACATTACGAGTTCAAATAAAAAGTTATTCAAATCGCCATAAAGGCTAACCTATATGTTTAGGTCAAACTCACGAAAGTGAGTTTTTTTATTGTAAAACAACAAGGTTCACGGGTACTCACTTGATAAGTAGCATTTATTGAAGATTGGATTAACGATTATCCTAAAAAAATATTCGATTACAAAACACCTAGAGAAATTTTTTTATGTGACTAATTTATTCTTGCAATTTTTAAAACTATTTTAATACCAAGAAAACCTTTTATCATAGCATAGTTAAATTATAAGTATATAAACGATTTTTGTCAATATTTTTATTATTTAATATCATTTTTTAATGTACCTTAAAATTTCCCACAAAAAAAGAGCCAGATTGCTCTAACTCTCCTGTGTTTGATTTAAGTAGTCGGTTGGTCGGTGTATCCAACATCTCAGATACCTTTTGCAAGGTGTGGCAGGAACCCTTTCTGCCCTCAACTACTTATTTGTTACTTATATTATACCCATTTTTTTATTTTTTGTCAACTTTTTTCAATCTTCCACTAAATTTTCTGCTCTCTAATTTATAATCATTTATGGTATACATACTGGCAATAAAAAATTTATCTTTTGTTTTGTTTAGTTTTAAAGCCAACAAAACATTTTTTTCAAGGCATTTCACATACTCCAAACTTATTTTATTTTCATTTGGATTTATTCCAACATAATCCGGATTTTCTATTATATTCTCAACATCATCAATATATTTTATAACATCATAATGTTTTCTTTTTTCTATATGTCTTTTCAATCCATGTCTTGAATACTCAATTTCTGATAATTCAGATTTAATTCCCAATAAATCTTTAATGCTATCTTTTACTTTCATATACTCTACCTCTTTAGTATATTTTATCATAAATAATGTAAAATTTAAACTCGTATAAAAAAAGAGCTATCTTTACAGATAACTCTTTACTATGTAAGCACACCCAAGGTTGCTTAACAAAAAATGTACGGTACCTTTGTAGTTAGCTCAGAGTAAGCAATCTTACGGCACATAGAGTATTTTACTTATGGCTGCTTCCGTCAAGACCTGACCAGGTTCGTAAAGCTCTATTGCGTAAGGACCCACTCGTCAACACCACTTTCAAAAGTCGGCTACACCCCTTGAAAATCTAACTTGGGAATTCAGTCCTGCTATAGCAGATTGCAGGTTACAGGGTACTGCTAACACCCCACCTAGTGCATGGCGGAGAGCGAGGGATTTGAACCCTCGAAACGCTTTTGACGTTTACACGATTTCCAATCGTGCTCCTTCGACCACTCGGACAGCTCTCCACAATACTTATATATTATAAAGTATTTTTTTAATTTAGTCAACAATTTTTAATTTCGCTTTAAAAACTCTGAAATTTTAGTTGCTATTTCTTTTGGCTTTTCTGTATAAAAATTATGTGTAGTATTTTCTATAAAATAAACTTTTATATTTTTACTTCCTGTCTTTTTATATTTTTCAACTTTTTTATTTTTATACTCATGAGCATCTTTAGGTAAATCAGATAAAAGCAATAAAATTTCATCTTTCAATCCTAGTGAAAATATATCTTTGTAATCATCATACCTTATGTCAAATAAAGAAGATATTATATTTATATCCATATTCAAACCATTTTCTAAAATATAATTTCTTGAGTATTCTTTTTCTTCCTCCAAGGTAGTTTTCATATAATCATCTTCAAAAATTCCACCATCTAAGATAATTATTTTTTTCGCATATAAAAATCTTGAAAACTTTAATAATAAGTCTGCTCCTAAGGAATAACCCATTACTAAAGAATTTTTTGGAATAACCGATTTAATCCAATCTAAAAATTCTTTTTCATTTTTTATATTTACATCAATATTTGAATATTGTCCCGGAATATCTATATATTTTATTTCATATCCATATTTATTTAATTCTAAATTAAACTCTGTTGTAGTTTCAATTTTACTACCTAATCCAGATAAAAAATATATTTTCTCCATATTTAATAAAATTATCTCCTTAATTTCTACTTGAAATAAAAATCCCAAACATAACGCCAAGCAAACATAATACAACACTCAATATTATATAAATTATTGCCATAACGGGCTTATTAATTTGAAATAAGTTATTTGCTTCTAGTGAAAAAGTTGAAAAAGTTGTAAAGCCTCCACATACTCCAGTTTTGAAAAACAAAGTTAAGTTTTTTGACCAATTATTTTTAACCGAAATACCAACAACAATTCCAATTAATATTGCTCCAAGCAAATTTGTTATTAGTGTTAAAATCGGAAATGTATTTTTATATGGAATTAAGCTAATTGAATATCTTAAAATTGCTCCAATAGCTCCACCTAATCCAACAACTAAAATCTCAATCATAAATACCTCTAACGCTTTTGAATCATAACCACATAAGGTGGATTATTTTTTTGATTTTCGAACAAAAATTTAAGAACGGTAAATTCTTTTTGTTCCAAATTTTTTAAAAACCTTGAAATCTCTGCACTCTCTATTTGTCCACATAAATGTCCTATGTAGAAAGTTATAAAAATTACTCCGTTTTTATTTAATTTTCCCAATAATTTTTTCAAACTTTTTTCAACATCGACTGCATTTGTAGTTATATTCTTATCTCCTTTTGGCAAATATCCCAAATTATACATTGCAAAATCAATATTTTCTTTTACATACTTGTCAAAATCTCTATGATTTTCTAAAATTAATTCATAATTTGAAAAATCTTCAAGCAATTTTTTTGAATTATCCAAAGCATCTTGTTGTATGTCGAAACAATAAAGTTTTTTTGGCTTTAAAATCTCTAAAATATTTTTAGAATCAAAGCCGTTTCCAACTGTCATATCCACAGCAACTTCGACATTTTCAACATAACTTTGCATAAAAAATTCTATTAAAGTTTTTGTATTATTTATTTTTACACCCACTGCAACTCTTTCCTTGTTCTAAAATTTCTTCAATATCACAGATATATAAATTTTCTTCTTTTTTAGTTATTCCTAAAATTCCGTCAAAAAATATTCTTGAATAAAAAGTTTTTTTCTCTTTTAAATATATTTTATAAGCAATACATTTTAAGAAAAATCTGTTAAATCTTTCCATCCCCTCATCATATTTTATTTCTTCCAAATAATAGTCCTCATCTCTAAAGGTAAGTTTTACATATCCGATTATATTTTCTTCCATAACCAAACTGAAATAAAATGTTGGAATGGATAAGTCCATACTGCCACTAATTCCGTATTTAACATAAAGTTCTTCAAACTCTTCCGGGGTAGCATTTTTCAATCCTATCATTACAAACTCCTTAAATATTCTATTTCTTCTCTATTAAGTTCTCTATAATTTCCTATTTTTAAATTTCCAAGTTTTATTTTCCCAAAGGCAATTCTCTCAAGAGAAACAACTTCATAGTCCAAAGTTTTAAACATTTTTCTTATCTGCCTATTTCTGCCCTCTTTCAAAAAAACTTTCGCCATATTATTTTTAAAATCAAAAATTTCAAATCTTGCTTTTCTTGTAATTTTCCCTTCAAGCATTATTCCATTCGATAATTTTTTTAAATCGCTCTCTTTTAAAGTTTTATCAACTTTTACGATATATTCCTTTTCGACATTATGGCTTGGATGAGTCAGCTTAAAAGCCAAATCTCCATCATTTGTTAAAAGCAAAAGTCCAAAGCTGTCTTTATCAAGTCGTCCAACTGGATAAATTCTCTCTTTAGACTCTATTAAATCAACTACAACTTTATCTTCGAAAGGGTCTTTAAGAGTACTTGCATAACCAACAGGCTTATTTAAAAGAAAATACCTCTTTTCTTTCTCTAAACTAATCTTCTTTCCCTCAACCACAATTTCATCCTCTTGTGAAACGTCAAGACCTTTTTGTGCAACCTTTCCATTTACAAAAACTTTTCCATTTTCTAAAAGCAAATCTGCACTTCTTCTTGAACAATATCCTGAATTTGCAATAAATTTATTTATTCTCATCTTCTATTTCCATATTTTCATCTTCAACTATTTGATTTTTTTCTTCATCAGAAATAAATTTCTCTATATCGGGCAAATCTTTTAAAGATTTCAAATTAAATTGATTTAAAAAGTTTAGAGTAGTCTTATAAATTATCGGTTTTCCAATTCTATCAAGTCTGCCTGCCTCTGCAATAAAATCCTTTGAAAGCAAAGTTTCTATTGAGCTGTTACACTTAACACCTCTTATCTCTTCAATCTCTTGTCTGGTTATCGGCTGTTTGTAAGCAATAATCGCCAAAGTTTCTAAAGTAGAGTTCGTTAAATGTTTCATCGTTACTTTTTCAAAAAGCTTTGAAATAATCTCGTGAAATTCTTTTCTGGTCTTTATCTGATAGTGATTAGAAATTTTTTGAATAAAAAGTCCTCTCTTTTGAAATTCAAATTCTTCTACAAGTTCATCAGCTAAAACGCTCGCCTCTTTTACAGAAATTTCCAAAACTTTTGCTATATCATCAATCTTTAAAGGGTCGCCATAAACGAATAGCAACTGCTCGATAACTTGTTTATATTCTCTACTATTCAACATCATCACCCACTAAATTAAGTTTAATATTCTTATCTTTATCTTGAAAAATACTTACAAAATTATTTTTTACAAGTTCTAAAATAGACATAAAAATTGTTATAAGCTCACTTTTTGTTCCGTTATAAAAAATTAAATCTTCAAAATAAACTTCTTTCTTTTCAAAAATTTTTGTCTTTATCATAGAAATATACTTTTCTATTGGAAACAAATCTTTTTCTATAATTTTTTCAAAAGAATTTTCTTCTATCTTGTTCTTATATTGATTTATTATATTTTCCATTAAAGTCAAAAGTAAATTCACATCAGTATTTAAAATAATTTCCTTATTCTCTGTAATGTACTCGGTTATATCCGATTGCATTTTTGAATATGCTTTACTTCCCTCGGTTTCTAAGTTTTTAAAGTATTCTCCAACTTTTTTAAACTTTCTATACTCTATAAGTCTTTCGATAAGCTGTTCTTTTGTAACAATCTCTTCATCTTCTTCATCTGTAACTTTTGGAATAAGACTTCTCGATTTTATTTCAACCAAAGTGCTAGACATAAGTAAAAAAGCTGATATATCCGTATCTTCTCCATAAACGGAATTTTCTATTACTTCAAGATAATACTTTGTAATCTTACTTATCTCAATATCGTATATATCAACTTTTTGTTTTGAAATCAAATCAAGTAGCAAATCCAAAGGTCCTGAATATGCATCTAAATTAACAACTAATTCCATTACATTACCAACATAGACGCTATTTTAAGGATAAATCCACCAACAGTTTGAACTGCAGGAGTTAAAAAGATTCCGAAAGTTCTAGTCAATATAAGAGCAAGTAAAATGAAAGTTGTATAGCTTGAAAGTTTAAAATATTCATATTCAACTTCTCTTGATAAAAATGCACTTACAAAAATTGCGCCGTCAAAAGGTGGTAAAGGTATCAAACCGATAATTCCAAATACAATGCTAATTGAAAAAACATCTCTAAAAAGCATAAATAAAAATACACTTTTTGAGCCTATCATCAAATAAATTATTGCTGAAATCAAAGCTATTAAAAAACACATAACAGCATTTGATAAAGAATAAATTATTTTTCCCCAAAATCTATTTTTAAAATTACCCACATTTACTTGTAAAGGCTTAGCCCAACCAAATTTAAAAAGCAAGAAACAAATAAAACCAGTTATATCAATATGATTAACGGGATTTAAACTTGTTGCTCCGTTAAGTTTTGGTGTATCATCTCCTAAAGCCAAAGCAACATTTGCTTGAAAAATTCTACAAGCTATAATTACAAACATTATAGCAATAGCGACAACTAAATGTTCCATTAAAAAGTCCATACTACCTCCTATTCATTTCATTTAAAATAGCCATAGCCGTTTTAAAATCATTTATCTCTCCATTAAAATACATTTTCTTTAAATCCTCAAAATGAATTTTTACAATACTTAAATTCTCATCATCATCTTCAGGTAATTTAGAAGAAAACAAATCACAAGCTCTATAAATTACTGTTTTTTCAGTACAAAATCCAATGCTATTATATCCTTCAAAAACTTTTTCTAAATTTTTTGAACTAAAACCAATCTCCTCTTGCAATTCCCTAAGAGCAGTTTCTTCGTGATTTTCTCCATCTTCAACAAGTCCTGCAGGAATTTCCAAAACGTCCATTTCAACCGGAAATCTAAATTGTTTTACTAAATAAACATAACCGTCTTTGTCAATCGGGAAAATGGCAACAGCATCTTTATGCTCAACAATTTCTCTTTTCAAAACTTTTTCTTCAGTTTCAAAATATTCGAGTTTTAAATCTAAAATTCTACCCTTAAAAATTTCTTCTGTTTTTATTTTTTTATACATCTTAATTTTTCCTTTTTCTCATCAGCTATTCTTATCATTTCTTTAGACTGTCTTATAGTTGTTTCGTTGATATTTGCTCCCCCTATAAGTCTTGAAATCTCCATAACCTTATCTTCATAATCTGCACATAAAACTTTTGACAAAGTTGTATATCCAACAGTTTCTTTACTGATTATAAAATGTGTATCGGATAAAACTGCAATTTGTGGTAAATGAGAAATTACTAAAAGTTGATGATTTTTAGAAATTTCAGCAAGTTTTTCTCCAACAATTTGAGCCGTTACACCACTTATACCCGTATCAATTTCATCAAATACAAGAGTTGAAATCTTATCTCTATCGGATAAAACTTTTTTAAAGCCCAACATAATACGGCTCATTTCTCCACCTGATGCAATCTTGTAAATCTCTTGTAAAGCCTCTCCTTTATTTGTAGAGATTAAGAAATTCACTTCATCAAAACCAATATGTGTAATTTTATTGTTCGTCTTTATATCTATTTTAAAAATTGAATTTTTTAAATCCAAATCTAAAAGTTCTTTCTCAATTAATTTTTCTAATTTTATTGCAATTTCTTTTCTTATATTTGAAATTTCATTTGCAAGATTTTTATATTCATTGCTCAAAGTTTTAAGTTTATTGTTCTCTTCTAAAAGCATATCCTTTGAATGCTCAAGCAAATATAAATCTTCTTCCAAAGAATTTTTATACTTTATAAGACCTTTTTTATCCGTTCTATGTTTCCTCTTTAAGTCATTCAAAAGATTAAATTTTTCTTGTAAAATCATCAAACTCTCTTCGTCAATATAAATACTTGAATGATAATTTTGTAATTTTTCGAAAAGTTCTTTTAATTCAAAAGAAATATTTTCTAAATCCTCACTAAATTTAACATTTTTATCATTTTCTTCCAACAACAAAACATTTCTATTTATTTCATTTAAGAAAGAAAAAATATTCAATTCTGAATTTTCTCCGTCAAAAAGTTCAACTAAATTTGAACAACATGATAAAATTGTTTGACTGTTATTAAATTTATCAATTTCATTCTCGATAAATTCTTCATCTAAGGTTTCAAGTTCTAAACCGTTTAGCTCTTCAATTTCTTCCTTTATTTCAGCAATATTCTCATCGAAATTACTTACTTTATTTTTTAATTTCTTTAAATTTAAACTTGTCTTTTTTATTTTTCCGTATAACAATTCTAAATTTTTTAGTTTTTCTTTAAAAACATCATCACAAAAGCTGTCCAAAACATCGACAAAATTAGTTCTATTAAATAGAGTGTAACTGTCATGTTGTCCACAGACATTTAAAATATTTATCATAATTTCAGATAGGATTGAATTGTTTACCGTTTTGTTATTTATCTTTGAAACAGAACGTCCGTTTTTATTTATATTCCTTGAAATAACAAGCATTTTATCTTCAATTTCTATATCTAAATTAAGCATCTCAAATTTATTTTTCAAAATTTCTTCTTCATAATTTGATAGAAAAAAAACTCCTTCAACATAAGCATTGTCAGTACGTTTACCGATGAAAGAAGTATTAGCTCTACAACCACAAAGCAAAGAAATGGCTCCAATAATTATAGATTTACCAGTTCCAGTTTCTCCTGTTAAAATGTTAAGTCCTTCAGTAAAAGAAATTTTTGTTTCATCAACAATAGCTAAATTCTTTATATATAATTCAGATAACATACTATCCCTACCTTAAAAGTTTCTTTATATCTTCAATAACCTCATCTAAAAATGATTTATCATCAACTGCAATAAAAATCGTATCCGTTCCCGTAACAATTCCACTTACCATTTTAAGTTTAGCACTTTCAATGTAAGTTCCACAAATACTTGCTGTATGTGGAATTGTCTTTATGAGTATCATATCTCCATTATGTTTCATAGACAAAATGGCAAGTTTACAAATTTTATTAAGTCTTTCATCTAAAGAGTCATACATAGAATCGACAACTTTGTACTTATACTCTCCGTTTTTATTTTGTACCTTTAAAATTTTTAACTCTTTAATATCTCTTGAAACAGTAGCTTGTGTAGAATGAATACCTTTTTTTTCTAAGCACTCGGAAAGTTCCTCTTGTGTCTTTATCTCGTTATTTTCTACTAAATCTAAAATAATTCTCTGTCTTGTATATTTTTTCATAAAATCCTCTTAAAAAATTCCTTTAATAAGCGCTAATTTTTCTTTATTTCCATCTCCACCAAGAATTGGGGAATCAATTATTTCAATCACTTCAAGTTTATTTGCAAGTGCATAAAGTTTTACTTTTTCAACAACATTTTCTATAACTTTTTTAGACTTTACAATCCCTTTTTTATTTAAACTTTTGCCCTCACATTCAAATTGTGGCTTTATAAGTGCAACAATTTTGCTATCCTCTTTTAAAAATTTATACAAATTTTCAAAAATATATTTTAAAGAAATAAAAGAAACATCAATAGAAATAAAATCTACTTTTTCACCTATCACTTCAAAATCTAAATATCTAAAATTTGTGTTTTCCAAGCTCACAACTCTTTCATCATTCAACAAACTATCTACAAGTTGATTCGTCCCGACATCTATTGCATAAACTTTTTTTGCTTTTTCGTTAAGCATAATTTGAGTAAAACCACCGGTTGATGCTCCAATATCCATGCAAACCAAATCTTTTAAATCAAGTTCAAAATTTTTAATTGCTGAGTCTAATTTTATTGCACCCCTACCAACATATGTATCTTCAACAGTAGAATTTACAGTAACTAAATTATCATCAACAAGTAAAGATGCTTTTTCTATAACTTTTCCGTCATGAAAAGCTCTTTTTTCTAAAATAATGTTCTTTGCGTGAGTTCTTGACTTTGCAAGACCAAGTTTAAGTAAACAAATATCAGCTCTTTCCATTAGTAAGTCCTTTTTTTCATAAAATCTATAAAATTTACAAAAAATTCTTTTTTTCCGGAAATTTTATTTATCTGTTCAAAAGCAAATTTATTTAACTTTTCTATTTTTTCTTCAACTTCAGTTTTTCCCAAAATTGTAGCAAAAGTTTTTTTATTTAGTCTTATATCCTCATCAAAATCAAACAAATCATCTTGAAGTTGAAATACAAGTCCTAAACTTTTAGCATAGTTTTCCAAGCAAATTAAATCTTTATCGCCTGCTCCTGCAAGTTTTGCCCCTGCTAAGATAGATGCCTTGAAAAGTTCTCCTGTTTTTAAAGAATTTATAATTTCAATGTCGTTTAAAGAGTCTATTTTATTTTCAAGGTCTAAAAATTGACCGTAAATCATTCCATTTATACCACTTGAATTTAAAATTATTTCACTTGAAGATAGTGCATTTTTGATTTCATCAATATTTTCAAGACTTTTTATAGCCTTAACCATAATCAAATTAGCATTATTTAAAAGCTCATCGCCGACTAAAACGGCATTTGACTGTCCGAATTTACCATAAACGGACAGAACTCCACGTCTAAATTTATCATCGTCCATTTCAGGCAAGTCGTCATGAACTAGAGAATAATTGTGAATAAGCTCAATGGCAACGGAAAAATCTAAAGCCAAATCACAAACTTCCTTGTAACTTTTATAAGCCTCTAAAAGCAAAATAGCCCTTATTCTCTTTCCACCAACGGAAAAAGAATAAGCACACATTTTTTCAAACTCATTTTCATTTTTATAAACTAAATTAAGTCTATCTTCAATAATTTGTTTATCTTTTTTAATTAAACTTAAAAATTTTTCCATTACAATTCCAAACTCACTTGTCCGTCTTCTAATGTCTTTTCAACAAATTTTTTCTCTTCATCTTCTGCTTTTTCATCAAATAAAAATAGTCTGCCCTCTTCTTTTTCCAATATTTCAACTAATTCTTTGTGAAGTTTCATTCCCTTTTTATATAATTCAATACTCTTTTCAAGGCTTAATTGTTCCTTTTCCAGAGTATTTACGATTTTTATAAGTTCTTCTATTCCCTTATCGTAATTTTCTAATTTAATTGCCATCTACAATCTCCTTAACATCAGAAATAATCTCTCCATTAGAAACTTTAAGTTTCAAAGAATCTCCTACATTTACAGCTTTAATATCATTTACAATCTCATCATTCTCATTATAAATAATGCTATAACCTCTTTGTAAAACACTATTTGGATTAATAATCTCTAAAGATTGTCTTTTAAAATCAAGTAACTGTTTATTATAATTAAAAACTGCGATAATCTTTTCATCTAAAGACTTTTTCAAATTCTCCAAATTTTCCTTTAATGTAGTTATTCTATTAGCCGGATTATAATATTCCAATTCTTTTTTCAAATGTTCCAGCTGAATTTTATCAGCAGAAATTTCTTCCAATATATTTTTATTAAGTTTCTTCTCAGCCTGAGATAAAAATTCTCTTATTTCGTCCATACTAACTGATGAAAGCTCTGCTCCTGCCGTTGGAGTTGCCGCTCTTTTATCTGCAACAAAATCCGTAAGCATTGTATCTATCTCGTGTCCAACAGCTGATATGATCGGTTTTTTACAATTAAAAATGGTTCTAATAAGATTTTCATCATTAAACGCATTCAAATCTTCAAAAGAACCTCCACCTCTACCAACTATAATTGTATCAATAAAATCTAGCGAATCTAAGTACTTAACACCCTCAGCTATCTCATCACTTGCACCAATACCTTGCACCTTTGCAGGATAAAAATAAATATTTGCAATTCTATATCTTCTTCTTAAAGTATTTAAAATATCACGAATTGCAGCTCCATTCTTAGCTGTAACAACTCCAATATTTTTAGGAAACTTTGGAATAGGCTTTTTAAATTCAACATTAAAAAGGCCCTCCTTTGAAAGCTTTTCCTTTAAGGCTAAAAATTGTTCATATAAATTTCCAAGACCAACCCTTTCAACATTTTTACAAAGTATTTGGTAGTAACTTCCCTTTTCGTAAGTCATAATAGTTCCGGTTACAACAACCTTTTGTCCGTCAGTAAGATTTAAACTACTTGCAATCGGAACTGTTTTAAAGACTACACATTTAAGCACAGCTTCATCATCTTTGATACTAAAATAACTATGACCACCGGACTTTTTAAAATTAGATACTTCACCTTCAACACTAATATTGGATAAAAAAGAATCTCTTCTAAGTATATTGGAAATATACTTACTAACCTCTTTTACCTTAAATGTTGTCATCAAAATTCTCCTATTAATAAACCATTAAAAGTACCCCTGAAATAACAAAAATACTCAAAATAGGTAATATATGTTCCTTCAATGATTTTATAGATAATTTAGGTACTGCTATGAAAGCCATTAAACTACAAACAACCGGAACATAAAAAGCAACCATTAAGTAAAACTGTCTCCAACGTAAAAAGTTTACATTCATACTGTATTTAAAAAATACGAAAATAGCAATACAAATCGCACTAAAAATAGGATAAACAATCCATTTTCTTTTATCAGCAGTTCCTACTAAATAAGTTGACACAGCAATCCCTATAAAAGGAATAGCAATAAATCCAATTAACAATAAAGTATTTAATAAACCCATAGCAAACTCCCAAAATTAAATTTTATTTTTTGCTCGAACAATAGTTCCAAGTATTCCATTTACAAATTTATATGAGGCGTCAGTGGAATATTTATTAGCAATCTCAATAGCCTCATTTATGGCAACACTCTCAGGAATGTCGTCTAAATAATAAATTTCGTTAACTGCAACTCTAAGAATCGCCAAGTCAATCTTAGCTATTCTACTGTAATTCCAGCAACCCTCTAAATTTTCTTTTATTATGTTGTCAATATCATCAATATTATCGATTATAGATTTACAGTTTTTTCTAATATATTTAAGCTCATTACTTGGTAAATCAAAATATTCGATAAAACTTTCTATCTCATCACATTTAAAACTGTTGTGGATACTTAATTGATATATCAACTTCATACACCACTCACGTGCCTCACTTCTAGTCATAAACCCTCTCTACTTTTCAACAGACTCAATGCAAATATTAACTCCTAAAACTTTAATACTTGTCATTACTTCTACTTTTAATTTTATATTTTCTTGAATTTTCTTTACAATTTCTTCAAGTTTTTGTCCATACTCAACAGAAACTTTAACAGAAATTTCTATTCCACTTTCTAGAAAATTAATTTCTATTCCTTTTTTAGAATTTTTTGCATTAATTTTTTCAGCATCAGATGGAACACCAACGATAGATTTTACTCCTTCAACTTCAATAGTTGCCATAGCGGTAATCATATAAAAAATATCGTTAGATATTTTGATGCTACCATTTTCAAACTTATTTTTATTCATAATTAATACACCTCCACTTATTAAGTATTATACCATATTTTCAATTTAGATAATTTTTCAAAGGTAAATATGGTGAAATAAAAATTTCATTTTGAAATTCTCTATTTGTAACTTTCATTATATCAAAATTAGCAAATTTATTCAAATAAAATTAAATATTTATACAAAATAAAATTTATTTTTTAATCAATCTAATATATTTTTTTAATAAAAAATAAAAAAATAACATGAAAACAGTTAGAAAAACAATTTACTATATGTTATATATAACAAAAATCTGAAATCTCCTTGTTTCAAAACAAAAAGCCAACGAAATGTTGGCTTTTTATCTTACATATTTTTTCATAGTATATTTTTTATTTTTAACATCAAATACTTCTATATAAGGCACTCCTTCAATATAATTCCAACATTCAATATATATAGGTTCAATTTCCAATAAACGTTCATTTTCTAAAAGTGAATAATTTTTGTATGAACTTGGATATTTTTCTTTAAATATTTCACAAAATGTTTTATTTTCAATAGGTTTCCCGACATCACAACATATCCCATTAATCTGAATATTATCAATACACAAAGATACATTAGGATTTGCAATTATCTGATTATATTTTTTAAAGTTTTTATCCGTTTGAAAATAAAATTTTTCATCAATCACAATTATACTCATCATTCTTGATGTTACAAAGTCATCTTTTGAAGTTGATAACACCATAAATTTACTTCTTCCGATTTTTTCAAAGAATTTAGAATATTTTTCTTTAAACACCATATTCTCCTTTCAATTACTTCGTATAATAATATATTGCAAGTTGCGTTCTATCTCTAAGTTCTAACTTTTCTAAAATTCCTGAAATATAATTTCTAACAGTTCCCTCACTTAAAAATAATTTTTCAGAGATTTCTTTATTAGATAATCCCTTAGCAATTTGTTCTAATATTTCAATCTCTTTTTGAGTTAAAAGATTAAAATCTTTTTTTGTAGTATTAAAAAGATTTTTTAAATTCAGTTCATTATCTAAAATTTTATTTCCAAGACTTACACTTTCTATCGCAGGAATTAGTGATGCAACATTATCCTTTAAAATAACTCCTAAAACACCTTTGTTTAAAGCTCTAATTATATCATCTCTATCATTGAAAGTTGTTAAGAGCATTATTTTGGCATCTTTGTCAAATTCTAAAATTTCTATTGCAACATCAACTCCATTTACTTCTTTCATTCTTATATCCAAAATTACTACGTCAATTTTATTTTCTTTGTATGTTTCAATCGCTTTTTTTGAATCTGTTGTTGCAAGTACAATCTCATACCCACTTTTTCCAAGTATGGTACTTAAAGCGTTTAACACCAAAGAATCGTCATCAACCATTAAAATTTTCATTACTTTTCACCCTTATCTATCGCAATATTTATCTTAAATCCATTATCTGTAATTACATTGAAAAGTCCTCTGTACTTTCTTGCAATTTCCTCCATCGACAAAATCCCAAGTCCATCGCTCTTTTCAAATTTTATATCCTTTCCATTATCAAAAATTGTGATAATATATGCCTTTTCATTTTCAATAATTTTAACTGTAAAGCTATCTCCATTTGAATGTTTTGTAAAATTAGCAAAAGCCTCTTTAACAATACTTAAAATATCAAAACTCAAATTTTCATTCATTTTCGTTTTTACTTTATAAATCAATTTTGTTTTAACATTAGGAATATCAATTAATTTTCCAATATAACTTTCCAAGTCAAAAGACGATTTATACATATTGTGAATTATTTTTCTTATATCAACCATTCCGATGGATAAATTTTCTCTAATTCTTTCAATAGAAGTTTTAACCTCTTTGTCTTCAACTATAAATTCTAAAGCTCTAAGCTCTAAAATAGACGCTGAAATTGTATGTCCTATCGAATTGTGCAATTCTTTTGAAATTTTTTCTCTTTCTTTTAAAATATTTTCATAATTTTTTCTTTCTTCTTCAAGATATAAATTTTTTAAATTCTTTTGAAGTTTATATTTTTCTTTATGAAAATTCAAAAATTCTCTATGATAGAAAATTTTTCTCTCATAAAGTTCTCTATCATATTGAGATAGACAAATTATAAGCAAAGAAAGTGCTAAAAAATCAAATTCTCCGGTAATTAAAAATACCAAAAATATCGGAACATTGTATATCGATTTTTTATACAAAGCGTATATTAAAACAAAGCTAAAAAATCTAAATTCCGGAAAAAAATACATTAAAATAGAAAAAATCACAGACAAAACAAAGCTGTAATAAATATTTTCTTCAATTTCTACAATGAGCATAAAACTCAAAGAAACTAAACTAAAAATTGCAATATTAATTGCTCCTATGCTATCTGAAAACAAAAACATTAAACTTAATAAAAAATATTTTAAAAATACCATATCATCACCAAATATATTTTACCATATTTTTCAAAAAATTACATTTGTCATATTGATAAAATTACATAATACACTAATTTTTTAAAAAATTTGTTGATATAATATTGGTGAGGTGATAATTATGATTATAAAAATAGAAGATTTAATTAAAAGTTTTAAAGAAAAAATTGTTTTAGACCATTTTAATTTATCTCTTGAAAAAGGAGATGTACTTGGACTTATAGGTCCAAACGGTTGTGGAAAGACGACTTCAATAATGTGTATGCTTTCTCTTTTGAAATATGACAGTGGAAATATTGAAGTTTTTGGAAAAAAAGATATTTCTAGTGAATATGAAATTAAGAAAAAAATTGGAATTGTTCCTCAAGAACTTGCTGTTTTTAATAATTTAACTGTAAAAGAAAATATCGACTATTTTTGTGGTCTATATATATCTAATAAAAATGAAAGAAAAAGGCTTGTAAATGAAGCTATTGAATTTACAGGACTTCAAAGTCATGAAAAAATGTTGGAAAAGAAGCTATCAGGTGGGCTTAAAAGACGTTTAAATATCGCTTGTGGTATTTCACATAAGCCTGAACTTGTAATTTTAGACGAGCCAACAGTTGCAGTAGATGCTCAAAGCAGAAAGTTTATCTTAGATGGAATTAAAAATTTAGCTGAAAATGGATCATCAATTCTTTATACTACTCACTATTTAGATGAAGCTGAATATCTTTGCAATAAAATTTCTATTATGGATAATGGAAAAAATATCTTAACCGGAGATATGCAAACTTTGATTAATGGAGTAAGTGTAAAAGAAAAGATTACAGTTGTAGGTTTTATAAAACCTGAAATTATTTCAATCTTAGAAAAACAAGATGAAGTAATTGATGTTGAAGCGAAGGAAAATCAAGTAACTTTTAATTATTCTAGTGATACAGGAAACATTAAAAAATTAATTCATTTACTTGATGAAAACAATGTAGTTTATGAAGAAATTTTTTCAAAGAAACCTAAACTGGAAGATATTTTCTTAGAAATGACAGGAAAGGAGCTTAGAGAATAATGGGAATTTTATCTGCTTTAAAAGTAAATTTGCTACATTTAACTAGAGATAAACTAACTTTATTTTGGAATACTTTTTTCCCTATAATTTTAGCTACGTTTTTTTGTCTTATAATTCCTAATATTGGCAAAAATTTTGATAAAGTAAATGTTGGAATTAACAAAAACAATCCACATGAATACATTTTAAAACAAATTCCATATCTTAATCTTAAAGAAGTAAAAGAAGATGTTCAAACAGATCTAAAAAATAAAGAATATAAAGCATTTATAGAAGATGATTTATCTTTAAAAATTATATCATCTAATTCAGAAGTTATGGTTGTTAAAAATATCCTTGACCAAATAAAACAAATGTATGAAACTAAAATTAATCAGGAAGAAATTATAAAAAATATTGATAAAGATTTTATAGAGGACAAAAACCATGGTGTTACAGGTGTTGAACCCATACTTTTTTCAATAATTATTATGGCAAGTCTATATACTATGTTTGATGGCGTTATCTACATAGATAATATATTATATGATTCGTCTGATTTTGCAGTAAGAATGTTAGTTT
The DNA here is from genome assembly GCF_016552165.1 of Parvimonas parva. Classification (GTDB taxonomy): domain Bacteria; phylum Bacillota; class Clostridia; order Tissierellales; family Peptoniphilaceae; genus Parvimonas; species Parvimonas parva. Next base: position 9,682 of record NZ_JACVDA010000007.1, on the reverse strand, counting down.
CTCCAATAAAAAAATCAACTTATTTGCTAAACGGAATAATATCTGCACTTATACTTACAGGTTTTAATTCTACATTATTGATTATTTATTTAAAACTTGTATTTGGGATAACCCTGATAACAAACTATTTGGCTTCAATAATTACAATAATTATTATTATGATTTTTGGAATTACATTAGGAATGTTCCTTGCCGTTACACTAAAAACTAAAACAGAAACTAAATCTATGGTTGGACTTGGATGTATTCTTCTAATGAATTATACTTCAGGAATGATGGGCTCAAGTGTAACAAATGCTATAACTTCAGCTTTCCCTATAATAAAAAAGATAAATCCTACAATATATATGGAAAATGCCTTATTAGGTGTAAATATCGCAAATGACAATAGCTACTTGATTTCAATGGCTAAGTATGTAATTCCATTTACTCTAGTTTTATTTGGAATTGCATTAGTATATTTGAGGAGGCATAAGTATAATGATATTTAAAAATTATATGAAAATATTTATTAAAAATATAAAAGCCGTTTTAGTTTCTTTCATAATTTTTATGGTTATGTTGATTGTATTTACCAGTTCAAAAAATAATGACGTTGAATTTAAACCTATGAAGCTGAACTTAATGATAAATGATGAAGATAAAAGCGAAGAGTCAAAAGCCTTAATAAATTATTTAAAAGAAAAACATAATGTAAAAGAAGAAAAAATTACGGAAAGCGAAGCAAGAAAACAAATTGTTGAGGATAAAATTATAGCTTATATGGTAATTAATAAAGATTTTAAACAAAATTTGTTAAATAATAAAAAAGCAATTTCGATTTTAGCACCAACAAAAACTTCATATATAACCTTTTTAAAAATAGATTTAAAAAGTTATCTCAATTACACATTGTCTGCAATAAATTCAAATGTTGATCAACAAGAGGTAATAAATACATTAAAGAAAGAGATTGATGTAAAGATAATAGATACTAAATTATATAATCAAGAACAAGGACAAGAAGCCTTTAACACTACTTTTTTAATCTTAAGTTATATAGTTTTTACGAGTATAATTTCAATAATTATAAATATTGATGCTGAATTTAAAAAAGAAAGTCTTTTAAAAAGAATGGCTTTATCCCCTTATAGTCAAAAATCACAAACTTTACAACAATTTTTAGCTCAGGTAATAATATCTATATTAATATCAAGTTTTTATTTAGCTGTTTCAATATCAAGAGTGAATAAATCAATAGCTAAAATTGATTTAATATATATGAGTTTAGCAGTATTTATATTTTCATTTACTGCAATTTCACTAGGACAACTACTTGTATCAATTTCAAAGGATGTAAAAGTTGTAAATGGTGTAAATTCTGCTTTCACATTAATAATGGCATTTTCATCAGGAGTATTTTTACCAATGAAATTCTTACCACAAGGATTAATAAATGTTTCTAAATTTATGCCACAATATTATTTTGTAAAGTTTTTAGAAGAAATAAATTTTGAAAAATTTTTACTATTTGTTGCATCACAAGTTATATTCATAGTATTTTATACACTACTAGGAATATTCATAAAAAGATACAAATTAAAAGAAGTCGCTTAAACGACTTCTTTTAAAATTTAATTTATTTATTTTTTCCTTTATACATTGTTTTGTATTTCATTCCAATTGTTCTGCTTATATAATTTGAAGATATTGCACAAATTATTAGAGTAAACAATGTTGTAATATATAACTGGTTTTGATTTCCTATTATCCATGATACAATCAAAACAAAAATTCCTCCTGCAATAAAGACAACTCCTGAAAATTTATTTGCATAGTTAAAAACTATATCGTTATTCATTGTCCATTTGTTCCTTATTGCAAATTCACTTTCTTTTTTAACTCTTCTAAGATAAATTCCATAAAATACAATTAGTACAGCCATCAAAGAAAAAACTATTCTAATTACAAAAAAAGGAATTTCCATTTTTGAATTTTTTAACATAAGTTTTAAAACTGAAAAAGTAAAATAGTTACACATAATGGAAATAAGTAAATTTACAAAGGCAACAACAGTTACTCCCGTAGGATAATTTTCATCAGAAAATTTTTTCTTTACTCTTTTTAAATAAGTTATTCCAAAGAATGATAAAACGACATTTATGATTGCAAATGTGTAAATCATATATGAGCCGATAAAAACTTCTTTTCCATTTTTAATAAAAGCCAAAACAGATGCTGGCAATACAATAAATCCTGCTGTTGCAAGTATTATTGGAGTTATTGCTAAAATTAATAATAGTTTTAAAAATTTATTCATATATTAATCCTCATATCCATATTTTTGGTAAAATTCTTTTTTGTATTCTAAAAATCTGTCTTCTCTAATCGCTTGTCTAATATTTTCCATAGTTTTAAGTAAAAATCTCAAATTATGGATTGATAAAAGTCTTGCTCCTAAAATTTCATCAACATTTATTAAATGTCTAATATATGCTCTTGTATGATTTTTACAAGCATAACAATCACATTCATCATCAAGTGGAGAAAAGTCTTTTGCATATTTTGCATTCTTTATAACAAGTTTTCCTTTTGAAGTCATCGCAGTTCCATTTCTTGCAATTCTAGTTGGAAGAACACAGTCAGCCATATCAATTCCTGCCTCAACCGCCTCAAATAAATAATCAGGCGTTCCAACACCCATTAAGTATCTTGGCTTATTTTCCGGCATAAATTGTGCTGTGTAGTTCAAATATTCAACCATAATTTCCTTAGGTTCTCCAACACTAAGTCCACCGATTGCATAACCCGGTAAATCCATATCAATAGTAGCAAGAGCAGATTCTCTTCTCAAATCTTTAAACATTCCCCCTTGAATAATTCCAAAAAGAGCTTGTTTATCCGTATTTTTATGATAATCTTTACATCTCTTTAGCCAACGTAAAGTTCTCTCCATAGAATTTTTAACATAATCATAGCTAGCAGGATATGGAGCACATTCATCAAAAGCCATCATAATATCTGAGCCTAAATCATTTTGAATTTCCATTGATTTTTCAGGAGAAATAAAATGTTTTGAACCGTCAATATGTGACCTAAATTCAACACCCTCTTCAGTTATTTTTCTAATATCTCCAAGACTAAAAACTTGAAAACCGCCACTATCTGTTAAAATCGGCTTATCCCAATTCATAAATTTGTGAAGTCCTCCTGCCATTCTTATAATCTCTTGACCGGGCTTTAAATATAAATGGTAAGTATTTCCAAGTATTATTTGTGAGCCAATGTCTTTAAGTTCATCAACATTCATAGCCTTTACAGTTGCACGAGTTCCAACCGGCATAAAGATTGGAGTTTCAATAACTCCTCTATTTGTATAAATCTTTCCAAGTCTTGCATTACAATCCTTAGACTTTTTTATTAATTCATATTTTAATTCCATTATTTCTCCTTTTTAATTAGCATTGCATCTCCAAAGCTAAAAAATCTATATCTATTTTTTGTTGCCTCGTTATAAGCATTCATTATTATTTCTTTTGATGCAAAAGCGCTAACAAGCATTATTAAAGTTGACTTTGGCAAATGAAAGTTTGTAATCAAACAATCTACAACTCCAAATTCAAATCCGGGATAGATAAAAATATCGGTATCTCCGTTACAAGCAACTAATTTCCCATATTTTTTATAAACTGTTTCCAAAGTTCTAACACTTGTAGTTCCAACAGCAAAAACTCTATTTCCATTTTCTTTTGCAGAATTTATAATTTCAACACTTTCTTTAGAAATTTCATAATATTCTTCATGCATTTTATGTTCCAAAACATTATCAACCTTTACAGGTCTAAAAGTGCCAAGTCCAACATGAAGTGTTACTCTTGCAATCTTAACACCTTTTTCCTTTAATTTTTCCAAAAGTTCATCTGTAAAATGAAGTCCTGCAGTTGGTGCAGCAGCAGAACCATTATGTTTTGCATAAACGGTTTGATACCTATTTTTTTCTTCCAATTTTTCGTGAATATAAGGTGGTAGTGGCATTGTTCCAAGTTCATCTAAAATCTCCTCGAAAATTCCATCATAAGAAAATTTAACAAATCTCTCTCCATCAATGCTTATTCCAACAACTTCTCCGACTAATTTTCCATTTCCAAATTCTACCTTTGAGCCGATTTTCATTTTCTTACCCGGTTTTACCAAAGTTTCCCAAGTATTATCCTCATGTTTTTTCAAAAGTAAAACTTCGATTACCTCTTCCTTATTCGGTCTTGAACCGAAAAGTCTTGCAGGAATTACTTTCGTATCATTTATTACAAGTACATCACCTGAATTTATATATTCTACTATATCCTTAAAAACTTTATGTTCTAAATCGAAATTTTCTCTATTTACAACTAAAAGTTTTGAACTTGATCTATCCTTAAGCGGAAACTGAGCAATCAAAGACTCATCAAGCTCAAAATCAAAATCATCCGTTTTTAAACTTTTCATTAACTCTCTTCCTTCTATATAAAATATAAAATACATCTACAAGATTATATTATATATTGTTTTTCAATATTTTTCAAATTTTTTAAATTGTTTTTTATATCAATAGATTATAATTATAAAAATTATTGACAAAAAAATTTTTTTGTGCTACCATCAGGTTGATAGGAAGTGTGCTTTCTATATTTGTGTCTGCAGATAGAATATCTTTTAAAAAAGGATATGAGTTTTTATGTCAGCATTGATAGCAGCAGCATGGGTTTATGGTCCTCAAGCTGTAGCATGGGTTATAGCAAATGGTCCTATGCTAATTCAAATGGGAGCAGCTGCATTTGTTCTATTGAGTCAAATGTTTGGCTAAACAACAAGGCTACATTAACTGTATCCTCTTACATATTTTATTAGGAGAGTTTTATGATTTTAAAAAAATTAAGCCATTCTTTTGAAAATTTTTCAATTTATGTTGAAAATATAAATTTTGATAAGGGAAAAATTTATGCACTCATTGGAAAAAATGGTGCAGGTAAAACGACATTAATGAATGCAATAACAAAAAATTTAAATTTAAACGGAAATATTGAAATGGATATTGATGAAGATAAAATTCTTTATATTCCAACTGAACTTAACGCCTATGAGTTTTTAACTGTAAAAGAGTTTATAAATCTTTTGTTAAAACATAATGATACAAACTCAAATTACGATTATGTTATAGAAAAATTAAATTTAAAAAACAAAGAAAATGAATTAATTGCAAATCTTTCACAGGGAATGAGTAAAAAAATCGCTCTATCTCCTATATTTATACGAAATTTTGATTTTTTAATTCTGGATGAACCATTTAACAGTATAGATATAAACTATATATTTGAGCTTAAAATCTATCTAAAAGAGATTTCTAAAGATTGTGCTATTTTGATTTCTTCACATATTTTAGATACTCTTTCAGATATATGTGATGAATTTTTTATAATGAAAGATGGAAAAATTGTAAAAATTTTAGATAAAAGTACAGAAAATTTGGAGAGTGAAATTCTTGAATGTATTTAAGATAAATTTTGAAGTTTTTAGGAAAAGATTTAAAATAAAAAATATTTTTAACCTAATAGAATTCTTTGTATCAATACTATTTATGATTTCATTAATACATATTGGATTTATTCTATTTGGCAAGTATGAAGATATGTATCTTCTAAAAAGTTTATTCTTTTTTACAATAATTATTGAGTTTGTCTTCCCAAACTATAATTTAAACAATAAATTAAAACTAAAATCATTTTTTGGAAAATTAAAAACTGAAGAAATAGAAAGATACTATTCTTCAAAAAGTTTAATTAGATCTTTGATAATAGGTTTTTTTGTGTTTATTCCATACAGATTAGATTTGATAAATGTAAGCCTATTCTATATGACAATTGTATCATTGCTATTTTTAGTTGTTATAGGACTTAGAAAAATATTCAATAAAGTTGATTTTCAGTCATTTTTACTATTGATTAGATTTAGTATAATGTTTTTGCTTTTAGTATTTGTAAAAAAAGGAACTGGAGAGATTATAAAAAATTTTGCAAATAAAATTTCTTTTTTTATTTACTTTTTAGTATTTTTTGCCTTTGTCCATATATCAATAAAAATATTAAATTCTATAAAGTCAAATTATATTAAAAAACATAATTTTTCAAAATTTTTAACAAATTCAGAAAAATATTTTGGATATAATTTTTTATATGTTATAAGAAATGGAAATTTTCTAAGGAACATATCCTTATTTTATACAATATCAATTTTGACGATTTATAGAGAAACAATTGAAAATGCAATAATTGCTTTTACTATTTCAGTTGTTTTAAATGGAATTTCAAATTTATTTGCTATTTTCAAAATAGAACATAATCGTTTTAATTTTATATATGATAAAAATTCATTAAAAAATATAAACAAACTTAAAATAACAGATAATATAAAACTTCATCTTATTTCAACGATTTTTATGTTTCCTGTAATTTATTTTAAAGTCGGATTGATTTTAACAGTGAAAATAACTTTTATATCAACACTAATTACTATATTTTCAACGATTGTAGTATTAAATTTTATACAAAACAAGAATTATAAATACAATAAAAATGATATAATTATAACTATAATTGTAACCTTAATACTAACAATAATTGGAACTAACTTAATAGTATAGAGCGAACCATTCTCCGATTCTTTGCATCGGTTGGGTCCCCGGGAACCTTGTTGTTCCACAACAAAAAAAGTAACGGTTAAATAATCGTTACTTTTTTATTCTACCAAAATGTTTATATGCTTTATCCGTTACAATTCTTCCTCTACTTGTTCTACTTAAAAATCCTATTTGCAATAAATATGGCTCATAAACATCTTCTATTGTTATTCTCTCCTCGCCTGTGGAAGCAGCGATTGTATCAATTCCAACAGGCCCACCTGAAAAATTATCTATTATTGTAGTAATTATTTTTCTATCTATCGTATCAAGACCTAAAGCATCTACTTCTAAAATATCAAGTCCGTCTTTACTCGTTTGCAAATCAATCTTTCCATCTCTTTTAACCTGTGCAAAATCTCTAACCCTTTTTAAAAGTCTATTTGCAATTCTTGGCGTTCCACGAGAACGTCTTGCAATTTCTATAGCCCCATCAGCATCAATTTCAACACCTAAAATACCTGCTGAACGAGTAATAATTTTTTGTAAATTTTCAATGCTATACAATTCAAGATTAAGCATAATCCCAAATCTATCTCTAAGAGGTCCTGTAAGTTGTCCCGTCCTTGTAGTTGCCCCTATCAAAGTAAATTTTTCAAGGTCGATTCTAAGACTTCTGGCACTTGGACCTTTACCGATTATTATATCCAAAGCATAATCTTCCATAGCAGGATATAAAATTTCCTCAACACTTTTATTTATTCTATGAATTTCATCTATAAATAAGACATCATCTTTACTTAAATTAGTCAAAATACTTGCAAGGTCGCTCGGCTTTTCAATAGCAGGACCTGAAGTAACTCTAATATTAACTCCCATTTCATTAGCAATAATATTTGCAAGAGTTGTCTTTCCAAGTCCCGGAGGCCCATACAAAAGACAATGATCTAAAGGCTCGTTTCTAGTCTTAGCAGCCTCTATAAAAATCTTTAATCTCTCTTTTGCTTTTTCTTGACCTATGTACTCATCAATCCACTTCGGTCTTAAACTTGTTTCTATATCAACATCTTCCCTCGAAAAACCAGTTCCGATAATTCTATCTTCAAAATCTTCAAACATAATAACACCTATAATTTTTTCATACTAAGTTTAATAATATCTTCAATTTCCATTTCATCAATATTAATGCTTGAAAGGAATTTTTCAATATCATTTTTCATAAACCCTAAATTAACCAAAGCATCTAAGACAAGCTCTCTCTTTTCAAAATCTTTACCACTTGTTGTGATTTCCATTTCTCCGGTTGAAATATCTTTACTACTGATACTGTCGATTGAAATCTTGTCTTTTAATTCCAAAATGATTTTTTGAGCAGTTTTTTTGCCAACTCCCTTTGCAGTTGAAAGAGAAACAGCATCTCCATTTACAATAGTAAGTTTCAAACTGTCAACAGACATTGACGATAAAATGCCACAGGCAACCTTAGGGCCTATACTATTTACACTAACAAGCATTTTAAACATCTCAAGCTCATCAAGAGTTTTAAAACCAAAAAGAGCGACATAATCTTCCTTTACAATATAGTCTGTAAAAATCGTATAAAAATCCCCAACATTTACATTAAAAATTGTATTGTTGGAAGTAAAAATCTTATAACCTATTCCGTTATTATCTATAACAATATAGTCATTATAAATAAATTTAAGTTCACCACTAATATATTCGTACATAAAACACCTATTTCATTCTAAATTCTTCTTTAAATTTCAAACTAAAAAAATGGCAAAGAGCAATAGCCAAGGCATCTGCCGCATCATCAGGTTTTGGAATCTCTTTAAGTTTAAAAATCATCTTAACGCTCTCTTGCATTTGCTTTTTATCAGCCCTACCATAGCCGGTAATAGCTTGTTTAACTTGTAAAGGAGTATATTCATAAGCTAAAATATTTTTCTTTATAAAAGATAAAATTTCAACACCACGAGCTTGTGCAACATTTATTACCGTCTTAACATTCTTGTTAAAAAACAGTTCCTCAATCGCAAGTTCATCAACATTATGTAAATCAATCAATTTATTCAATTCTTCATCAATAATCTTAAGTCTATCAGGAAGTGGAACTCCTGCCTTAGTTTCAATAACACCATAATCAATAAGTCTAACTCTATTACCAATCGCTTCAATAATTCCATAACCAACGATTGCAATCCCAGGGTCTAATCCAAAAATAATCACAAAAAATCCTCCAATACTACCCCTTATAATAACATAAAACACATATTTTTTCAATTAAAGAAAGTTATATTTATTGCACAAAAAAAGCAAGAATTAAATCTTGCTTTTTAAATATTATTCGTAATCTTCACAGCTTAGTAAATCTTCTCTCTTAACTTTACCTTTTTCATCGTAAGTCATTTTACTGAAGTTAATTAAGTGAGGTATCATATTAATCTTTCTACATTCAATTAAATGAACAACTTTGCTTAAATCTCCAACTTCTTTAGCTTGAGTTTTCATGATTTTCATCATTGAGTACTTAAGTTCAGTTTCTTTGAAAGTTATAGTGCTCATTCCTTTTTTATTGAAAGCAGCTTGAACCATTGATTCACAGTTTTCTTCTGTAAGTGCAGGAATTAAAATATAATCTACATCACTTGCAGCTTCGATACCAGCTTCATCTTTAACTTGAACAGTCTTATGTGAACCTTTAGCAACAGCCATAACAGCTGCCATAAATGGTCTTATTCCAGCAGATCTATGACCTGAAATAATTAAAGTTTCTCCTTTAGCAATAGCTTCTTCGATATATAGACCATGTTCTTCTTTCATATAACCTGAGTCTACATGTTTTTGTAACATTGGATGCATACAAATTTCCTCCTTTTATTTTTTCAATTATATCTATTATACTACATTTTTGATTTTAAATAAATACTTTATTTTAAAAAATTAAAATTTATCTCTTTTTTCTTTGTAATACTAAATTGCAAGAATAAATTAGCCACATAAAAATAATTCTCTAGGCGTTTTGTAATTGAATATTTTTTTAGGATA
>NZ_JACVDA010000006.1 GCF_016552165.1 Parvimonas parva | reverse complement strand
GAAATTTATATAAAATTTAAGATTTTAATAAATTCTAAAGTAATTTTTAACTAAAAACAAAAATACATAAAAAAAGCACAGACAAAACTAATGCTTTGTCTGCACTCTGAGAAATATGTTCGGCATATTTCTTTTTTTGTTAGTATATAATTTATTTGCTAATTTCTTCTAAAACTTTTTCTAATACATAATCTGTATTATATATGTAATCTTTAATACTTTGTTTGATTGTTACATTAGGAAATATAGTATTGCTTTTTAATTTTTCTTTTGTAAATACAGTTTTAAAGTTACTTGTAAATGTTCAAGAAATTATTGCAGTTTTAATTGTTTTATTTGTTTTTGTAGGATATATGAAGTTTTTATTCAAAAAAGAAAATTAAAATTTGATTTTCAAAAAAATTTATGTTAAAATAAATATGAATTTACAATTCTTGTGTAAAAGAATATTTATTTCATCATATTTACCTATTTAAATTTATCAAAATGGAAATATGTTCAAATAAACGATGTAAATTGATGATTTAGAAAAATTTTTTAAATTGCTTGACTATTTTATTCATTTATGGTAAAATATTTGAGTAATATGATGAATGAAGTAGAGTGCTCGCTCTCACCTTGTTACTTTTTAGTTTCAGGTATATTTTAATAATTTTGATTTTGTAATTATTATGGCGAGTTTTTTACTCGCCATTTTTTTATCGTGGAGGTGTTATTATAAAAGAGCTTTTAATTAATGAAGAGATTAGAGCAAAAGACGTTAGGTTAATTGACGCAGAAGGTAATCAAATTGGAGTTGTTCCAATTTCAAGAGCATTGGATATGGCAAGTGAGAAGAAATTAGACCTTGTAAATATTTCTCCAAATGCTAATCCGCCGGTTTGCAAAATTTTAGATTATGGAAAATATAAATATGATTCTTTGAAAAAAGAAAAAGAGTCTAAGAAAAAACAAAAAGTTATAAATGTAAAGGAAATTAGACTTACTCCAAGTATTGATAAGCATGATATAGAAGTTAAGGCTAAACATGCCAATAACTTTTTAAAAGCTGGAGATAAGGTTAAGGTTTCTGTAAGATTTAGAGGTAGGGAACTTGGACATACTGAAATAGGTAAGGTTGTTTTAGATAAATTTAAAGAACTTACTGTGGAATTTGGAAATGTAGAAAAAGATTCCGTAATGGAAGGTAGAAATATGACAATGTTTTTATCACCAAAACAAGATTAATAGGAGGTTTTAGATATGGCTAAAATGAAAACACATAGAGCATCAGCTAAGAGATTTAAAAGAACTGGTACTGGTAAGATTAAAAGATTTAAGGCTTATAAGAGCCACTTAACAAGTAAAAAATCACCAAAGAGAATTAGAAACTTAAGAAAATCAACAGTTATTAGCAGTGGAGATCAAAAAAGAATCAATCATATGATTCCGTAGGTTATGGAGGTAAAGAGTAATGGCAAGAATAAAACGTAGTTTAAATGCAAGAAAAAAACATAGAAAAGTATTAAAACAAGCTAAGGGATATTATGGCGCAAAGTCTAAATTATTCAAAGTTGCTAATCAAGCAATTATGAAATCTATGACTTACGCATTTATAGGAAGAAAGAGAAAGAAGAGAGATTTCAGAAGTTTATGGATTGCAAGAATCAATGCTGGAACAAGACAATATGGTTTAAGTTATAGCAAATTTATGTATGGACTAAAGAAAAACAACATAAATATGAATAGAAAAATGCTTTCTGAAATGGCTATAAATGATCCTGAAGGATTCAAAAAATTAGTTGAATTAGTAAGATAGAGAGATGTCCCTCATAAATAGAGGGACTTTTTTTTGGAGGTTCTTTTGAGAAATTTTATAAAACAATTAAAAGATAAACTTGAAACGAATCCACCGGCAGTTTTGACTATGGGATTTTTTCTAATTATAACTGTTGGGTCAATTCTTTTGTTTTTACCTTTTTCATCTAAAAATCTAAATTTTACAAATTTTTTAGATTGTGTATTTATATCAACTTCATCTGTTTGTGTAACAGGGTTATCAACCATAAATATCACAAATGAATTTAATTATATTGGAAAATTTATTATAATGCTCTTAATTCAAGCAGGCGGATTAGGTTTTATGACAATGGCTACTATGGTAGCTATGATTTTAGGCGAAAAGATAACTTTAAAAGATAGACTTGTAATTCAAGAACAAATGGGATCTACAAAACTTAGTGGAATGGTTAAACTAATAAGATATGTAATTTTTTCTACTTTATTGATAGAAGGAGTAGGTGCTTTTCTTATGTCATTTGTTTTTATTCCAAAGTTTGGCATTAAAGGAATTTTCTATTCTATTTTTCATGCGATTTCAGCATTTTGTAATGCAGGATTTGATATTTTGGGAGAAAACAGTCTTGAAATGTTTAATGCAACACCGTATATGTTATTTGTTGTATCAGCTTTGATAATTTTAGGTGGACTTGGATTTAATGTTTATATAGATATAAATAATTCTAAGTTTAAATTTAATAAATATTCTTTGCATACTAAAATTGTTTTGGTTATGACTTTAGGATTGGTTATCCTTGGAACATTTATGTTTTTTGTTTTAGAATATTCTAATGTAAATACTTTAAAAAATTTAAACTTTTTTGATAAAATATCAAACGCATTCTTTCAATCGGTAACGACTAGAACGGCAGGATTTTATTCTATAAATCAAACTCATTTTACTGAATCATCAACGATTTTTACAATATTTTTGATGTTTATAGGAGGTTCGCCTGCAAGTACTGCCGGTGGTATTAAGACTACTACAATATTTTTATTGATTGTAACAACTATTTCCTTTATTAAAAATAATGATGAAATAGAGGTTTTTAAAAGAAGAATTTCTTTTTCATTAGTAAAAAGAGCAATAGGAATCTTCGTTATATCTTTATTATTGGTTGGAACAGTGGTATTTACTTTGACTTTGATTGAAGATGTTGATTTTATAAATCTACTTTTTGAAACTGTTTCAGCTTTTGCAACGGTTGGGTTAAGTAAAGATTTAACACCACACTTGAAAGATATTACAAAAGTATTTATAATTATATTAATGTTTATTGGAAGAGTTGGACCACTTACAATTATTTTTTCTTTTTATAATAAGGTTAATAAAAAGAAATTTAAGTATTCAAACGGAAATGTTATTGTTGGATAGGAGATAATATGAAACAAATTGTTGTTATAGGTTGTGGAAGATTTGGAACAAATTTAGCCATTACCTTAGAAAAACTTGGAAATGAAGTAATGGTTATAGATAAAGATGAAGAGGTTATTAACTCTATTGCAAATAAAGTTACTCATAGTATCATTTGCGACGTTAGAGTTGAGGGAAGTTTGAAGGAATTAGGTCTTGCAAATTTTGATATTTGTGTTGTTGCAATAGGTTCTGATTACAAGACTTCTATTATTGCAACTGTTGAAGCCAAAGAACTTGGTATTCCGAAAATTATTGCAAAGGCTACCGATAGTGTTCAAGCTATGGTTCTTAGTAAAATAGGAGCAGATAGGGTCATTATTCCTGAAAGAGATATGGGAATTAGAGTTGCAAATAATATAAGTAATTCAAATATTTTGGACTCTATAAATTTATCTGATGAGTATTCTCTTGTTGAAATTGCACCTATTGAAGATTGGATTGGTAAATCTATCAAAGAATCTGAAATTAGACAAAAGTATTATATCAATATAGTTGCAGTTAAAACACAAAAAGGCTTGGAAATAAATATTGGTGCTGATTATGTTATAAAAGACAGCGATATTTTACTTGTTGCCGGTAGAAATGATAGAATTAGTAAATTGGTATAATATGGAATTTAAAACAATAGATAGTAAAGAAAATAAAAAATATAAATTTTTTAAAAGTTTATCTTTAAAGAAAAATAGGGATAAGTATAAATTGTTTTTACTTGAGGGAAAAAAACTTTTGCTTGAGGTATTAAGTGAGAATCTTAATGTTGAAAATATAATTTGTACAAAAGAATTTTTAAAAAATTTTAGTTTTCCGGAAACTGTTTTGGATAAAGTTATTGTTTTATCTGAAAAATTATTTCAATCCCTAACAGAAATGCAACATTCTGAAGGTGTTATAACAATTGTAAATTATTTAGAAGAAAGAAAAATTTCATCTAAAAATATAATTTGTCTTGAAAATGTTAGCGACCCCGGAAATTTTGGGACTATAATTAGAACGGCTAATGCTTTTGGAATAAAGGATATACTTACTATAAATTGTGTAGATAAGTATAATTCAAAAGTTTTAAGAGCAACAATGGGCGCTATGTTTAGAACAAATATTGTAAGCTGTGATATTGAAAAAATAAAAGAGTTGCAAAAATTAGGCTACAGATTAATTTCTACAACTTTAAGTGAAAATTCAAAATTCTTAGAAGAATTTAGTTTTGATGAAAAAAATATTGTCGTTATGGGAAATGAGGCGAATGGAGTTTCAAAAGAAATGCTTGAAATTTCAAATGAACATTTGAAAATAGATATGGATAATTCAATGGAATCTTTAAATGTCTCAATCGCAACGGCAATCATAATGTATAAGATATTTAAAAGGTAGTGTCATAGACACTACCTTTATTGTGAAATAACAAGGTTCTGGGTACCCACCTGATGCAAAGCATCGTGGAAGGGTGGGGTTTTTATTGTGAAACAACAAGGTTCCCGGGCACCCACCCGATGCAAAGCATCGTGGAAGGGTGGGGTTCTTATTTTAAAACTTCTTTTAATTTTGTAAGGATATATTCGTCGATAGGTTGTCCTTCGATGAATGCATTTTCTCCATCTGGTAACATAACTCTAAAGAAGTTGATGATTAAATTTCCATCAACGATATAATAATCATCTAAATGTAAAGGAGCTATATATACCTTTAAAACTTCTTTATCATTGTTTGGAAATTCTTTGTTTAGTTCATCAATAAGGTGGTTTACATTCAAAACTTTAATAGGTTTTGCCATAAGTTTTGGAAGTTCAAGGTCTTCCATCATCCACATATTGTTGTTCCAAAATCTTTTTTCTTCTTTACTTGCTCCAGAAAGCAATTCTCTGTTTTGAATAGCAGAAAGAACTTTTCTTACTGATTCTTCATCGAAATCTTTAGTCATTATAGCTTTTAATGGATATTGTTTTGCTACATCAACAAAAAAACTTTCAGCAACTTTTTCTTTTTCTGCTAAAGCTGTCCATAAATATAACATAGATTCGATAGTTTCTAAGTTTAATTCGATTTGTTTAATCATATAAGCCTCCAATATATAATTTTTATTTATTATAATTGTAAACTTTTTTTATGAAAAAATCAATACTACCAGACTTTTATTGTTGTAAATTTTAAAAACTTTTGTTATAATTGTATTGTTTGTTATAGGAGGGGGAATTATGAATTCGAACACATTAAAAAAAATTATAATTACAACATTGGGCTCTATTTTAGTATCAGCTGGAGTTTATTTCTTTATGGTTCCATATAATTTAACGATTGGTGGAACAGCAGGGCTATCCATAGCATTAGCAAAATTTATTCCTGGAGTGCCGGTTGGGGCATTTCAACTTGGAATTAATATTATTTTATTTATTTTAGCATTTTTACTTATAGGAGCAGAATTTGGTGGACTTAGTATTTATTCAACAATTGTAGTGTCAATAGCACTTATTTCTTTTGAAAAAATATTTCCAAATATTAAACCATTAGTGGATACACCTTTTATGAGTATGGTTATAGGAGTTGTAGTTACAGCAATCGGTATAGCAATGTCATTGAATCAAAATGCATCAACAGGAGGAACGGATATTGTCGGTAAGATTTTGAATAAGTATATACATGTTGACTTAAGTGTCGGCGTTTTTATTGCAGACTTTTCTGTTGTGATTATGGGATATTTTGCTTATGGAATTAATGCTGCTATGTATGCTATTGTTGGAATAATGTTTAATGCCGTTGTTATTGACAAAGTGCTTACAGGTTATAAAACAAGGATTAAAGTATATATTAATTCACAAAAATGGGAAGGAATTAACGATTATATTTTAAATGAAATAGTTAGAGGTAGTACGCTTTATGAAGTAAAGGGTGGATTTAATAAAAGTGAAAGAATTATGATTGAAACAATTCTTACAAGACCGGAATACATAAAACTAATGACATTTATAAGAGAGTTTGATAGCAATGCGTTTGTAAATGTTGCAACAGTTAGTGAAGTTTCCGGAGAAGGTTTCAGTTACTTAACAGAAGATAATCTAAGAGTATTAAAAGAAAAAAATAAAGTTAGAAAAATGTAATTGATTTTAAATTATAAATATGTTAAAATTAACTCGTTAATAGTTACGTTGAATGATAAAAAATAATATGAAATTTTTAGAGAGTAATTGTTTGGTGTGAAATTATATTTTTGTATTATGGGGAAATCAGGAGTAAATTGTTTTAAGAAGAGATGTCTTTTAGACATAATTAGGGTGGAACCACGGTCATATCGTCCCTTGCGATATGGCCTTTTTATGTGTAAAATTTTAGGAGGATATTATGAAATCAGAAAAAAGTATGGAAAAAGTAGTTTCTTTATGTAAAAGTAGGGGAATAATTTATCCGGGTTCAGAAATTTATGGTGGACTTGCAAACACTTGGGATTATGGTCCTTTGGGTGTTGAATTTAAAAATAATGTTAAAAAGGCTTGGTGGAAAAAATTTGTTCAACAATCAAAATATAATGTTGGACTTGATAGTGCGATTTTGATGAATCCGGAAGTTTGGGTTGCATCAGGTCATGTTGGTAGTTTTAGTGACCCTTTGATCGACTGTAAGGACTGTAAATCACGTTTTAGAGCTGATAAACTTATAGAAGATTTTTATTTTGAAAATAATCTTGGTGATATAAATGTTGATGGTTGGGAAAATGAAAAAGTTGAAGAATTAATGGAAGAAAAAAATATTTGTTGTCCAAGTTGTGGAAAGAAAAATTTTACAAATATAAGAAGATTCAACCTTATGTTCAAAACTTTTCAAGGTGTAACCGAAGATAGTAAATCTGAAATTTATTTAAGACCTGAAACTGCTCAAGGAATTTTTGTAAACTTTAAAAATATTGCCAGAACTTCAAGAAAGAAAGTTCCGTTTGGAATTGCTCAAGTTGGAAAATCTTTTAGAAATGAAATTACTCCGGGTAATTTTACTTTTAGAACTCGTGAATTTGAACAAATGGAATTGGAATTTTTCTGTAAACCGGGAGAAGATTTAGAATGGTATGACTATTGGAAAAATTATTCTTTTAATTTCTTATTATCTTTAGGAATGAACGAAGAAACTTTAAGACTTAGAGACCATGAACAAGAAGAATTAAGTTTTTACAGTAAGGCCACTTGTGATATAGAATTTTTATTCCCATTCGGTTGGGGAGAACTTTGGGGAATTGCTGACAGAACTGATTATGACTTATCAAGACATATTGAAGTTTCCGGAGAAGATTTAAGATATATCGATCCTGTTACAAATGAAAAATATGTTCCATATTGTATTGAGCCATCATTAGGTGCAGATAGAGTTGCATTAGCTTTCTTATGTAATGCTTATGATGAAGAAGAAATTGGAGAAGGAGATGTGAGAACTGTTTTAAGATTGCACCCGGCTTTAGCTCCGTTTAAGGCTGCAATTTTACCATTAACTAAAAAATTATCAGAAAAATCTGATGAAATTTATGATGAACTTTCAAAATATTTTATGATAGATACAGATGTTTCAGGAAGTATTGGAAAGAGATACAGAAGACAAGACGAAATTGGAACTCCATTTTGTATAACTGTTGACTTCGATACTTTGGAAGATGAATGTGTAACGGTTAGATTTAGAGATACTATGGAACAAGAGAGAATAAAAATTTCTGAATTAAAAGATTTCATAGAAAAATCTTTAGAATTTTAAGGAGAAATTATGATTAATAAAAAAGTTGTTTTTGGGTCAAGTATGTGCCCTGATTGTATTGTTATGAAAAACGAATTGGATAAAAGAGGGATAAAATATTTATATCTTGACATTAATGAAAATTTAGCAAATTTAAAGAAATTTTTAATTTTTAGAGAAAATTCTGCTTTTGATTTTGCAAAGAAAAATGGTTCAATCGGTATTCCTGCTATGGTAATCAATGACGGAGAAAAAATTATTTTTAGTATGGAAGAGTTCGATAAACTTTTCTAGTTCATATTTATGACTTGAAAAAGCATATCGAAAGGTATATAATATATTCGTTATATATTAAATTTTATGGAGGTAAATATGTTAGAAAATTTAAAACCTGAAAGAGTTTTTCATTATTTTGAAGAACTAACTAAGATTCCAAGAGAGTCTGGAAATGAACAAGCTGTAAGTGATTATTTGTACAGCGTTGGAAAATCATTTGGATATGAAACAATCCAAGATGAAAGTAATAACATTGTTATAAGAAAACCTGCTCATAAAGATTATATTGACCATGAACCTGTTGTAATTCAAGGACATATGGATATGGTTGCTGAAAAAGCTGACGGAGTTTGCCACGACTTTTTAAAAGACCCGATTCCTGTTATTGTAGATGGAGAATGGGTTAAGACTAAAGGCACAACTTTAGGTGCGGATGATGGAATTGCTGTTGCTATGGGTCTTGCTATTTTAGAAGATAAAGATGCAAAACACCCAGCATTAGAGCTTTTAGTAACTACTGATGAGGAAAGAACAATGGCAGGAGCAAGAGCTGTTAAAAAAGAATTATTAAACGGAAGAAAACTTTTAAATATTGATGCTGAAGAAGAAGGTATTTTACTTTCAGGTTGTTCAGGTGGACATAATGTTATGGGTACTTTAAAAGTTAAATTCGAAGAAAATGATAAGAAAAATACTTTTGTTTTATCTGTAAATAATATGCTTGGTGGACATTCAGGAATGGAAATTCATCAACAAAGAGGAAATTCTTTGAAATTTACTCTTAGAGCTTTGGATATGGTAAGAGAAATTGCTGATTACAGATTGGTTAGTCTTGAAGGTGGAACAAAACACAATGCAATTCCTAGAGATGCTAAGGTTGTTTTCACAAGTGATGCAGAAGAATTTAATATTGATTTTTCTAAATTGATTAGCGAATATCCACTTGATAAGGATATGAGAGTTAGTATAGAAAAAATAGAAAATGAAAAAGAAGTTTTATGCAAAGGCTGTCAAGAAAAGTTGGAAAATGTAATTAGAAATATTCCTCATGGAGTTTACTCAATGATGGAAGAATATCCATCAATCGTTGAATGCTCAGATAACTTTGCGATGATTAAATTTGACGGAGATATTATTAGATTTACACTTTCACTTAGAAGTTCAAATCCTAAAACTTTTGAAGAATATACAAATATCGTAAAAAAAGTTTATGAAGAAAATTCTGTTGAATATACTTTAGAAGATTACTATAAACCTTGGGAATTTGCAAAAGTTTCAAAATTAAGAGATACTGCATTAGAAGTTTATAAAAATTTAACTGGAAAAGAAATGAAGGTTGAAGTTGTTCATGCAGCTTTAGAACCTGCAGTTTTCGTTGATACATTCCCTGATATGGAAATGATATCAATAGGACCTACAATGAAAGACGTTCACAGTCCGGTTGAAAGATTAAATATTCCTTCAACACAAAGAACTTTTGAATTTGTAAAAACTTTATTAGAAAATCTTTAATATTTAAACAAAAATCACGAGCTACTAGCTCGTGATTTTTGTTTAAATATGTACTACTCACCGAACACTTTTGTGTGGGGTGAGGGATTCATTCTTTAGATTGAAGAATTTTCATTTAAGACATCAAGAAGTAAGTCTAAGTTTAGTCCATGAACCATAGTAGCTTCTTCAAGAGTCTCCATTTGGCTTGCAGGACAGCCAACGCAAGAAAGTCCAAAATTAAATAAAATTTCTACTGCGTCCGGATGGATTTGAATAATGTCTCCGATTAACATATCTTTTGTTATTTGCATAACGCACCTCCTAAATATCTTAATAATATAATTTCGATTCAAGATAATTTACTTTAATTAAATTATGTGAATTATAATTATCTTATACCCATATAATACATTGAATTTCAAAAAAAATCAAGATATATTTGTCGTTAAAACTTAAATTTATTTATCAATTTGGGTATATTGTATTATGTAAAAATTAAAAAATATTTATATTACAAAAATTTTTTTAATTGGACTAATTTATTAAATTGTGATAGAATAATGAGGTTGAAAGGAGGATTATTATGAAGTGTTGTGATAATAAGAAAGTTATAGATGAGTTGTATAAAAACATTGCTATAAATGATAGATTAAGAGAAAGTGAAGATAGCAAAGAGATTGAAACAAAGATTGCTTTAAGTTTAGGTTACACTTTGGAAGATTTAGAAAGTGGAGCAAATCTTGGGCTTGGTTGTGGAAATCCGATTCAAAATGCAAATTTAAAAGAGGGAGAAACTGTTTTAGATTTAGGTTGTGGTAAGGGAATGGACGTTTTTAAGGCTTGTAAAATTGTTGGAGAAACAGGTCTTGTTATCGGTGTTGATAGACTTCCTGAAATGGTTGAAAAGGCAAATTACATAAGAGAAAAGAAAAAACTTTTTAATACGGATTTCAGGGTTTCAGATATTGATAATCTTAAAGTTGAAGATAATACGGTTGACTGTGTAATTTCAAATTGTGTTATAAATCTTTGTGAAGATAAGGAAAAGGTCTATTCTGAAATTTTTAGAGTTTTAAAACCGGGTGGAAGAATTTCAATTTCAGACATTGTTCAATTCAATGAACTTCCTACTTGGGTTAAAGATGAACCTATTTTTCATGCAACTTGAGTTGCCGGTTCAATAACTTCAGTGAAGTTAAAGGGTATTTTGAAAAAGGTAGGTTTTGAACTTTACACAATAATTGAAGAGGAATTGACTGAAGAATATCTTGCAAAATGGGGACATAAATTAAATTTAAGAGAACATATAAGACGTGGTAAAATTTTAGCATTTAAACCAGAAAATTAAGGAGAAAAAATGTATAAACTTTATTCATCAATTTTTATGATTATTTTAACTTTTGCAATTATATTTTTTATTTCAAAGAAGTATGATTTAGATAGAAATCAAAAAATAATCTTTTGGTTATTTGTACTTTTTTGGAGTGGAATAACTGTTGTTAGAGCATATAGAAAACTTTATGCAATAAGTCCTATGGAAGAGGGAGGACTTGGTTTTTCAATTATTATGGCTGCACAGATAACTTCTGCTTATGGGCTTATCAGTTGCTTTATAAGGCTACCGATTTTTATACTTAGTGATATTTTTAATAGAAAAAAGATATTTATTCAGATTGCACTTTTTGTTTTAACATTGGCATCATTTATGGTGGTTTTAAAACCAAGTTACAATACTTTATATTTCTCATCAGTAGCTATGGGTATATGTGCGTCAATGCTTGCGGTGTTCAATGTATTGTTTTCAGAGACTTTTTCTAAAGAAAAAGCTGCGATTTCGGCATCTATATTATCAATAGCACCACTTTTAGCAGAATTTATAGCAGCACCTATTCAATATTTGTCAACTTATGGCTCATATAAAAATTTTAAATTGCTTTGGACACTTTCTGCAATTATTTCTGTTATAGCTTTTGTTTTGACTTTTTTTGTTAAAGACGTTTCTTATTCAGCGAAGAGATTTAGTTTTGCAAAGGTTAAAAAAGTTTTTGAATTTAAAGGATATTTATATATTTGTTTAATTGCAATTTTAGTTTCATTTATAAAATTTTCAACTTCAGGGGCAAATATGATTGCCTATGCAAAAGTTAATCTTAATATGCCACCACTTTTTTTGGCCTATATTGACGTATTGTTTGCTTTTCCACAACTTGTTGCAAGTGTACTTGCAGGAACTTATTTTGCTAAAAAAATTGGAATTGAAAAGACTTTAGTTTTAGGTTTGGGTTCGAATTTAGTTTTTTATATAATAATTTTATTAACTAGAAGTTATTTACCTGCATTTTTAGGATATATGTTTAACGGTTTTGGATATGGAATTGCATATACTTGTTTGATTTCAATGGCTATGCAATATTTTGAAAAAGAGGATAGAAATGTTAGTATGGGAATATTCCAATTATTTTTCGCTATGGGAGTTTACTTTGGAGATAGAGTGTATCTTTGGATTTCAAAGCTAATACCGAATGGAATACTTGGCTTTGAACAAAATAAATCAATTTACTTAATAGTGGTTGGAATAACTTTGATAAGTATATTAATGGCACAATTTAAAATAAAAGAAAATGCTTAAAGGACAGTGTGTTTTTAAATACACTGTTTTTTCTTTTAATTAATGATTTTTTTTTTCTTTTATGATATAATAAGAGCAACTTTATGTTTATAAGGTTGTTTAATTTAATCGTTGTTACGATAATTATTATGTGAATATTAAAATTAATTAGGAGAAAGAATGGGTAATTATTTTGGAACAGATGGTGTTCGTGGAGTTTATGGAGAAAATTTAACTGATGAACTTGCATATAAACTTGGAAAATCTGTCGGATATATTTTAAAAAATGAAGAAGAAAAATTATTTATAATAGGTAGAGATACTAGAGAAAGTGGAAAGAGCCTTGAAAACAGTTTGGCAAAAGGCTTATTGGAAATGGGCTTTAATGTTGTTAGTATAGGAATTGCTCCTACACCAACAGTTGCTTACTTAATAAAATATTTTAAGGCAGTTGGAGGCGCTGTTATTTCAGCATCGCATAATCCTTTTAAATATAATGGAATCAAGATTTTTAATGAAAATGGTTTTAAAATTTCAGATGAGATTGAATTTAAAGTTGAAAGTATTTTAGATGATGAATATTTTGATTTTGGAGAAGTACAAGAAGGAATCTTCACAGAAGAAACTGATGCTGTTTCTATTTATGCAGATTATTTAAAATCAAGAGTAGATGCAGATTTTTCTAATTTGAAAATTGCAGTTGACTTCGGAAATGGTGCTGCTTATAAAATTGCAAGAAAATTATTTGAAGATTTAGGTATGGAAGTTATTTCTTTAAATACTGCTCCAGACGGAAAAAATATAAACTTAAACTGTGGTAGTACAAATATGGAAGTTATTAGACAAGCAGTTTTAGAAAATGATGTTGATATGGGATTTTCTTTTGACGGAGATGCTGACAGATGCTTAGCAGTTGATGAAAAAGGAAATATTATGGACGGAGACCATATTTTAGCTGCTATGGCTAAGTCATATAAAGAAAAAGATGAGCTTACAAATAATGCAGTAGTAGGAACTGTTATGAGTAATATTGGGCTAAAAAAATATTTAGATTCAATAGGAGTTGATTTTATTCCAGCAAAAGTTGGAGATAGATTTGTGCTTGAAAATATGTTGGAAAATAATTATATTTTAGGAGCAGAACAATCTGGACATGTAATTTTCCTAAATGATAGTACTACAGGGGACGGAACTTTTACAGCGCTTAAGATTTGTGAATTGGTTGCCAGTAGTATAAATAATCTATCATATTTCAATGAACTTATGGTTTCTTATCCACAAGTGTTAGTTAATGCGAAAGTTAAGTTGGAAAATAGAAGTGCTTATTTACAAGATAGAGAAATTTTAGAAGAAATAAAGAAGATAGAAGATAAATTTTTAGGAAATGGAAGAGTTTTGATAAGACCTTCTGGAACAGAGCCTTTGGTTAGAGTTATGATTGAAGGAGAAAATCAAGAAGAATTAGAATTAGAGGCAAGAAAACTTGCTAAACTTATTGAAGAGAGGTTAGGATAATATGAGGGAAAGACTTATAGTTGCTGATAGTTGTTGTGATTTAACCGAAGAGTTAAAGAATAAATTAGATATTGAGTTGGTACCTTTGACTTTACAACTTGATGATGTAGATTATTTAGATGATGAAAACTTGAATGTAAATGAATATATAGAAAATATGAAAAAGGCTAGTTCTGTAAAGACAGCTGCTCCATCTCCAAAACTTTTTATGGATAAATTTGAACAAGCAAAGGAAGTTTTTTGCATTACTTTATCAGGAAAATTAAGCGCAACTTATTCAAATGCTTGTTTAGCTAGAACAATGGTACTTGAAAAAGGAGAAAAATTGATTCATATTTTTGATACAAAATCTGCTGCTGCAAGTGAAACTTTAGTTGCTTTGAAAATTCAAGAATGTATTAATAATAAAATGTCATTTCAAGAAATAGTAGATACTGTTACAAATTATATTGCTGATATGAAAATATTTTTTGTTTTAGAAAACCTTGATAATTTAATTAAAAATGGTAGAATTTCTAAACTTAAAGCTATGATAGTATCTGCTTTTTCCATTAAACCTGTTATGTATGGTGTTGATGGAGAAATCGAGGTTTACAAAAAAGTTAGAGGATTAAAGAAGGCTTATGCTGAACTTGTAGATTCTATATCTGAAAATTGTTCAAATATTGAAGATAAAAAGTTGGTAATAACTCATTGTAATTGTTTAGAAAGAGCTAAGGAAATAAGAAATAAAATTATTGAAAAATATAATTTTAAAGAAATTTTAATTGTTCCTGCGAGAGGATTGTCCTCTACTTATGAAAATGAGGGTGGAATAATTATCAGTTATTAGTGAGGTAATTTTGAATAAAAGAGTAATTTTAGGAATGAGTGGCGGGGTTGACAGTTGTGTTGCCTGCCATTTGTTATTGAAAGAAGGATACGAAGTAATCGGGGTTACTATGAATTTAGTACCTAAAGGACATTTGTATGATGAAGAAAAAGGTTGTTGCTCATTATCTTCCGTTATGGACGCTAAAATAGTTGCAGAGGCAATGGGCGTGAAACATTATACAATGAGTTTTAGAGAAGAATTTGATAGAAAAGTTATTGAAAATTTTGTTAGAGACTATTCTTTAGGATATACTCCCAACCCTTGTGTTGCTTGTAATAAATATATAAAGTTTAATAGTTTTGTAGATAAAATAAAACCTTTAAAAGCAGATTTTATTTCAACCGGACATTATGCAAAAGTTGAATTTGATAATAATTATAATAGATATTTATTAAAAAGGGCAAAAGATTCTAAAAAAGACCAGACGTATTTTTTGTATAATACAAGTCAAGAAGTTTTAGCAAAAACTTTATTTCCTCTTGCTGATTTGATAAAAGACGAAGTAAGACAAATTGCAAAAGATGAAGATATTTTGACTTATTCAAAAAAAGATAGCGAAGAAATTTGTTTTGTTCAAAATAGAGACCATGGTATGTTTATAAAACAGAGAAATCCTGAGTTAATAAAAGAGGGTTTTTTTATTGATGAAAATGGAAATAAATTAGGAAAACATAATGGGATAGTGTATTATACTGTCGGACAGAGAAAAGGTCTTGGAATTGCACTTGGAAAGAGAGTTTTTGTTTCTAAGATAAATGCAAGAGATAATACTGTCACATTGTCTGACGAAGATTCTTTATATAAAAATAAAATAAAAATAAGAGATGAAAACTTTATACCTTTTGAAGTTTTAGAAAAACCGTTGGAAGTGAGTGTTAAGGTTAGACATGGACAAAACGAAACAAAAGGATTATTATTTTATAAAGATAATGAATTATTTGTTGAATTTGAAAAGCCTGTTAGAGCACCAAACAAAGGACAATCGGCTGTATTTTACTCTGATGATATTGTAGTCGGAGGAGGAATAATAGAAGAAGTATATTAAAAGGAGTTGCAAATAGCAACTCCTTTTTAAGGATTTTTATTTTTATCTTTTTCTGTATTTTTATTTTTATCTTTATCTTTATCTTTATCTTTATCATTTTTATTAGAAGTATCATTTGTTTTTGGTTTAGTATTAGTCTTTGGTTTTTCTTCTTCCTTAGGTTTATCTACTATATCTGATTCTTCAGTTGGTGGTGGGTTTATAAAATCACTAGGGCCATAATCAGTTTTTTCCGGTTTATATACATTCGGTTTTATATAAAACTTCTTTTCTTCAATAAATTCTTCAGGAGTTTTATCTGTGGCCAACTTTCCGTTTCTTTTATCTATTTTATAAGCTATATAGTAAATTTCTTCATATTTTGTAGGCTCTGTACCTTTTACAAAATATTCATAAATTGCTTTTTCAGTGCCTTCGGTAGCTAATAGACCAGTTCTTATTGAAACATACTTTCTTATTATATTTTCACTTGGACCATCAAATTTTTTAGGTTCTTTGCCTTCTAAAACTATTCTATTAACTTTCCCCCAAAGAGTGGCTGCCATTGAGTTATTATTATTAAGTTTTATATGTTGATTGTCAAAACCTATCCAAGTTCCAATTGTATAATATGGAGTAAAACCTACAAACCAAGAGTCTTGTACATCATCAGTTGTACCTGTTTTACCTGAAACTTCAATAGTTGGGTGCTTTGCACCGTGAGCCATTACGTCAGGAACACCTTTTAAAATATCTCTCATTATAAAAGCATTTTCTTTAGATGTAACTTGTCTTTGCTTTTGTTCAGGTTCTAAAATAGTTTTTCCTGTTGAGTCAACAACTTTTGTAAATGAAATAGGTTCATTATATCTTCCGTCATTTGCTATTGCTGCATAAGCTCCAGTCATTTTTAAGTTGGTCATACCTCTTGTCATACCACCAAGAGCCATACTTGATAAGTTTTCATCATTATGGTCCACACTTTCAGACCTTGAAACATAAGTATCATCTAATTCATTATCTTCGTTTATTAAACCGAATTTTTTGAAATATTCTTTAGATTTTTCTATTCCTATATCTTCCAGAGTCTTAACAGCATTTACGTTGATAGATTGTACTAAACTTTCTCTAAGAGTTTGTAATCCTCTATATCCATTATACCAGTTCTTTGGCCAAAGTTCTTTTTTATCATTATAATGAGGAGCATCTTCTATTGCAGTAGCAGCAGTATATCCGTTATCCAATGCAGGAATATATACTCCCAAAGGTTTCATAGTAGAACCCGGTTGTCTAGGAACTCTATAAGCTCTATTTAGAGGGTGTCCTGTTGTTTCTCTACCACCAATTATCGCGATTAACTGACCTGTTTTATGGTCTAATACGACTGATGAAGATTGAGGTTGAACAGTTCCTTTTTCATCAACTTGGAAATATTTTGAATTTAAAACTAAATTTCCATTTTCATTTACACTATAAAAATCTTTGTAATTTTCAAAAACAGATGCAGAAATTTTAAAAGATTTTTCATTTTCAACTGTTACTCCTTGCTCAGGAAGTTGGAAATTTCCAATTCCATGGGTAACTAAGTTGTTTTGGTCATTAACTGTATAAAAACTAGCCATTGACAAAACATTTTGATATATTGAAACTCTCTGACTATTTATTTTTAAAGAATTATCTGAGTCAATAGAAAACTCTCCTTTTGGAATTATAACATTGTTATTTTCATCTAAAAGATTAGCTTTTTTATACAAGATTATATTACCTTTTTCATCAGTTATATTACTTGCTCTATCTCTTTTAAAAGCTGCAAATGAAGGACCTCCATATCTTGGAGCATTCATTGCATTTGCAAAATCTGCATAAAGTTTTTCTAAATTCTTTTGTATGTTTTGGTCCATTGTAGAATGAATTGTAAGTCCACCGTTATATATCTTGTCCCAAGCCTCTTCTTTAGTATAATTAAATTTTTTCATTAATTTTTCAGCAACTTGATACTTAACATATTCAGTGAAGTAAGTTGAAACTTCCCTTTCAAAGCCTTTGTTTGGATTTATAGCAGAAAATACATCTTCATTAACAGCATTATTATATTCTTCTTTAGTTATTTTTTTAAGTTCATACATTTTTTTCAAAACATATTTTTGTCTATCTAAAACTTTTGGATTATATACTGCCTTATAAACTTGACCACCGATATTTAAATCTTTTATAACAGCAGATTCATCACTAACATTTTCAGGCTTTATAGTTTTATATAGAGAGTAGTTTGTAGGACTTTGAACTATTGCTGCAAGAAGTGCAGATTCAGCTATGGTTAAATCTTTAACATCTTTTGAAAAGTAACCTTGACTCGCTGATTGAACACCATAAGAATGTTGTCCTAAGAAAACTCTATTAAGATATGCCTCAAGAACACCTTCTCTTTTAATACTATCTGTAATTTTAATTGCAAGATATGCCTCTTTTAACTTTCTTTCAATTTTTCTTTCA
The DNA here is from genome assembly GCF_016552165.1 of Parvimonas parva. Classification (GTDB taxonomy): domain Bacteria; phylum Bacillota; class Clostridia; order Tissierellales; family Peptoniphilaceae; genus Parvimonas; species Parvimonas parva. Next base: position 68,721 of record NZ_JACVDA010000006.1, on the reverse strand, counting down.
TTTGAAAGATACATATTTCTTGCTAATTGTTGAGCGATTGTTGACCCACCACGAATTCTACCTCTTGCTGTATCGATAAGACTTTTTGCTATACCTATTGGGTCAACACCTTTATGAGAATAAAATCTTTCATCTTCAGTTGAAATGAAAGCATTTATTAAATGTTCCGGAACATCACTTAGCTTTACAATAGTTCTATTCTCTAAGTTTTCAATTTTTTCAACTAAATTTTCATTTCTATCAAGAATGGTTGATGATTGAATCATAAGCTCATTCATCTTTGACGCATTAATGATTGGAGCATCTTTCATAATATCTATAAATGTAGTTGCAAAAATTCCTGTAATTCCTGCACCAATCATAAATATTGATAGAATGACTATGCTTACGAATTTAAAAAAAGATTTTAAAAAACTTTTATCTCCTTTTTTAGTTTTAGATTGTTTATTCTCTACCTTTTTTTGTAACATAAAAAACCTCCTCAAATAACAATCATTTTTTTATTTTTTATAATTTTATTTATTACATTTAATATAATTAAATTTGTATAAAGTTAAACATATTATATCACAAATTCTTTGATTTTAAAATAATATAAATATTTTAACTTCTATACTAACATTTTAAAGTTAAAATTTTAAATCCAAATTAAAAAATAATTTAAAAAAATCTTGATTTTTTATTGTTTTTATGATATACTACTTGTTGTGTTACCGCACGGATTAGGTTTTTAAAGCATAGCACCTAATTCGGCGAGACTTAAGAATGAGGAGGTGCACTATGTACGCAATAATTGAAACAGGTGGTAAACAATACCAAGTTGAAGAAGGACAAAGCATTTTTGTTGAAAAACTAAATGTTGAAGAAGGCTCAAAAGTATCTTTTGATAGAGTTCTTTTAGTTTCTAAAGACGGAGATATTAAAGTTGGTTCTCCAGTAGTTGAAGGAGCTAAGGTTGAAGGAACTGTTGAAAGACATGGAAGAGGAAAGAAAGTTATAATTTTCAAGTTCAAAGCTAAGAAAAATTATAGAAAGAAAAAAGGACATCGTCAACCATTTACAAAAGTTAAAATCGAAAGTATTGCATTTTAATGACTAATATTTATATTTTTAAGAAAAAAGATTTATATTATGGATTTGAAATGGAAGGACATGCTGATTTTAGTGAAGAGAATGACATTCTTTGTGCATCATTATCTGTTTTGTCTATAAATACTCCAAATGCTATTGAAAAAATTTGTTCAATAGATTCTAATGATATGGATTTGGAAGTAGGAGATGGATATTTGAGAATGATGTTAGACATTGAAAGTTTGGATGAATTTAAAATTAGAGATGTTCAAACAATAATGAAAACTTTTGAAGTTGGCATTATATCATTGAAAGAAGAATATAATAAATATATTGAGATTTATTATAAGGAGGTGTAGAGTATGCTAAAGATGAATTTACAACTTTTTTCTAGTAAAAAAGGTTTAGGTAGTACTAAAAACGGTCGTGATAGTAGAGCTAAAAGATTAGGTGCTAAAAGAGGGGACGGACAATTCGTTCTTGCTGGTAACATTTTAGTTAGACAACGTGGAACAAAAATACACCCAGGAGTAAATGTTGGTAAAGGTGGAGATGATACACTTTTTGCTAAAATTTCTGGTGTTGTAAGATTTGAAAGAAAAGGTAGAGATAAGAAACAAGTTTCAATTTATCCAGTATAATGATAAGCTCCTTTAAAGGAGCTTATTTTTTTAAAGAAAATATGGTAGAATATATATTAAGAAATATGGAGGTGAATTTATGCAAAGACCTTTAGTTTGTGTAGTTGGACGTCCTAATGTTGGGAAATCTACACTTTTTAATAAACTTATAAATAAAAGAATCGCTATTACTGAGGATACTCCGGGTGTTACAAGAGATAGATTGTATAAAGATGCTGAATGGCAAAATAAACATTTTATTCTTTGTGATACTGGTGGTTTAGAGCCTAATAGTGATGATATAATTTTACAAAAAATTAAGGCTCAAGCTGATGTGGCTATGGAAAATGCTGATGTAATTTTATTTGTTGTTGATGGTAAAAATGGTTTGATGGACGAAGATAGAGAAATTTCAAATTATCTTAGAAGAACTAAAAAGCCTATCGTACTTGCTATAAATAAAATAGATACTCATAAAATGCCTGCAGAAATTTATGAATTTTATGAGCTTGGTTATGAAAATTTAAATGTTATTTCTGCAACTCAAGGATTTGGACTTGGAGATTTACTTGATGAAATCATAAAAGAATTTCCTGAAAATAAATATACAGGTGAAGAGGAAGAAGTAACAAAGGTTGCATTAATCGGAAAACCGAATGTAGGTAAAAGTTCTCTTATGAATAGAATTTTAGGAGAAGAGAGAATGATAGTTTCTGATATTGCAGGAACAACTAGAGATTCTATTGATTCAAGAGTTGAAATTGATGGAAAAACTTATATTTTTACAGATACAGCAGGGCTTAGAAGAAAGAAAAATATAACTGAAAATTTAGAGAGATATAGTGTTGTTAGAACTTTGAATGCAGTTGAAAGGTCAGATATTGCTGTGCTTTTAATTGATGCTACTGAAGGGGTTACTGAGCAAGATACAAAAGTTATCGGTTTTGCTAAAGAACAAAATAAGGCTTTAATTATTGCAGTTAATAAATGGGATTTAATTGTTAAAGACAATAAAACTTATAAGGCTTTTGAAGATGATATAAGAACTAAATTAAGCTTTGTTCCTTATGCACAACTTGTTTTTATTTCAGTTAAAACAGGGCAAAGAATTGATAAATTATTTGATGCAATTAAAATTGCTGATGAAAATTATAGTACAAGAATCTCAACAGGTATTTTGAACGACATTATAAATGATGCAGTTGTTCACAATGCTCCACCAACTGATAAAGGACAAAGACTAAAAATATTTTATGCAAGTCAAGTTTCAGTTAGACCACCAAAGTTTGTAATATTTGTGAATAAGGTAGAGTTAATGCATTTTTCTTATTTGAGATATTTGGAAAATCAAATTAGAAAGAATTTTTCTTTTACTTCATCACCGATAGTTTTTGAACTTAGAGCGAGAGGAGAAGATAATGTTTAAAGTTTTAGCTTGTATAATTATTTCATACTTTTTAGGAAATATTTCAGGTGGTATGATTTTTGGAAAAATATTATTTAATAAAGATATTAGAAATTATGGAAGTAAAAACGCTGGTACAACAAATGCGCTTAGGGTCTTTGGCCTTAAGGCAGGCGTTTTAACTTTTATTATCGACTTTTTAAAATCAATTTTAGCTTGTTATATTGGAATGAAATTTTTAGGATTAAACGGAATATTGTTAAGTGGAATATTTGTAGTTTTAGGACATAATTGGCCTGTGTTTTTGAATTTTAAGGGTGGTAAAGGAATAGCATCATCTTTTGGTTTTATTGTGTTTTTAGATTATAGATTAGCACTTATAGCGATTAGTATATTTATTTTAATCGTAATATTTACAAAATATATATCATTAGGGTCAATGCTGTCAACAGCATCTGTTTTACCAATATCATATATATTTTTTGGATATAGAAATATTTATGTTTTATCAACATTTTTATTTTTATTATTGTTGACCGTTTATAGACATAAATCCAATATAGTTAGACTTTTAAATGGTAATGAAAATAAATTTGCAACAAAAAAACATTAAAAATTATTTTTAGAACTAATTTTATTTAAGTTAGTTCTATTTTTTTGAAAATTTTAGATGCTTAATAATTAGCATTTTGTATTGACTTAATTTAAAGAAAATAGTAAAATATTAGTGTATGTGAAAATATATTTTTTTAAAAATCTTAGGAGGAAAATTAATGAAAATTTTAGTAATTAACTGTGGAAGTTCATCTTTAAAATATCAATTATTCGATATGACTGATGAAAGTGTATTATGTAAAGGATTAGTTGAAAGAATTGGTATTGAAGGTTCAAAATTAACTCACAAAGTTGGAAGTGAAAAATTAGTTGTTGAAGAAGCTATGGCAGACCATACAGCAGCTATCAAACACGTTTTTGATGCTCTTGTTGATGAAAAATACGGAGTTGTTAAGAGCTTAGATGAAGTTAATGCTATCGGACACAGAGTACTTCATGGTGGAGATAAATTAACAGCATCAACTATTATTGATGAAAATGTAAAGGCTAAAGTTAGAGAATTTATTAAATTTGGTCCATTACACAACCCTGCAAACTTAATGGGTATTGAGGCTTGTGAAAGCTTAGTTCCAGGAAAGAAAAATGTAGCAGTATTTGATACAGCTTTCCATCAAACTATGCCTGCAAGAACATTTATGTATGCAATCCCTTATGAATATTATGAAGATTACAGACTTAGAAAATTCGGTTTCCATGGAACAAGCCATAGATATGTAACTTTAAGAACTGCTGAATTATTAGATACAGCTAAAGAAAATCTTAATATTATAACTGTTCACTTAGGAAACGGTTCATCAATCGCTGCAATCAAAAACGGAGAATGTTATGATACAACAATGGGATTAACTCCATTAGAAGGACTTTTAATGGGAACAAGAAGTGGAGATATTGACCCAACTGTTATGACTTTCTTAATGAACGAAAAAGGATATTCAGCTGATGAAATGAATCAAATTTTAAATAAAAAATCAGGTGTTCTTGGAGTTTCAGGATTAAGTTCAGACTTTAGAGATTTAGAAGAGGCAGCAGAAAAAGGAAATGACAGAGCACAATTAGCTTTAGATATGTTCATCACAAGAGTAAGAAGATATGTTGGTGGATTTATGGCTGAATTAGGACATATTGATGCTATTTCATTTGCCGGTGGTATTGGTGAAAACTCAGCCTCAATGCGTAAATTAATATTAGAAGGAATGGAAGAATACGGAATTAAACTTGATGATGCTAAAAATGATACAAGAGATGAGGCTATTATTTCAGCAGATGACTCAAGAGTTAAAGTTTTAATCGTTCCTACAAACGAAGAGTTAATGATTGCAAGAGATACTATGGATTTAGTAAAATAATTGTTGACAAATTAATTTTTTTATAGTATAATATTTTTGTTATCCGTTTAAAACGGGGGTATATGTTATAAAAATTCAGAGGAGGTGTTATAATGGCAGTACCTAAGAGAAAAACTTCTAAAGCAAGAAGAGATAAAAGAAGAGCATCTTCATATAGACTACCTAAAGTAGCTCTAGTTAGAGATCCTGAAACTAATGAATTAGTTGTACCTCACAGAGTTAATCCTGACACAGGAATGTATAAAGGAAGAAAAGTATTAGATGTTGAATAAAATAGTTTAAGGGATTTAGTTTTCTAAATCCCTTTAATTATATATATTATAATTATATAGAGGTTTATATTTTGAAAAAAAGTAAAAAAATAATTTTTTTAATAACAATTTTTTTGATAATATTGATTTCTTCGGTTTATTTTTATAATCGACAAAAAATGAAGAAAATTGAATTGGAAAGTAAAATGCCATACAATTTTGAAACATTAACTTTGCCGGAAGTTAAAGATTTTTCCGATATTGCAACTAATTATGCAAAAACTTTGAAAAAAGTATCTCTTTATGAAACAGAGGAGCTTTTAAAAGAGAAAGTAAAAGTTGAAGAGGAAAAATATTTAGAAGTTTTTGGATATAAAGATGGAATAAGTAAGGTTAAATTTGAAGATAAATTTTATTTTGTTAAAAGTAGTAATATTGAAAATGTATCTAAAAATAAATTATTTAAAGTTATAAAGGGAATTCTTTTAGTAAATACGGAGTATAAATTACCTAGTGATTTTAATCCCGGCTTTGATAAATTTGTCGAAAAACAATTTGATTTAATGAAAGTAGATGCAAATAGAGATAGAATAACTTTAGATTTGCATAAAGGATTTATAAGTTACGAAGAACAAAAGCAACTTAATAAAAATGCACCTAAGAATGACAAATATATTGAATATGCTATGTATTCTAGTGCAGGTCATAATGAATCACAAATTGGACAAAGTTTAGATATAATTGGAAAAGATGAAGAAAAAAATTTAAAAGAATCTTTTAAAGAAACTGAAGAATTTAAATGGCTTATAAAAAATGCTCATAAATATGGTTTTATTCTTCGTTATCCTGAAAATAAAGAAGATAAGACTAATTATAAATTTGAGCCTTGGCATTTTCGCTTTGTTGGCGTAGAAAATGCAAATAAAATTTTTAAGAAAAATATTACATTAGAAGAATTTTTAAGACAATAATACGATGGTTCTAATCAAGCATTATCCTTAGAACTTTGTTGTTACAGAATAAAAGTCTAGCGTTGAGGAAACTCATAGCTAGACTTTTTTTGTTAATTTTAATTTTAAAAATTTTTTAATGGAAAATATATTGTTTCTTTTTGATTGTCTGATAAAATGTATTGACTTTTATTTTGATATGTTTTATAATTTTTATACTATCGTTATATTTTTATAAAAATAAGGAAGAGAGTTTATATGATTAATACTAAAATTAGATTAAAATTTTTTATCTTAACAATTATTTTGGTGTTAGCTTTTATTTTTTCATTTAGCATCGGTCGTTATCCTGTTAAATTTTTTGAAGTAATAAAAGTGATAGTAGATAGAATTTTTTATGGAATCGTTAGTGATTCAGCTCAAAGCACAATAATTTGGAATATAAGGATTCCAAGAGTATTATGTGCTATGCTTGTAGGGGCAGGTATTTCTACAAGCGGTGCATTGTTTCAAGGTCTTTTAAAAAATCCAATGGTAAGTCCTGATATTTTAGGAGCAACACAAGCTTCAGCATTTGGTTCAGCTTTTGGAATACTGATGTATTTTAATTTTTTTGAAATAACACTTTTGTCTTTTAGTTTAGGGATTCTTTCAGTTTTTGTAACATACACTTTAAGTAAAATTTTTAGAAGTGATAGAATTTTAGGACTTATTTTAACTGGAATGATGATAGGAAGTTTATTTTCTTCTTTAATTTCTTTTGTAAAACTTGTTGCAGATACGGAAAATCAGCTACCAAGCATAACATATTGGCTTATGGGCTCTTTGGCATCAGTAAAAATGATTGATTTTAAATTTATATTTTTCCCTATTGTAATTGGACTTATAGTTTCAAATTTATATAAAATAGAAATAAATATTTTTACAATGGGGGAAGAAGAGGCTAAAACACTTGGATTAAATACTGAAAAAATAAGATTTATTATAATATTTTTTGCAACATTAATGACTGCTTCAAGTGTTGCAGTTACAGGAATAATTGGATGGATTGGACTTGTAATACCACATTTTTCAAGACTTATCTTCGGAGATGATTATAGATTTGTAATTCCTGCATCAGGTATTTTAGGGTCAAGTTTTTTACTTGTTGTAGATATTTTATGTAGAAATATTACAACTTCTGAAATTCCTATTGGAATTGTTACTTCTTTTATTGGAGCACCTATATTCTTGTATTTAATTTATAAAAAAGGTAGAGATTATGATAGAGGTTAAAAATTTACAAGTTTTTTATGGAAAAAATGAAATATTAAAAGATATTTGTTTTTCTCTAAACAAAGGAGAAATAATTTGTATTTTGGGCGAGAACGGTGCCGGTAAATCAACTTTATTAAAAGCACTTTTAAAACTAATTCCTATAAAAAACGGCAAAGTATTGATTGATGATAATGATTTAAAAATATTGGACAGCAAAAAACTTTCAAGATTTATTTCCTATATTCCACAAATTCATTTTCCTGCATTTGACTATAAAGTTATTGATGTTATATTAATGGGGAATTATTCTAAAAAAGATGGATTTTTCTATAAAACTACAAAGGAAGATTATGAAAAATCAGTTGAAATTTTAAAAACTTTAGGGATTTCTTATTTAAAAGATAAAAACTACAGGCAAATCAGCGGAGGAGAAAGACAGCTTGTTTTAATTGCAAGAGCATTGTTGCAAGCCAATAACTATATTTTTATGGACGAGCCGGTTGCTAATTTAGATTATGGAAATCAGCTAAAGATAATGGAAATTTGTAATTCATTGAAGAAAAAAAATATAGGATTTTTAATTACAACTCATAATCCTAATCACGCTTTGACTTATGCAGATAAGGTACTTATAGTTAGAAAAGATAAGGAAAGTTTTTTTGGAGATGTATCTATTTTGAATAAGGAACTTTTAGAAAAATTATATAATGTTCCTATAAATTTAATTGAAACTGAAAACGGAAAATTTTGTATTCCTGATTATAAGGAGGTTAGACGCGATTATGTTTTGGAATGAAGATAGAATAAAATGGTATTTAGTTGCTTCAGAATATACTAAATATCACGATAATATGACTTTAGAAATCAAAAAAATCATTCCAAAAGGAGAAAGCCTTATTGACTTCGGTTGTGGATTAGGAATTTTGCCTATGAAATTATCTGATTATTTCAGTGATATAATTGGGGTAGATTATGATGATAAGGTTTTAGATCTTTTGGAAGATAATATTGCAAAAAACAAAATTAAAAATTTCAAGACAATTTGTTCTAATTGTTATGATGGAGAACTTTTTGAAAAAATTGGAGTAAGTGATAATATTTTATTTAGTCATTTTGGAAATGTTGAAGATTATTTTTACAATTTTTTTAACTTATTTACTAAAAGGATGATAATAATACGAAATGATGTTGAAAAAAGTATTGTTCATAATCCGAATAAAAATACTATTCAAGATATTTGTAAGTTTTTAGATGATAGAAAAATTCCCTATAAAATTTACAGACAAACTTTTGAATTTGGTCAACCGTTAAAAGATGATGAAGAAGTTATTAAGTACTTAAATAAATGGTATGGCGAAAAAGGAATTAATTTGATATCTAATGTAAAAGATATAGATTACAATTACAATGGGGAAATTTTTACAAAATATTATTGTAAACCTAAAAATACAGCCATTGTAGTAGTGGAAAAGGAGGAAATATGAAAAAATTTAAGAGAATTTTAGCTCTTTGTTTAACTTTCGGACTTCTTTTTACAGCTTGTTCGAAACCTGCTGAAAAGAAAAATGAACAAACAGAGACAAAGAACGAAACTAGAGTTTTTAAAGATGACTTGGGAAGAGAAGTTACTTTAAAACAAAACATTACAAGAGTTGCTCCATCAGGAAATCCTGCACAAGTTATGTTGCATATTTTTGAGCCGAATAAACTTGTTGGGGTAGCATCAAAATTTTCAAAGAGTACAGAAAAGTATATTACCGATGAGTTGAAAAAATTACCTGAATTTGGAGCGTTCTATGGAAAGAAAGCCAATCTTAATATGGAAGCTGTTGTAAATGCAAAACCTGATGTAATAATTGATATGGGTGAAAAGAAAAAAGGAATTGAAGAAGATTTAAACAAGCTACAAGAACAATTAAAAATCCCTGTAGTTTTCATTGAGTTAACTCTTGACAAATTACCTGAAGCTTTTGACAGACTTGCTGAAGTTTTAGGTAATAAAGAAAGAGGAAAAGAACTTTCTGAATATATCAAGAAGACATATAAGGAAATTGAAGCAAATAAGGCAAAGATAAAAGATGTTAAAAAAGTTTACTACGGTGGAGGAAAAACAGGACTATTTGCAAATGCAAAAGGATCTATCCACGCTGATATTATTGAATTTATCGGTGCTCAAAATCCAATTACCGTAGAAAAAGTTAAAGGCGGTTCAGGAAATGAAATTCCTTTTGAAAAATTATCAGAAGTAAATCCTGATTTCTTGATTTTTGAATCAAAAGAATTAGCTGAACAAATTAAAGGAGAAGAAACTTTTAAAACTCTAAAAGCTGTAAAGGAAAATAAAGTTTTCTATACTCCTAGTGGTCCATATAATTTCTTCGGAAGACCACCTGCAGTTAATAGAGTAATTGGAATGAAATGGCTTGGAAATTTAGTTTATCCTGAAGTTTATAATTATGATATTAAAAAAGAAGTAAAAGAATTTTATAAATTATTTTATAATTATGAATTAAAAGACGAAGAAGTAAAAAATATTCTAGGTAGGTAAAAAAAGAAAGACTGTGTTTGTTGCACAGTCTTTTCGTTTAAACATTAAATCTAAAGTAAACTACATCTCCGTCTTGCATAATGTACTCTTTACCTTCAAGTCTTACAAGACCTTTTTCTCTTGCAGTAACCATACTTCCAAGTGAGATTAAGTCATCATAATTTACGATTTCTGCTCTGATGAAACCTCTTTGAATGTCTGAGTGAATTTTTCCGGCAGCATTAACGGCGCTTGTTCCGATTTTTATAGTCCAAGCTCTTGTTTCTTCAGGGCCTGCTGTTAAGAAACTCATAAGTCCTAAAAGGTTGTAGCTTTCTTTTATAAGCTTTGAAACACCACTTTCAGAAATTCCTAAATCATTTAAAAATTCCACTTGTTCATCATCTTCAAGTTCAGAAATTTCTTTTTCTATTTGAGCACTTATAACTACGATTCCAGAATTTTCATTTTTAGCAAAATCATCTAAAATTTTTACATATTCGTTACTCTTTCCTTCATCAATCATATCATCTTCATTTACATTTGCAACATAAATTATAGGCTTTACACTCAAAAGAGAAAAGTTTTTTAAAATTGCTTTTTCAGCGTCATCAAAAGTTAAAGTTCTAATAGATTTTCCTTCTTCTAAAACAGGTAATATTTTTTCTAAAAGGTCAACTTCTTCTTTAAAACTTTTGTTTCCCTTTAAAGATTTTCTAGCTTTTTCTAATCTTTTTTCCACAAGTTCTAAATCGGATAGAATAAGTTCTAAGTTAATAGTTTCAACATCTCTTAGTGGATTAACTTCTCCGTCAACATGAACGATATTTTCATCTTCAAAACATCTAATCACTTCTACGATTGCATCAACTTCTCTAATATGAGATAAGAATTTATTTCCAAGACCTTCACCTTTACTTGCTCCCTTTACAAGACCTGCAATATCATAAAATTCAATAACAGCAGGAATTGTCTTTTTTGAATTGTAAAGCTCGGTTAATTTATTTAATCTTTCATCAGGTACATTTACAAGACCTACATTCGGGTCAATAGTACAGAAAGGATAATTTGCCGATTCGGCTCCGGCTTTTGTAATTGCGTTAAATAATGTACTTTTACCAACATTTGGTAATCCAACTATTCCTAATTTCATTATAATCTCCTTTAATATAAACTACCATTTATTATATCATATTTATGACATTGTTGCTATGGATACAAATTAATTTTTATTATTTGAATGTATATTTAATTCGTGTTATAATATTAAGAAGATATGTGATATGATAATAGGAGGTTTTATGCTAGAGGTTAGTGCTGGTGGAGTTGTTATTCATAATGGCAATTTTCTTTTGTTAAAGAAGTTTAGCAATGAATGGGTTTTACCAAAAGGAAGACTTGAAGATAATGAAACTAAAGAAGTGGCAGCTGTTAGAGAAGTGCAAGAAGAATCTGGAATACTTGGTAAAATTGTAAAGTATTTAGGTTTTGTAAAATATGATTACCAACATAATGACGGTGAAAAAGTGAAAAAAACAGTTCATTATTTTTATATGGAGCCTGAAGATTTGAGCTTGAATCCACAGAGAGAAGAGGGCTTTGTAGAGGCGATATTTTTACCTTATGACAAGGCTATAAAATTAGTAAAGCATGATGCTGAAAGAAATATGCTAAAGAGTGCGAATTATTTTTACGAAAAGAGAAAAAGAAAATAATGGCATTTTCAACTGATTTAAAAAATGAACTTTCAAGAAGAGAAATAGTAGAAAAAAATTCTGCTATTTCTGAACTTTCTGCTTTTATAAGGACTAATGGAACGATTGTTTTTAGTAATTTTTCCTTTACGATTAGATTTGAAACTACAAACAATTCAATCATAAGAAGAATTTTTAAGCTTTTTAAATTTCTATACTCTTATGACGGAAAGATAATAGTTTCAAAAATTTCAAACTTAAGAAAAAACAATGTATATAAAATTGTAATTGAAAATGAAGAAATTTCAAAGAAGTTTTTAGAAGATACTTACTTTTCAGACCTTGATAGTCTTTTCTTAAAAGATGAGCTTTATGAAGATATTACAAAAAGTAAAGATTTTATTAAAAACTTTTTATGTGGAGTTTTTTTAGGTGCAGGCTCAATAGCAAATCCGGACAAGAGTTACCATTTGGAATTTACTTTAAATTCAGATGAATTATCCAAACTTGTTATAAGATATTTAAAAGTATTTGGAATAAAAGCGAAAAGTCTTGAGAAAAAGGGGCAATATATTGTCTATGTAAAAGATAGTGCGATGATCTCTGATTTTCTTTCGCTAATTGGAACGGTAAACAGTTTATTCAAATTTGAAGAAACTAAGATGATAAAAGAAATAAAGAACAATACAAACAGACTAACAAATTGTGAAACGGCAAATTTAGATAAAACTTTAAATACTTCATTTACACAAATTGATGCAATAAATACAGTTTATAAAAAATATGGAAAAGAAAATTTGGATAAAAATTTACTTGACTTATGTGAATTAAGATTAAAAAATCCAACTTTTTCATTAAAAGAACTTGCAGAAGTTTTAAACATAAGTAAATCCGGAGTAAATCATAGATTCAAAAAGATAATAGATATGGCGAATAAAATTTAATTTATTAGCCTTTTTTATGCAAAAAATATTCACATTCCATATATACATATATATAATGGTTACGATATTATTTTTATTTAGGAGGATTGCTTATGATGGCAGAGTTTAAAAAACGTATTGTATCTATAATGTTGGTAGTATTAGTTGTCTTGGGTATAGTAGGGGGATATTATTTTACTCATAGAGATAATGGAAAACCTAAAATTACAAATGAAACTGTTGGAGTACAAATTAAAGAATTAAAAGAATTATCTACAATTCAATATAAGTATAAGGAAGTTGTTAGTAGAGAAGACTGGAATACATTATTCAATTTTAAATTACCTTTTACTAAATCTAGTTTTATAGTTAGTTATACTGGAATATTGAAGATTGGAATTGATTTAGCAGAAACGAAGATAAATGTTGATGAGGGCAGTAAAACAATAAAAATTACTTTACCTGAATCGAAAATTTTATCTAATGAGTTGGATTTTAAATCTTTAAAGGTCTATGATGAAAAGAATTCTATATTTAATCCAATTAAGGTTGAAGATTATACAGAGTTTACTCAAGGTGGTAAGGAAAACGCTGAAAAGGATGCAAGAGAAAGTGGCGTTTTTGAGCAGTCAAAAGAAGTTGCAAAAAAAATTATTACAGAAATGTTAAATACAACCAAGGAAATAAAAGAAAATTATAAAATAGTATTTGAATAAATTAAAAGAGAGACTTTGTATATTAAAGTCTCTCTTTTGTGCTAAATAAACTGAACTATTTCTTTTTTATTTCCATTTTTAAAGTCGTCAAATGAAAAACTGTTTACATTTTTTGAATTTGTATATTTTAAATGATATTTTAAAGTTTTTGCGTTTGACATTGAGTAGTATAATGTTATATTTTGTGAGCTTTCTGAAATGTTTTCTAAATCTTTTTTTGTTATTGTGAATTTTTTTAGTGAATCAAATAAAATATCTTCGTTACTTTTTGAAAATTCATTTTGTTTTAAATTTTCCAACTCTATGTATGCTCTTATGAATCTTTTTGTTGGCGTGTGAATATTTCCTTTTAATTCTCTTTTTTCTAAATATTTTTGTAAATTTTTTATATGTTTTTCAAATCTTGGACTGTTTGTCATTATGTTATATTCATTTTCATAAACTTCTAAATTTCCGTCTTTTATTTCCATAATCAAACTTTTATTATCTTTATCTGTAAACATATAGTGGTAATGTCTTGAATAATTCGTTTCATCGACAAGAGATTTTTCTACGATATGTATCTTTGGAGCAAGTGCTTTTATATCTTCTAAAGTTTCACAATTTGTCAAAAATACATTTAATATCTTTGTTGATGTTAAATTTAATCTTGTATTGTCAGGCTCTTTTTTGAAATTAATTACATTTCTAAAAGAGTTGGTGCAACCCAAAAGACCTTTTTCATTTATTCCATCTATTAAATGGTCGTAATCTCTAAATGTTGTTCCCATAATTTTGTATTTTGTATATAATTTGTTTCCAAAAATATCTTCTTCATAATTATAATTGCTTGGGAAAAATTTAAATTCATATCTGTGATAATCTCTTAAGTCCATTGTTCTCCCGAGCAATGTTTCTCCATTTCTAAAAATAGAAAAAGTTGTGCACATAAAATCACCTCCTATGTATTATACCAAAAAAGTGGAACAAACCCAAATAAATTTGCCTTTTTTTCTAAATTAGATTAAAATATATGTATGTATTTTATGAGGTGATATGTTGAAAGAAATTAAACTTTTTTGGAAAATTTTAAAAAATAATAGATTAACTTATTTTCTTTCTATGATTTCTACAATTTTTATACAAATTTTTTCGGGGCTTACTCCGATTGTTATTATGATTACAGTTGACTCTATAATCGGAAATAAGGAGTATAAGTACGATATTTTAAGGAGAGCTGTTGACTTTATAGGTGGTAGAGATTTTTTAAGAGAAAATATATACATATTGGCTTTTGTAATAGTTATTTTAACAGGAATTAGCTGTATTTTTATTTTTTTAAGGAATTATTATTCAAATGTCGCTTGTGAAAATTTGATTTTTAATTTAAAAGAAAAAATGTATAATAAATTTTTAAATTTGGATATAAGATGCTTAAATGATTATTCTACTGGAGATTTGATTCAAAGAAGTTCTTCTGATATTGAAACGGTTAGAAAACTTTTTGCAACTCAGCTTGTAAATGCTTTTGGCTCTGTTGCAACAATTATTCTGGTAATTATAGTTATGTCTTTGATTAATTTTAAACTTGCGACTATAAGTATAAGTCTTTGCGTTGTTATTTCCATTTTGTCTTATGTTTTTTATGGTAAAATTGGAAAAATTTTCAAAAAAACAGATGAGGCTGAAAGTGAACTTATGGTATTCATAAAAGAAGTTTTATTCAATACTAGAGTTATTAAAGCTTTTAATCGTGAAAAGTATATTTTAAATCTTTTTAGAGAAAAAAATGAAACTTTTAATATTATGCAAAATACTTTTATGAGGACTTTTGCAAAGTTTAGGGCTGTAAATGACTTTTTAACTTTTTTACAACTGGCGATAGTTTTGGTTGTAGGTGGTTATGAAACAATTACAGGCAAAATGAATTTTGGAGATTTGATTGCTTTTGTTATCTATATTAATATGATTGTTTGGCCTATTAGACAGATTGGGCAGTTGCTTAGTGATATGGCGAAAGCAAGTGTTTCGATTTCCAGAATTTATGAAGTTTTGGATTTACCTGAGGAAGATTATGAATGTGGAATAAGTGATGTTTCATTTTCTGAAAAAATAGAATTTAAAAATGTATCTTTAAAAATTAATGAAAATTTAGTTTTAGATGATGTAAGTTTTGTAGTAAATGCAGGGGAAAGTTTAGGAATCATAGGAGCAACCGGAAGTGGCAAGAGTATGATAGTCTATCTTTTGCTTGGACTTTTTGAGGCTACAAGTGGAGAAATTTTAATTGACGGAATAAATATAAATGAGATAAATAAAAGGTACATTAGAGAAAAAATTTCTGCGATTATGCAAGATAGTGAACTTTTTAATATGTCAATTATGGATAATGTAAAAATTGTTGATGACAATATAGGGGAAGACTCTGTTTATGGGGCGACTAATATTTCTTCAATTCACAACGAAATTTTGAATTTTTCTTCAAAATATGAAACCATAGTTGTCGATAATGGTGTAAATCTTTCTGGTGGACAAAAACAGAGAATTTCCATTGCGAGAAGTTTGTTAAAACCGTTTGAAGTGTTGATTTTAGATGACAGTTTAAGTGCTGTTGATATGAATACGGATTTGAAGATAAATAATGCTTTAAAATCAATGGATAGAAAATTTACGTCAATTTTTATTTCACATAGAATTTCAACGATAAATAATTGTGATAACATAATTGTTATTAATGAGGGAAAGATTGTTGAAAGCGGAAAGCATAATGAATTGATACAAAAAAATGGAATGTATAGCAAGATAAATGAAATTCAAAGTAAGGAATATGATGTAAATAATGGATAAAAAGAAAATTGTAAATATAAATGTTTTTAGAGATTTAATAAAATTTTATAAAATTGAATATAAAAAACTTTATATGTTGATGTTTGTAGTTGTAATTGCAGGTGTTTTACAAGCAGTTGTTCCTTTGTCTATAAAACTACTTACAGATGATTTTATAACAAGACAGAACTTAAAAGGTTTTGTTTTAGCTGGAATTGCATTTTTTTCGCTTGTAATAATTTCAACTCTTGCAATTTACAGTTTTTATGTTTTAGGTGGAAAACTGGAATATAAAGTTTCAAAGGAAATTAGAAAATCCGTTTTTGAAAAAATTGAAAGATTTTCATTGACAACAGTAAAGAGATATGAAACGGGTGAATTGATTTCAAGATTGACTTCAGACGTTCAAAAACTTAGCGAAGTTTTTAGTTGGGGAGTCATAGATGCTTGTCATAGCATTATTGTTTTGTTGTTTTCTGTTTCGATTATGCTTTATTTAAGCTATACATTGACTTTAATGCTATTTTTAATGCTACCTGTAATTTATATAGTTACGATGATTTTTCAAAAAAATATTTTGAAATTTCAAAGAAAAGTAAGAGATTATAATTCAAAAATCATTAAAAGTTATACAGAGTCTTTAAGCTATATAAAGACAATTAAAGCTCTTGGAATTGAAAATAAAAAGCGAAGAGAATTTTTAAGTTTCAATGAAAAATATAGAAAATATAATTTAAAATCTATATTAATATCTGCAATTTTTGTTCCTATAGTTATGTTTGTTGCAAGTATTGGTGTAGGTTTTGCATTTAATTTTTCGTCAATTTCAGTTATGAAAAATGTAATGACATACGGAGCGTTTTTAAGTTTTTTAACTTATAGTTTTCAAATATTTGAGCCTTTTAAAATGCTCGCTCAAATTTTTACAGATTTAAAATCTGCACAGGCATCAGCTGAAAGAGTTTTTCAAATTTTGTATGAAGAAGATGAAGTTTTACAAGAAAAGAAAAACAATTTGGAATTTGAAGGAAATATTAGATTTGAAAATGTAAATTTTCATTATTTTGATGATGAAAAATTAATTTTAAAAGATTTTAATTTTGAAATAAAAAAAGGTGAAAGTGTTGCTTTTATAGGAAGTACGGGAAGTGGAAAATCTACAATAGTAAATTTGATTTGTAAATTTTATGATGTAACTTCTGGAAATATCTATCTTGACGGAATTGATTATAAAAATGTTGATAAAACTTTTTTGTATGACAATCTTGGATATGTTTTGCAACAGCCACAACTTTTTTCCATTTCAATAAAAGAAAATATAAAATTTGGAAATGTAAATGCAAGTGATGAGGAAATTTTTGAAGTTTGTGATTTGCTTGGAATAAATGACTTTATAAATAAGTTACCAAATGGAATTGATACAATCATTGGCGAAAATGGGTATAGTATATCCAACGGTCAAAAACAATTAATCTCTTTTGCAAGAGCTTTGATAAAAAATCCGAAATTATTGATATTAGATGAGGCAACTTCTTCGATAGATACTGAAACGGAAAAAATCATTCAAAATAAGATGAAAGAAATTTTAAAAGGAAAGACGTCTATAATTGTTGCACATAGATTGTCAACGATTAAGGATTGTGATAAGATTGTTTTAATTGAAAATGGGATTATTCTTGAACAAGGAACTCATTTAGAATTGATAAATAAAAAGGGAATATATTATAAAATGTATATTTCTGAAGAATTAAAAATATAGGAGGAACAATATGAGTAGTGGTTGTAGTTCAGGTGGTTGTTCTGGTTGCTCAAGTGCATCAAGCTGTGGGGTATCAGAAGAATTTGAAAGCTTGTTGGTTGAACAAAATCAATTTAGCGACATAAAAAAAGTTATAGGTGTAATTAGTGGTAAAGGTGGAGTTGGAAAATCTTTAATCACTTCTATGCTTGCGAGTGGAATGATGAAAAGAGGAAAAGAAGTTGGTATTTTAGATGCCGATATTACTGGACCATCAATACCAAAATCTTTTGGGATTGACAAAAAAGCTAGAATAGATGAAAGAGGAATCATTCCTTCAACAACTGAAAATGGAATTAAAATAATGAGTATAAATTTATTACTTGAAAAAGAAACAGACCCTGTTATCTGGAGAGGACCTGTTATCGCAGGAGTAATAAAACAATTTTGGACAGATGTTGTTTGGGAAAATGTAGATTATATGTTCGTTGATATGCCACCAGGAACAGGTGATGTGCCACTAACAGTTTTCCAATCACTACCTGTTGATGGAATTATAATTGTAACCTCACCACAAGATTTGGTTTCTATGATTGTGGAAAAGGCAGTTAAAATGGCAAGAATGATGAATATTCCAATTATAGGAATTGTTGAAAATATGAGTTACTTTAAATGTCCTTGTTGTAACGAAGAATTAAATATATTTGGAGAAAGCGACTTACCTTACATATCAAGAAAATTTGGACTTACAAATGTTGCAAAAATTCCACTTGATAAAAAAATACCTGAAATGGTTGATGAAGGGGAAGCCGAAAAATTAGATACAGATTGCTTAACAGATATATTAGATGCAATAGAAAAATTATAGATAAAGTGTGTTCTTAACGGACACACTTTTTTAGGTTCAATAACTAATAAATACTGACTAAATATTTTAAAAAGCACCTAAAACGTCACCTCGACAAAACGTAGTGCTTGGAGAGGTCTTCAAGCAGGTACTTTATTTAACTTTAGTAATTTTAATTAGTGTTTAGTATCAAAATTGAAATTTACTCTTTTTTTTGGTATAATTACTTTAAAGATTAAATGAAAAAGGGGTTTTTATGGAGCATTTTAAATTGAATTTGGAAAGTGATTTTAAATTTGATAATATTGTTGTAGCTCTGGGAAATTTTGATGGTTTTCATATCGGTCATCAAAGTTTGATTTCTGAATTAAATAATATAAAGATTAAAAAGGGATATAAGACTGTTGTTTTTCTTTTTGAAAGCCATACTAAGGATTTTATTTTTAATCAGAGTTCAAGTAGGATAATGTCCTTTTATGATAAATTAAAAAGGCTTGAAAGTTTTAATATAGATTATGTTTTTAGCATTGAGTTTTCTGAAAAGATTAAAAATTTAACTCCATTAGAATTTTTGGAGTTTTTAACTGAAAACTTAAATGTAAAACATATCGTTGTTGGAAGTGATTATAGATTTGCAAAAAATCGTGGGGGAAATACTGATTTTATTAAATCATATATGAATAATAAAAATTTATCTTGTACTATTGTTGATAAGATAAGTTTAGATAATATGGAAATTAGTAGTACAAAAATTATTGAATACATAAGAAATGGAAATGTTGAACTTGTAAAAGATTTGCTTGGTAATTTTTATTCTATAAAGGGTAAAGTTGTTTCTGGTTTTCAAAGAGGGAGAAATCTAGGTTTTCCTACTGCAAATTTGGATATTTCTTTTAATTATGTTATTCCAAAAGAGGGAGTTTATTTTACAAAGACGATAGTTGATGAAAAAGAACTTTATAGCTTTTCAAGTATTGGTTACAATCCAACTTTTGATAATAAAAAATCTACAATAGAATCACATATTTTTGATTTTGATGAAGATATTTACGGAAAAGATATTGAGCTTTGCTTTTTAAAAAGATTAAGAGATAATATTAAGTTCAATTCAGTTGATGAACTGATAGAACAATTAAAAAAAGATGAAATTATATGTAGAGAATTGATTAAAAATATAAAATAGGAGATAAATATGAAACAAATTTTAGTTACAGGAGGAGCCGGATATATTGGCTCTCATACTTGTATAGAACTTTTAAATGAAGGATATGATGTAGTAATAATTGATAATTTTTACAACTCAAGCGAAAAAGTTTTAAGAAGAATTGAAGAGCTTAGTGGCAAAAAATTCAAATTCTACAAAGGTGATATTAGAGATAAAGAAATACTTAGAAAGATTTTTTCAGAAAATGATATTTATGGGGTAATACATTTTGCAGGACTTAAGGCTGTTGGAGAATCAGTTGAAAAACCTATAGAATATTATGATAATAATATTAACGGAAGCATAAAACTTATAGAAGTTATGAGAGAATTTAATGTAAAAAATTTAATTTTCAGCTCTTCTGCTACTGTTTATGGAAAGCCGAAGTCTGTTCCTATAAAAGAAGATTTTTCACTTTCTGTTACAAATCCTTACGGAAGAACAAAATTATTTTCAGAAGAAATTTTTACGGATTTGTATATTTCCGATAATGATTGGAATATTGTTCTTCTTAGATATTTTAATCCGATTGGAGCTCATAAGAGCGGTAGAATAGGTGAAAATCCTAATGGAATTCCTAATAATTTAGTTCCATATATAACTCAAGTTGCAGTTGGTAAATTAGACTATGTTAGAGTTTTTGGAGATGACTATGAAACAAAAGATGGAACAGGTGTAAGGGATTATATTCATGTTTTGGATTTAGCATTAGGTCATATAAAAGCAATTAAAAAATTTGAAGACAGTAAAGCTGTTAGAATTTATAATCTTGGAACAGGTGAAGGTTATAGTGTTTTTGATATGATTAAAAATTTTGAAGAAGTTACAGGGAAAAAGATAAAATATGTAGTTACTCCGAGAAGAAGCGGAGATATTGCAGAATGTTTTGCTGATTCTACTAAGGCAAAGGAAGAACTTGGTTGGGAAGCTAAATATGGAATAAGAGAAATGTGTGAAGACAGTTGGAGATGGCAATTAAATAATCCAAATGGATATGAGGATTAAGGAGGTTTATAACGATGGACACCAAGAGTGTTTATTCTGAAAATAATATTATTAAAGCGCTTTTGCATTTTGCAATTCCAGGAATTTTGAGTATTTTGATTGCAGAGCTATACAATATGGTCGATACTTTTTTCGTTGGAAAATATGTTGGAGCAAATTCGATAGGCGCTTTGAGCGTTGTTTTTCCTTTGCAAAGACTCGTTATTGCAATTTCAATTTGTCTTGGAATTGGAGTTTCAAATTTAATATCAAGAAGGCTTGGAGAAAAGCGTTCAAAAGAAATAACTAAATATACAACGGCTGTAACAGGACTAACTTTGATTATAATTTTTTTAGTTACAACAATCTCTCTTTTGTTTATTAAGGATATTTGTATGTTTTTAGGAGCAAGAGATGAAATACTCATACATTCAGTTGGATATTTAAGAATAGTTATGTTTGGGAATGTTTTTTTAGCATTTACAACAGTCTTTGGTTATATGAATATTGCTTATGGAAAGATGAAAGTTATGTTGTTTTCTTCAAGCATCGGAGCTTTTATAAATATAGTAATCGACTTTGTTTTAGTTAAACATTTTAATATGGGCGTTGAGGGTGCAGCAATTGCTACCGTTTTTAGTCAAATTATTTCTTTTGTATTTGCATTTTTCTATGTAAAAAAATTGCAAAGAGAAAATGGTTTTAGTTTGATCCCGAGATTTGATATAAAAATTTCTTGCAATATTTTAGCAATAGGTTTTTCTTCATTCATAATAGAGTTTTCGGATGCGATTTTGATTAGTGTGCTTAATCATTTGCTTTTACCGGTTGGTGGAAATGATGCAATTATTTTAGTTGGCGTAGTTACAAAGGTATCTATGTTTATGTTTGTGGCTATGATTGGAGTGAGTAGTTCAATTCAACCATTAATTTCTTATAATTATGGAGCAAAAAACTTTTTTAAAATGAAAAAAATTATAAAAACAGGTTTTGTATTAGTTTTTTCTCTATCTACGATAATCTGGATATTTATGATTTACAATGTAAAATTTGTTATAAATTTATTTTTAAAAGATGAAAGGCTTTTAGAGATAGCTACTAAAAGTTTTAAATATGTTATCTTAGTTTTTCCACTTCTTAGTTTTTATTATATTTGTATATACTTTTTCCAATCTATCGGTAAGGAAAGATACAATTTTTTATTATCGATTTATAGAGAAACACTTTTATATATTCCAATAGTTATAATTATGGTAGGTGAATTTGGAGTTTTAGGAGCATGGATTAGTTATCCAATAGTTGATGCTATTTCAGCTGTAACGGGTTTTATATTGCTTTTTAGAACTCTAAGGAAGATAGAGGTTTAAGGAGGTTTCTTATGGACTTAATGAAAATTAAAGAAGATTTACAAATTTGTATGGACGAGCTTATTGAAAAGGCAAAGTTTGAAGAGGGCGATATTTTTGTTTTGGGTTGCAGTACAAGTGAAGTAAAAGGAAAACATATTGGAAAAGATACAGATATTGAGGTTGGCAAACTGATTGTTGAAACTATAAAAGAAAAATTGGATAAAATAAATGTGAATTTTGCAGTTCAATGTTGTGAGCATTTGAACAGAGCGTTGGTTGTTGAAAAATGTGTTGCAAGAAAAAATAATTTTGAAATAGTAAATGTTGTACCACAAAAAAATGCGGGTGGTGGAGTCGCAACCTCAGCTTATGAATTATTTAAAAATCCGGTAGTTGTAGAAAAAATAGTTGCGAAAGCAGGACTTGACATAGGCGACACTTCCATTGGTATGCATGTAAAATTTGTTCAAGTACCGGTAAGATTATCAATAAAAGAAATAGGGAATGCTCATTTAACGGCATTGACTTCAAGGCCAAAATTGATTGGTGGAAGTAGAGCGGTATATCAATAATAATTAAAAAAAATAAAGGCTATTCGCTTTAAAACGAATAGCCTTTTTCTATATAACTATTTAGAATAGTTTGGAGCTTCTTTTGTTATTTGAACATCATGTGGGTGAGATTCTATAAGACCAGCACCTGTCATTCTAACAAATTGAGCAGTTTCTCTTAAAGTTTCTAAGTCTTTTGCTCCTGTATATCCCATACCTGCTCTAATTCCACCAACGATTTGGTAAATTGCATCTGCTAATGTTCCTTTGTAAGGAGTTCTTCCTTCAATTCCTTCTGGAACAAGTTTTTTGCCATCTTCTTGGAAGTATCTATCTTTTGAACCTTTTTCCATTGCGGCAAGAGAACCCATACCTCTATAAGTTTTGAATCTTCTTCCTTGGAAAATTTCAAATTCTCCTGGTGATTCGTCAGTACCTGCAAGCATTGAACCTAACATTACAACATTTCCACCTGCAGCAAGTGCTTTAACAACATCTCCTGAATATTTTAATCCACCATCAGCGATGATTGTTTTTCCCATTTCTCTAGCAACAGTTGCACAATCATATACAGCTGTAATTTGAGGAACACCAACTCCTGCAACAACTCTTGTTGTACAGATTGAACCTGGACCTACACCAACTTTAACAACATCTGCACCTGCCTCAAAAAGAGTTCTAGTTGCATCAGCTGTTACAACATTACCTGCGATAATATCAAGTTCAGGATATTTTTCTTTGATTTCTTTAACTTTTTTAACAACTCCCATTGAATGACCATGAGCAGTATCGATAACCACAGCATCAACTCCAGCGTTTACAAGAGCCTCTAATCTTTCAAAAGTATCAGCACCTGTTCCAACTGATGCAGCTACAAGTAATCTTCCTTGAGCATCTTTTGCAGAGTTTGGATATTTAACAACTTTTTCAATATCTTTAATAGTTATTAATCCAGTTAAAATTCCCTTGTCATTTACAAGAGGTAACTTTTCGATTTTGTGATTTCTTAAAATTTGAGCAGCCTCATTTAAAGTAGTATTTGAAGGAGCTGTTACAAGATTTTCTTTTGTCATTACAGTATCAATCTTTACTGAATAATCTTCTAAAAATCTTAAATCTCTATTAGTCAAAATTCCAACTAATTTTTTTTCTTCTAAAGAATTTACAATAGGGACACCTGAAATTCTATATCTTCTCATTAAGTCCTCAGCCTCTTGAACTTTATGTTCCGGAGTTAAGAAGAATGGGTCATTTATAACACCGCTTTCTGAACGTTTAACTTTTCTAACTTCTTCAGCTTGTTGTTCAATAGGCATATTTTTATGTATTACCCCAAGACCACCTTCTCTTGCCATTGCTATTGCCATTTTGTGTTCTGTTACAGTATCCATTGCAGCAGAAACAACCGGAATATTTAATTTGATTTTTTTAGTAAGTTGTGAAGATAAATCAACGTCCTTTGGTAAAACTTCACTTCTTGCTGGAATTAAAAGTACATCATCAAATGTTAAGCCTTCTTTTTGGAATTTTGTTTCCCACATATTATTTTTTCTCCTCCTGATAAAATTATTTTTTTGTCCTAATTATTTTTTGAAAAATTTAAAAAGCAATTAAATTAAAATTTATCAAAAAATATATTAACATATATTATACAACAATAAAAAAAAAAATCAATTAAAAAACGGCAAAAAATAAAAAAAATTTTAAAAAAATTTTATTTTTGTTCAAAATTTTAAATTTACAGCAATTTGAGATTAATTAATAGCAACAATATTTTTAGAAAAATACTTGACAATGTTATATTAATATTGTATAATATCAAGGTACTTATGAGTTAAGATTATTTTGTTTTTTATTGATTTATATTTCAATATTATCAAAGAAAAAATTTGAATAATTTATATGCCCAGATAGTGAAAAGTCGGTATAAGGAAGTGGCAAAAACAACGAAGTTGTTTTTAGGCAATGCCTTAGTTTAGTGCGAAGCACGAGAGAATGAGCTATCGTGAGAAATGATATAAGTTTAAAACAGAATAATTTTTTAGAAAAAACAAAATAAGTGTTATATGCCCAGATAGCTCAGTCGGTAGAGCAGAGGACTGAAAATCCTCGTGTCGGTGGTTCGATTCCGCCTCTGGGCACCATATGCGGGAGTGGCTCAGTGGTAGAGCATCGCCTTGCCAAGGCGAGGGTCGCGAGTTCGAATCTCGTCTTCCGCTCCATTTCAATTTGGCGACATAGCCAAGTGGTAAGGCAGAGGTCTGCAACACCTTCATCTCCAGTTCAAATCTGGATGTCGCCTCCAAGGTCTCTTATGAGACCTTTTTTTGTTATTTAGTTTTTTGTTTTGAAAGGAGTATGTTATGAAATTAAAAACTCTTTTAGAAGATTTAGAAATTTTAGAAGTAAAAGGTAATTTAGATATTGAAAAAGAAATTGAAAAAATAGAATATAATTCAAAAAATATTTCAGGAAATGATATTTTTGTAGCGATAAAAGGATATAAAACAGATGGACATATCTATATAGATTCAGCTAAGGAAAAAGGCTGTTATGCTTGTATAGTTGAGGACTTTGTTGATACAGATATAATTCAAATTAGAGTTAAAAATTCAAGGTCCGCTCTTTCAAAAATTTCTCATAATTATTATGGTAAGCCGAGTAAAGATTTAGATGTTATTGGAATTACTGCTACAAATGGTAAGACTACAACAAGTTTTATGCTTAAAAATATTTATGAAGAGGCAGGACTTAAGGTTGGAATTATTGGAACGGTTTTTGTAAAAATTGATGATTTTATGATTCCGTCTTATTTAACAACTCCTGAAAGTTTAGATTTACAAAAGTATTTGAGTATTTTTAGAGAAAAAAATGCTGATAAGGTAATTATGGAAGTTTCTTCTGCAGCTTTAGAGTTGGATAGAGCAAAGGATGTTGATTATAATATTGTAAGTTTCCATAATTTAAGTAAAGAACATATGGAGCAACATGGTAGCTATGAGGCATATAAAAGAGAAAAGTCCAAGCTGATAACTGAGGCTAAGGAGCATCAAATAGCTCTTTTGAATTTTGATAATTTGGAGATAAAAGAATTAGCCTCAAAAACTAAGGCTAAAGTTTTTTCTTTATCATTGGATAGTTTAGAAGAAAATTTTTCAATGAAAAATCTAGACTTATCAACAGGTCGTGGTAAATTTGATTTTATCATAAATAGAGATATTGAAACTAAAAACGGAATTTTGAAAAAAGGTGAATTTCATATTGAATTAAATACTGCCGGTTTTAGCTCTGTTATGAATTCAATGGTGGCGATAGGAATAGCTCTTTTGGACGGAATAAGTATTTCAACAATTCAAAGTGCTTTGAAAAAATTTAGAGGCGTTGAAAGAAGATTTGAAATTATTTTTGAAAAAGATTTTAAAATAATTGATGACCATTTTGCAAATGAAGTTAATATCGATGTAACTCTTGAAACACTTTGTAAAATGCAGTATAACGATATAAAATTTTTATATGCAATAAGAGGAAATCGTGGAGTTGAACTAAATGAAGAAAATGCTTTAAAAATTATTGAGTGGAATGATAAATTAAAATTAAAAGAAATATATGCAACTTTAAGTAAGGATACGGTTACTTGGAAAGATGAAGTTTCCAACGAAGAAAGAGATATATTTTTGAAAATTATGAACGAAAACAATATAAAGGTTCATTTGTTTGACACTTTAAAAGAGGCTGTTGAAACTGTTATTGACCTTGCACAAAAAGACGATGTTGTTATGTTTGCAGGTTGTCAAGGAATGGATAAGGCAGGTAGAATTGGACTTAACTATATTTTGGAAAAAAACAGCTCTTATGATAGAGAGGAAATTTTATTTCCATTAAAGGATAGAATTGTTTAAAATTTGTAAAATGAGATATAATATGTTACAATAAAATTTACAGTAAAAAAGAAATTTTGAATTATTCTTAAGGAGAAAATATGTGTGGATTTGTAGGATTTTATAGTAAAGATATAAAAGACGAAAATATAATAAAAGAAATGAATAGTCAGATAGTTCATCGTGGACCTGACAGTGATGGCTATTATTTTGATAAAGGAATTAATTTTGGTTTTAGAAGACTTAGTATAATAGATTTAAATGAGGGCTCTCAACCAATTTTAAATGAAACTGATGATATTGCTATAATTTTTAATGGAGAAATTTACAACTACCAAGAAATTAAAGCTGATTTATTAGAAAAAGGATATAAATTTAAAACAAATACGGATACAGAAGTAATTTTGCATGGTTATGAAGAATATGGCGAAGAAGGTATTTTAGCTAAACTAAGAGGTATGTTTGCTTTTACTATCTGGGATAGCAAAAAAGAAAAACTTTTTGGGGCGAGAGACCACTTTGGAATTAAACCATATTATTACACAATGATAGACGGAGATTTTGTTTTTGGCTCTGAAGTAAAATCATTTTTGAAATATCCAAAATTCAAAAAAGAAGTAAACAAAAAAGCTCTTAAACATTATCTTGTTTTTCAATACAATCCGTTAGAGGAAACTTTTTTCAAAGGGGTAAAGAAACTTAGACCGGGTCATTATTACATTTTTGAAAATGGAAAGTTGGAAATAAAAAGTTATTACAATATAAGTCTTGACTATAAGGAAATGACTTTTGATGAGGCTGTAAGTAAGATTGAAAAAGAAGTTGAAGAGTCAGTTAGATACCATAAGATTAGTGATGTTGAAGTTGGTTCTTTCCTTTCAGGAGGTGTTGACTCAAGTTATGTAGTTGCAACAGCAATGCCAAATAAGACTTTCTCTGTCGGCTTTGACAATAAAGGATTTGACGAAACTGTTTATGCAAAGGAGCTTTCTGATAGTCTTGGAATAGAAAATTATTCAAAAATAATTACTCCTGACGAATTTTTTGAGGGAATAAATAAAGTTCAATATTATTCAGATGAACCACATGCAAATCTTTCATCTGTTCCATTATACTTTTTATCAAAACTTGCAAGAGAACAGGTAAAGGTAGTTTTATCCGGAGAAGGTGCTGATGAATTATTTGCAGGATATAATGAATATGAAGAGGCACTTCCACAAAGAATTTATAAAAAATTACCATTTTGTTTAAGAAGTAAATTATACAAAAAATTCAAAGACAAAAAACATTTTAGTGGTAAAACTATTATTATGAAATACGGACAAAAGGTTGAAGACAGATACATTGGACAAGCTGATATAATGTCTGATGAACAAGCCAATTCAATTTTGAAAGAAAAGTATAAAAATTCTGAAACTTCAAGAGATTTAACTAAAAAATATTATGATAAAGTTAAGGATATGGACGATGTTTCAAAAAGATTGTATCTTGATATGAATATGTGGATAATTGATGATATTTTGCTAAAGGCAGACAAAATGACTATGGCAAATTCTATTGAACTTAGAGTTCCATTGTTAGATAAAAAAATGTGGGAACTTGCAAGGTCAATCCCTGTAAAACATAAGGTAAACGGAACAACTACAAAATATGCTTTTAGAAAGGCTGCTAAAAACAAATTGCCGGAGGATTGGGCGAAGAGAAGAAAAGCAGGTTTCTTAGTTCCTTTTGTAAATTGGATTAAAGAAGAAAAATATTATAATATAGTTAAAGAAGTTTTCAATAAAGAATTTGTCGGTGAATTTTTTGACGTTGAAAAGATAAATACACTTTTGGATAATCACTTTAATAATGTAGAAAATAATGGACGTAAGGTTTATACAATTTATACATTTTTAAAATGGTATGAACAATATTTTAATTAAGAGGTAGAGTTATGAATAAAGCGGTTGTTTTAGGCTGTAATTATTATATAGGACTTAGTATGATAAGATGTTTGGGTCGTGAGGGAGTTCATGTTGTTGCTTGCGATTATGATTTTGAAACTTATGGTGCAAAGTCAAAATATATTTGTGAATTTCTTAAAGTTTATGATTTGAATGAGAATGACGAACAAACTTTTTTAGATTTAATTGAATATGGTAAAAAGCAAGATGAAAAACCGGTTATATTACCATCACATGATAAATATGTAGAGTTTATAGATAAATATTATGATGAGCTTGAAAAATATTATTTGATTAGTCAAGTTAGGGGTCTTAATACTAAGTTGATGGATAAGTGGGTTTTATACGATATTGCCAAAGAAAACGGAGTAAAAATTCCTACTACAATTAATGCAAATGATGAAAAATTAGTTGAAAAAGTAAAAAATGAAGTTGGATTTCCTTGTATCATCAAGCCTGTTGATACTGTAAAGTTTACTAAGGTCTTTAGAAATAAAGTTTTTATCTGTAATAATGTTGAAGAAATGGAAAACGGAATAAAAAAAGCGAAAGACAATGATATAGAAATCTTTATTCAAGAAATTGTTCCGGGTTTTGATGATTGTATGTTGACTTATGATTATTATATCGACAAAACAGGAAAGACTACTCATTATATGACGGCACAAAAGAAAAGACAATGGCCAATTAACTTTGGAGCATCTTGTTTTGCAATTCAAAAGTACAATCAAAAATTAATTGATATGTCAAAGCCTTTCCTAGAAAATATAGGATATAGAGGTTTTGGAGAAATAGAATTTAAAAAGCATGAAAAAACTGGAGAAATCTATCTGATAGAAATAAATGCAAGGACAACTAATTTTAATGATTTGCTTTATAAAGTTGGACTTAATATGCCTTATATTGCATATCTTGATTTAACCGGAAATTTAAAAGATAGTGATTGTAAATATATCGACTATGATACAAATTATGCTTTTATTTACGGCTTTGAAGATATGGTTGCAATTTGGCGTTATAAGAAAACTAAACAAGTTGGAATTTTGAAATCTTTAAAGATTTCATTTTCAAGCAAATGGGCTCCTGCAATTTTTGCTACTTATGATTTGAAACCTTGGTTTTTCTTTAATAAAATTCTATTGGGAAAAGTTTTTAGAAAAATATTTAGGAGGAAATAGTGTATAAACTGGGTGTTATTGGAGGTATGGGACCTTTAGCAACTGTTAATTTTTATGAAAAAATAGTTTTAAATACAGATGCACATAAGGATAACGAACATATTGATTTGATTGTATTAAATCATTCAACTATGCCTGACAGGACAAAATGTATTATTGAAAATAGAAAAACTGAATTTTTAGATGCAATAAGAAAAGATTTTGAAACTCTTGAAAAAATTGGAGTTAATACAGTTGCTATTCCTTGCAATACAAGTCATTACTTTTATGATGAATTTAAAAATTTTACAAATTTAAAAATCATAAATATGATTGAAGAAACTATTTTAGAAATAAAAGATAGAGGAATAAAAAAAATAGCTGTATTCGGAACACTTGGGACACTAAATTCAAAAGTATATGAAAAGTATGCCGATAAATATGGAGTTGAAGTTAAAGAAATTTCTTTGGAAGATAAAAATTCCGTTATGGATATAATCTATAATATCAAAGAAACAAATAATTTAGAAAATACAGATTTTATTGAAATTTTAAATAGATATTGTGATGATGAAACTATTGGAATAATAGCTTGTACTGAACTAAGTCTTTTAGATATTGATAAAAAAATAAATACAATTGATGCGCTTAATGTTCTTGTGAATAAAAGCATTGAACTAAGTGGAGCGAGTGTAAAAAAGTAATTTAAAAGGAGCATTACGCTCCTTTTTTTATGTGTTTACTTAATTCTGTTTTTAATAATTCGGTGTATTCTTTTGCGCCTTTTTCATTCGGGTGAGTAGCATCTTTGTAAAAAATTTCTTTTTTGTTTTTAGCAACAGAATACCAGTCTATCATTTTAACATTTTCCATTTCATCTGAAATTTCTTTTATCGTTATATTTACTTGTTCTTCCCAAGGTTCAGGAACAACGCAGTTAATTAAAAAGATTTGTCTTTTTTCTAAAGATTTTAAATATTCTTTAAACTTTTCTTTGTCTATTTTGTAATTAGTTCCTAAGTGGATTACAACAATATCTTTTATATTATTCTTTTTATTTAAATCTTCTAAAACTTTTGGTAAATCCCAAGCTTGCCTACTAACTTTTGCATCTATAACAGAATTTTTAAACTCTTCCTTCATTTTATCGGCAGATGATAACATTACACTATCTCCGATAAATGTAATACTTTCTTTTGAAATATCTACTTTATTTTCTTCTTTATCTTTAGCTATTTCTCTTGCAACTTTTTTGTCAGGAATTTCTAAATAATTTTCTTTTTCTTCATTATTTTTTTGTATATTTTCAAGTTTATTCTTTAACTCATCAATATCATTTGATTTTTGTGAAAGAGATAAAATGGAAGTAGAAAATATTATAAAAATCGCTAAAATGCCAACAGATGCAAAAAGATTTTTATTTGTTATATCTTCTTCACATTTTTTATTTATATACCTTAAATAATTCTTTTTACCTTCAAAAACTCTATAACTTATTTCTGCAAAAATAATTGAAAATATAAATTCAATAAAAACTAAATATATAACAGAAATTTTACTCCACTTTAGAAAATCTCCTATAAATATAGTTATAGGGTATTGCCACAAATAAAGGCTATAACTTCTTCTTCCAACTACTGTAAAAGGAGTTAAACTTAAAAGTTTATTCATTATATTGTCTTTTAAAAGTATAAAAACTAAAAACAGACCAATAAGTAATGAGTAAAAATACATACCGAATTTATAAACTATATCTAATTTTGCATCCAGTATTATTGAAATATAAATTATAAAAGAAAATAGCATTACAGAAAAAATATTTATACCGATATTTCTTACTTTTGAAAATTCTAAATTTTGTACTTTTTTTCTTGGATATAAACAGCCAAACAATGAGCCTATTAAAAAACTGAATGCTCTAGTGTCTATTCCATAGTAGATTCTTGAAACATCTGTATTTGGACTATATAGTAAATACATTGTTAGAGCAGATAGTATAGATAGAATAAAAGTTATAATAGCTATATTTTTTCTTTTTAATTTTAAAGTTCCATAAAGTATTGAAATCAAGATTGGCCATATTAAATAGAATTGCACTTCAAGACCCAAAGACCAAAGATGAGTAAATGGATTTGGATTTCCATGTGATTCAAAATAAGATAAGCCATGTATTATTTGGTAAATGTTGTTTATTCCAAAAAGTGAGCTGAATAAATTTCCAACATATCCATTTAGCATATCATTAAAGAAACATAATACTAATAAACTTACTATGCTAAGCATCGGTAACAAAGGAGTATATAGTTTTATAATTCTTTTTTTCCAAAAGTTTAAAATATTCAGATGAATATGCTCGTCCATTTCTTTTAAAAAATTATCAGTTACTAAATATCCACTTAAAACTAGAAAGATTACAACACCGAGATACCCACCGGCAATTTTATGTGGAATTATATGATAAAGCATTACTAAAATTACGGCGATTGCACGAAGTCCGTCAAAACTTTTTATATAATTTGTATTTTGTATTAAATTTTCTTCTTTGTTATTAGATAAATTTTTATCGTTTTTTAAATTTGTCTTTTTAATTTCACCATTTTGTAAATTTCTTTTTTTAGTGAAATTTTTTTTATTATTATCTATGTTAAAATTTTTCATTTTCTTCATTCCTTAATAAATTTGTCTATTAGAAATTATAACAGAAAAAAAAATAAAAGCAATTACAAAAATGTTACAATTTAGCCGTTTTTAAGATAATTATTGCTTGATAAAATTATCATTTTCCATTTAAGAAATAAATTCATAAAAAATTTTAAAAAGCACACCAAATATGTGATTTGAAATAGTTTTTTTGCTAAAATACTTACCACAAATATTAAAAAAAAATTTTTGAAAAAATTTGAAAAAAAACTTTATTTTTTTTTATAAATGGGTATATAATTATTGTAAATGATAATACACTTAGGAGGAATAAAAAAATGAAAGATTTTAAAAGTTTAAATGTTTATTTATCAAACATCGCAGTTATGACTACAAAATTGCATAACTTACATTGGAATGTAGAAGGAAGAAACTTCTATCAAACACATACATTCACAGAAGGATTATATGATACATTCTTTGAATGGTATGATGAAGTTGCTGAATCAATTAAAATGAGAGGTGGATTCCCTTGTGCATCATTAAAAGAATATATTGAAATTGCTACAATTAAGGAATTAGAATCAAAGAAAGTAACAGTTGACGAAGTAAATGAAATAGTTATGAATGACTTAGTTGCTCTTAAAGAAGAAGCTACTAAAATCAGAGAAGAAGCTGATGAAGCTGGAGATTTCATAATCGTTGGAATGTTAGAAGGACATATTGGCGAATTACAAAAAAATATTTGGTTCTTCAGAGCATCAAAACCTTGTTGTCAAAAATAAAAAAAATATTTTTAGCACCCGAAAGGGTGCTTTTTATATGCAATTTTATTATAAAATAAAAGCAATTTTAAGTATCCTGTTTTTAATGAAAGTGCAAATAAATTCATTCCGGTTAAAGATATGCTTGTAAAATACATTGGAATAGAAATTGTGATTTGTTTTGTTGCACTTATTGTTTCTGCTATCTGTTGTATGCTATATGTGAGTGCAAAGGATAAAAAAAGAGGAAAGTAGTATTGAATTATTTAGTATATATAATTTCATATGAAATTTAGAATAATAAGAACAAAAATTATATTAACTTTTAAACATCCGTTCGGGCGTTTTTTTTCGATTTTTTTCAATAATAATTATTAAGTATTGATTTATTTTCCATAAAACTATATAATAATTAAATAAGATTATTTAAGAGGGAGTGCTTTTAGTTTTTGCTAAAAGAAAAAATATATGAAGGTAAAAAGAGGCGATATTTTTTATGCTGATTTAAGTCCCGTTGTTGGTTCAGAACAAGGGGGAGTAAGGCCTGTTTTGGTCGTGCAAAATGATATTGGAAACAAATATAGTCCAACTGTTATTATTGCAGCTATAACTTCTCAGATGAATAAAGTGAAACTTCCTACTCATGTTGAAGTTTCATCAGAATTTGGACTTCCTAAAAATTCTGTGGTGTTATTGGAGCAAATAAGAACGATAGATAAAAAAAGGCTTAGAGAAAAAGTCGGTTTTACTGATGAGTTCTTTATGAAAAAAGTTAATGAGGCTCTTATAAAGTCTGTTGGAGTTTAATACATAGAGGGAAATTATGCTTGAATTAGTTAAAAATATAGAATTTATAAAGAATAAAAATTTAAGAGTAGAAAAAATAAATGACAAGGAATTTTTTTTAGAAAACGAAAAAGAAAAGTTTATTTTGAATTTATTTCCTTATGGAAAATTTTCCAAGATAAATAAAATTTTTGATTGTTTAAATAATTTATCAAATAATTTTTCCAATATTTCTTATGAGAATATTGGAATTTTGGACGATAAGTTTTGTTATAGAATTATTCCTTTTGTTGTTGATGAAAAAAATAGTTTAAGTGATGATGATGCTTATAAGATTGGTTTTGAAATAGGAAGATTTATTTTTGAATACCACAAGAGCTTTCAAGGAGCGGATTGTGGTAGGTGGAATAAGCATTATAATTATAGAATAAATAAATTTTTGCATAAGTACGGACTTGGAAAGTACAGGGGAAATTTAGAATATGTTCTTTTTGATTTTCTTGAAAGAAACAGATATTGTTTGAAGGAGAGAACTTGTACAACCATTATCGGAATTAATGGGCTTGAGGATATAAAAATTTCAAAAGACGGCAAGTTTCAAATAATCGAGGAGTACAAAATTTTAAGGTCAGATTCATATTTTGAATTTAGAAATATGAATTTATATCACGAAAATAATTCCAGTTTATTGACAGGTGTTGTTAATGGATATTTTGACAATAATGTTCCAAGAGCATTTTTTAAACTTTTAGGAGTATATACTATAATTGAAAATTTATATGATATTTTTGTAGAAAACAAGAATGTCGATGACGAATATATAACAGAGAAAATAAAAGAGATTAACGATGTTTATGACGGATTTTCAAGTATATATCCTATTTGGTATTTAAGACATAAAAATTTTTAGTAAAGTTGTGGGAAGATGAAGAAATTTAATAAAAGTATTATAGTTTTGTTATTATGTTGTTTAGTTTTTAGTGCTTGTTCGAAGAATACTGAAAAGGTAACAACTAAAAAAGAAGTTAAGGAAAATGAAAGTGCAAGTTTTAAAAAGTTTTCAAAGGGATTTTTTGGAGTTTTTGATACGGATATAGCTTTTAGTGCATATTGTGCGAGTGAAAAAGAATTTAATAAATATTTCAAATTTTTAGAAGAGGATATGAAAAGATATCATAACCTTTATAATTCTTTTGAAAATGCGAATGAAAATAATATAAAGACGATTAATGATAATGCAGGAAAAGAACCTGTAAAGGTGGATAAGGAAATCATAGAGCTTTTGGAATTTTCTATTGAGAACTATAAGAAGTTGTCTAATAAAACTAATATCGGACTTGGGAGTGTAACAACTCTTTGGAGAGCAGAAAAGGACTTGTCTGTTAATCTTAAAGGTAAATTACCTGATGCAAATAAGATAAAAGAGGGATTGAAACATACAAATATTGATAATATTGTAATTGATAAAGAAAAAAGTACGGTTTTTCTAAAAGATAAAGATATGCGACTTGATGTTGGAGCTATTGCAAAGGGATATTCTGTTGAAAAAGTTATGAATAAACTAAAAGAAATGGGACTTAAAAGTGCAATAATTTCAGCTGGAGGAAATGTAAAAGCTATCGGTAGTCCTTTAGAAAAAGATAAAAATAAATGGGGAATCGGTATTCAAGCACCTACTTTTGATTCAAAAAAGGTTGAAATTCAAGAAGTTATTTTTACAGATGAAACTTGTGCCGTAACAAGTGGAGATTACCAAAGATTTTATTTTGTAGATGATAAGGCTTATAATCATATTATTGACCCACAAACAGGTTATCCTAAAGATAAAATTAAAAGTGTTACAATTCTATGCAAAGACTCAGGACTTGCCGATTTTATTTCAACAAGTTTATTTTTAATGGACGTTGAAGAAGGAAAAAAACTTTTAGAAAAAGTTGAAGGTACAGAGGCTTTTTGGATACTTGCAGACGGAAGTGTTCATTATACTAAAAATATGGAAAAATTATTGCAAAGTAAAGGTGCTACAAATAAATAGATTATGAAAAAATTTTTTGTAAATTTAATTAAAGACATATTTTTACAAGAACTTGATGAATTTCCAAAGAAAAAATTTGACATTTAATTTTGGGTACTTTATTTAATCATATCATTGTTTTTGTACTTTATTTTAGTTGTATAAAAAAGCTAGGTTTTTCCTAGCTTTTTCTAATTTCTTCGTGCTTGCAATGTGGACAAGTAACTTTTATCTTTCCTTTTCCTCTTGGGATTCTTAGTTCTTGTTTGCAATTTTTACATTTGAAATATATGTAATTTTTTCTATCTTTTGATGCGAACTTTAAAAGTTTTGAATATATTGGAGAAATTAAATTGAAAAATTTTAGTTGCTCCATTGCTCTTTTTCTTTTATTTTTTGAAAATGCTCTAAAAAATACAATAGCAATTAGCAAAATAGAAATAATTGTAAAAATATCACTTCTTTTAAATAGATTAGCAATAGAAAAACCTATTGCAAAATATAAAATTATTCGGTTTAAAATATCTCCACCATATCTGTCTTTCATAAAGTTTAAAAATTTTTCTTTCATAACAGCCCCCTCTTTTATAAAATATTTTTATACTAAATAGATTATACCACAAAAATAACTCTATTTAACAGTTTGATATTGTTTGAAATTTATGATAAAATAAGTTACAAATGTGATTAAATATACAGAGGTGTTTTATGGAAAATTTTGGAATAAGTGTTAAATTTCAATATGATATAGATGGATTTTTAGAAAAAGTTGATGAATTTGCAGAGGACGATAATTATGGATATTCATTAGAAGAGAGTGATGGAGCAATAGTTTTAAATTTTGAAATTTTACCTTATCTTTCTTTAAATTTTAAAATTGATGAAGAAATAGAGATGAGAACGGAAACTTGCTATTATGGAGCAGGTTATCATTGTCTAGTTGTTGATTTTCTAAATGAATTTTTTGCATTTTTAGGTTGCAAATTTGAAATTAAAGATGATACAGGTTTTTATAAGGATAATGATTTTGAAAAACTTAAAGTATTATTTACTACTTGGATGAAAGAAAGAGTAGAATTTATCTTGAATAATAAAGATGATATTAGAGCAAGGTCAATACTTATGGATAATCAAAAAACTTTTCCGATAACAACAGAAGATTATATTTGTGCATATACAGGAGTGATTTCTCTTTTTGAGTTTGAAAAGTTAAATGAAGAGGGAACAGATGCTGTTTGCGAAAGATTGTTCTTGTTTAATGAAAAAGTTGAAGATGCTTATTCAAATGAAAATTATTTATTATACCATGTTTGGAATAATTTAAAAGATTTGACATTGGTTGATGATTTTGATGAAAGATTGTCTATGGTTATGTTTATGTTCGATAATTTGATTGAAAATAATGTACAAATACATCTGCCACAAAAATATTCAAGAGAGATATATAAATACTTAGGTGTTGATAAATTCTCATCATCAAACTTTGCATACAGAAAAGTTAGATATGAAGTAGGATACCATTTTTACGATAAATTCTTAAAAAATTTAGATTTTAACTTGAGAATACCAAGTTGGTTTGAATACAATAGTAAGGTTAAAGGATATTTAACAACTGATAATGCGATATTTTTAAGTGAATATGAAAACTTTAAAAACTTTGAATTTGACGAAAAACATTTATCTGAAAATAGTTCAAAAGATTTTAAAATTTTAATTTCAGATACTGCTAATAAAAATAAATTTTTTATGGGATTTGAAAATATGGACGATGAATATGGATATGTTTCTATCGAAAATCAAAATGATATGAATTGTGAAGAAACAAATTGTCAAATTATTGATGTAAAAAGAAATAAAATGTATGAAATTTCTGTTTTAGGCACAGAATCTATGGATATAATAAAACATATGACTGAGCTAATGTAGGAGAGATTTTTTATGAAGGAAAAAGGAAAAACTAAAGAAGAAATTTTTAACATATTAAAAGAACGTATAGTAACTTTGGAATATGAACCCGGAAAGATTTTAAATGAAATTGAACTTTCAGAAGAATTTGGTGTTAGCAGAACGCCGATAAGAACTGTATTTCAACAATTAGAGGCCATAAAGTTGGTGGATATTGTTCCAAGATATGGGGTACAGGTTGCGACACTAAACTTTTTAAATATAAAATCACTTTTTGAAGTTACTAAAGTTTTAGATCCATTAGCGACAAAACTTGCAGTTTCAAAATTGACAGATGAAAATATAAAGAGATTAAAAGAAATTGTTTCAACATTAGAAACTTATGATACAACTAAAAATTATCAAGAGGCAATTTTGCTTGACGAAGAATTTCATAAAATAGTTACTAAATCTTGTGCTAATACTTGGCTTATAGATATATTAACAGATTTACATTGTCAAACAGAAAGATTATGGCATTATTGTGATATATATTTTAGTGATATGGAAATCTTTACAAGAACTTTCAAAAAAATTGTAGAGGCTTTTGAAAAGAAAGATGAAGAAATGGCTGAAAAGTATGCAAGAGAACATATTGAGGACTTTGTAGAAAAAATAAAATCAGCATTATTGTAAAATGTAAAAGTGATTAGACTAGCTAATCACTTTTTTTTGTTGTTATTATGTTTAAACCATAGTAAAGATGCAATTACCACAAATGGAACAAAACCTAAACTCCATGCTAAAGATTTTATTAAACTTAAATTGTCTAAAGAATAAAAAATTATGAACATTATTGTAAATTCAATAGCAAAGGTTAAAAGAAAGTTTAAATCCTTAGTTTTTTTAAAAACTATTCCAATGCAAAAAATATCTATTAATAGTAATAAAAATATTATATAAAGCATATAATCATCTCATATTTATTATAAACTATTTTTAAATTTATATCAAAATATTTTTTTAGTATTTTATCGTGAACAAATAAATAGTTTTTAACATTAATAAATTTAATTGCTAAAAAAATAAATAATAAATTTATCTTAAAAAATTTTAAAATAATTGTTTCATTTTTGAAATTTTTTGTTGTGAAAATGTATGTTTTCATAAAAAAATTTTATATTTTTTTAAATGTTTAAAATTAATAGTTTTTTAATAATTTTACAATAAAAAACATTTTCAAATAATAAAAAACTTATAAAATACTTTTGAAAAACAAAAAATAATATATTATAATACAATTAACAAAGGAAGTGATTTATTTGAGTTTAAAAATTGTATCTAATAATTCTTTGGTAAAAGAAAAATTTGATTGTGTTGAGTTTGTTGAAGGAAGTTATATAGATGTTTTAACTACTACAAGGGACTTAATACATAAAGGATGTTCTTTGATAAGTCATCCTTTGCCAGCTAGTATCAGAATGGTTTTTTCATCAATTCGTAGCATTGTTATTGAAGATGAAAATAATTTTGATGAAAATAGCGTATTAATCATTGAAGAAGCAATTGACAAATATAATCTTACTATGAAAAACCGGAACATTGATTTCAAAAATGTTAAAGATTATGAATTTGTCGATTTAATGCTTGTGGAAAGTGCATTGGAAGAATATAAAGCACTTAGCAAG
The DNA here is from genome assembly GCF_016552165.1 of Parvimonas parva. Taxonomy (GTDB): domain Bacteria; phylum Bacillota; class Clostridia; order Tissierellales; family Peptoniphilaceae; genus Parvimonas; species Parvimonas parva. The sequence continues at coordinate 29,111 of NZ_JACVDA010000006.1, read as the reverse complement.
TTAGAAATATAAGTGGAGGTGGTATTTTGAAACTTCAAATGAACAGAATCTTCATTAAAGATTTAGCCTTTGGTGAAGAAACTAAAGTTGAAAATCATACTTTATTTATTAACAAAGAGGAAATCGTTAATGAATTAAAGAAGGAACCGGGAGTTAAGGATATTGATATTGATTTTGCAAAACCCGGTGAAAAAGCAAGAATTATACCTGTAAAGGACGTTATTGAACCAAGGGTAAAGATTCAAGGAGCTAAAGGATTTGCAGGAGTTACAACTGATGTTGCTCAACTAGGAGAAGGAATTGTTAATGTGCTTTATGGTGCAGCAGTTGTTACTATTGGAGATATAGTTGGTTTCCAAGAAGGTGTTATTGATATGTGGGGAGAAGGAGCAAAATGGACTCCATTTTCAAAGACATATAATATCGTAATTGACATTAAGGTTGTTGACGGATTACATCCACATGAACATGAAGAAGTTGTTAGACTTGTTGGACTTAAAGCAAGTGAATTGATTGGAGAAGCAGGAAGAAATGCTACAATTGATGAAACTGTTGAATATAATATCGGAGATAATGACGAAGAAACTAAAAAATATCCAAATTTACCAAAAGTTGTTTATGTTGAAATGATGATTTCACAAGGATTACTTCATGATGGATATATTTATGGAACTTGTACAAGACAAACTCTTCCTACATTAATTCATCCAAATGAAGAATTAGACGGAGCGGTAATAAGTGGTAACTGTGTAGCCGCTTGTGATAAGATTACTACTTATCAACATCAAAACAATGCTTGTATCTTAGATTTATATAGCAGACATGGAAAAGACATTAACTTTGTAGGAGTTGTATTAACTCCGGAACTTACAACTTTAGCTGGAAAATTCAGATGCTGTGATTACACTGCTAAACTTTGTAAATTACTGGGAGCTAATGGTGTAATAGTTAGTGAAGAAGGTTACGGAAATCCGGATTCAGATTTAGTAATGATTTGTACTAGACTTGAAAAACAAGGTATCAAAACTGTTCTTGTAACAGATGAATGTTCAGGTTGGGACGGAATGAGTCAACCATTAACAGACACATCTAAAGAATCAGTAGCAGTTATTTCAACAGGTAATGTAAGCCATGTTGTTCATTTAGAAAAAGCTGATAAAGTTTTAGGAGATTCAGAAGCTATCGCTAATTTAGCCGGCGGTTGGGACGGAGCATATAATCCGGAAACTGGAACTCTTGATTGTGAATTAAATGCCGTTATAGGAGCAACTTCTGAAATAGGTTATCACAACGCAACTGTTGAATTATACTAAGAGAGGTGAGAGTTTTGAGTAAAAAAGTTTTATATTATATAAACCAATTCTTTGGACAAATTGGTGGTGAAGAAATGGCTCATGTAGCTCCAACTTTTGAAGAAAAAGCAGTTGGACCTGCAATGGGTTTTGAAAGAAGTTTAGGAGAAGATTCAAAAGTAGTTGGAACTGTTATTTGTGGAGATAACTATTTCAATGAAAATTTAGAAAGCTCTTTGAAATTTATAGAAGAAGTTATGGAAAAAGTTCAACCGAATATTGTTGTAGCAGGACCTGCTTTCAATGCCGGTAGATATGGTATGGCTTGTGCCGGAGTTGCAAAATTTGTAACTGAAAAATATAATATTCCGGTTGTTACAGGAATGTTTGAAGAAAACCCTGGACTTGATGCTTGTAAATCAATAGCTTATGTTGTTCCTACAAGCAATGTAGCAAGTGCTATGGGAAAAGCCCTACCTGTTATGGCTAAATTAACTTTAAAATTATTAAATGGCGAAGTAGTTAAACCTTTAGTTGACGGATATTTTGCTCAAGGTAAAAGACTTACTGTTATCTCTGAAAAAATCGGCGCTATTAGAGCAACTGAAATGTTGATGAAGAGATTAAACGGAGAAGAATTTGAAACAGAACTTCCAATGCCAGTTTTCGATAAAGTTGAACCTGCAAAGGCAATAGCTGACTTATCAAAAGCAACTATCGCAGTTGTTACATCAGGTGGTATTGTTCCATTAGGAAACCCTGATAAGATTCAATCAGCATCTGCACAAAAATGGGGCAAATATGATGTTTCGGGATTAAGTGAATTAGGAAAAGATTATTGTACAATCCATGGTGGATATGACCCTGTTTATGCAAATGAAATGCCTGATAGAGTTGCTCCTGTTGATATTCTTAAAGAAATGGAAAAAGAAGGAAAGATTGGAAAAGTTTATAAATATTTCTATACTACAACAGGAACAGGAACAGCGGTTGGTAATTCTATAAAATTCGGTGTTGAAATTGGTAAAGAATTAAAAGAAGCCGGAGTTGACGGTGTTATCTTAACTTCTACTTGAGGTACTTGTACACGTTGCGGTGCAACGATAGTAAAAGAAATTGAAAGATATGGTATTCCAATCGTTCATATGGCTACAATAGTTACAATTTCAAAATCTGTTGGAGCTAATAGAATCGTACCAACAGTTGCAATTCCTTACCCGGTAGGTAATGCAGCTTTAGAAAAAGACAAAGAATATGCAGTTAGAAGAGATTTAGTTGAAAGAGCAGTTGACTCTTTAGCAACTGATATACAAGATGCAACATTTTTTTAAAAAATAATTTACATTGCTTTTTGTATAATTTGAAAAAAATTAATATTCCACTTGCAATAAATTTGCAAGTGGAATAATCCAAAATTTAATGTTATATTTACTAATTAAAGTAAGATATTTATGATTAAATTTTTATGTTGTAAATTTATAGGAGGATAAATTTATGGAAGAAAATAGAAGTAGTTGGAACAGTAGATTTGGTTACATAATGGCTGCGGCTGGATTTTCAATAGGTCTTGGAAACGTTTGGAGATTTCCGTATCTAGTTGGAACTAACGGTGGTGGAGCATTTGTATTGATTTATTTGGCAATCTGTATAGTTATAGGTATTCCTCTATTCTATATGGAAGTTACATTAGGTAGAAAAGCAATGGCAAGTCCAATTGTTGGTATGAGAAAATTAACTAAAAAAGGTAGCCCATGGGTAAGTTTTGGTTGGTTAGGAGTTTTAAGTGCATTCTTCATATTAACTTATTATATCAATATAATGGGTTGGATAATGGCGTATATGTTTAAGATATTATCAGGAAGTATGAAAGGGTTTACAGCAAAAGAATTCTCAGCTACTTTTGATTCATTAATGGCAAATCCTACACAACTTATAATTTGGACATTAATTTGTACAATTATAATTGGAGTAATTGCTGCTAAGAACTTAAACTCAGGACTTGAAAAAGCTTGTAAATTTATGATGCCGGCATTATTCATAATGTTAATCATAGTAGTTATAAGGTCAATAACTTTACCTGGAGCAGGTGAAGGTATCAAATGGTATTTGAATGTTGACTTCTCAAAAGTAACACCTCAAACATTCCTTACTGCACTAGGACAATGTTTCTTCTCAGTTGGTATAGCAAGTGGTGGAGCTTTCGTATATGGTTCATATTTAAGAAAAGACTCTAACATTCCGGAAGATGGTTTAATGGTAGTTGGTTTTGATACATTAGCTGCATTAATAGCTGGTTTTGCAACATTCCCTGCAGTATTTGCATTAGGATTAAAACCTGACTCAGGTTCAAACTTATTATTCGTTACAATGTCAAATGTATTTATGCATATGCCATTTGGACAAATATTTGGATTTATGTTCTTCTTGTTAATGTTCTTCGCAGCATTATCAAGTGCATTAGGATACTTAGAACCAATCAGTTCTTCATTCTCAGATATGTTAAAACTATCAAGAGCAAAAGGCGCAGTTTATGCTTTAGCATCTATCTTCGTAGTTGGATTATTTACAATATTTGGATTAAATGTAATGAGTGGAGTTAAGATTATAGGAAAGAACTTATTTGACTTTGCAGATTACTTATCAGGAAATATTATGATGCCACTTGGAGCAATCTCATTAATACTTTATGTATTATTCGTTTGGAAATTTGATAACTTCAGAGAAGAAGTTAATGCCGGAGCAAATGGAATTAAAGTTCCTGCATTCTTTAAACCGATAGCTTATATATTACCAGTAGCATTAATCATAATATTTATTACAGGACTTGGAATATTTTAATTATTTAATATACACAACTCACCTATAAAATTTATGAAAAAAGAACTCAAAGTTTACTTTGAGTTCTTTTGCTTTTTACATTTCGTTAAAAATCATATCGTTATTTATTTTTGTGTAGAATAGTTTTTTTACTGTTTCAAAATTATTTTCAAAATTTCCAAGTATCCACATTATTTTTGTAACTGTTGCCTCTGTTGTCATATTGTGAGATTCAAGGTAAGAGATTGAACTTATTCTCTTTCCGACCTCATAAACACCAACGTCGGAGCCTTCTTGTGGTACTTGTGTTGTCATTATGATAGTCTTTTTGTTGTCATACTCTACAATTAACTTTTTTAATTCGGTTTCTATTGTCTTTGGAATACCACCAACACCGAAACTTTCAATTATTATTGCATCATAATTTTTAAAAATTTCAGGTAAAATTTTTGCAGTCATTGAAGGTATTAGCTTTAAGACAAATACATTTGTGTTAAGAAAATCATAAAATTTTACTTCTTTTTCTGTTTCTTCATTGTTTATATATCTGTAAATCTTTTCGTCTTGCATAATTGCTAAGAAGGGGAAGTTTACAGATGCGAATGCATCAAAGCTCTTTGTTCTTTCTTTTCTTGCTCTGGTTCCTGCAATTACTTTTCCGTCAAAAACAATACTTACACCTTTTGATTTGCTTTTTGATGCGTATAAAAGACTATTTAACAGATTATTTTTTGCATCTGTTATATGCATATCTATTGATTTTTGTGCGCCGGTCAACACGATAGGTTTTTGACTGTTTTGTATCAAATATGATAGGGCAGATGCTGTATAAGCCATAGTATCTGTTCCATGTGTTATAACAAAACCGTCATATTTTTCATAATTATTTTTTATTTCATCTTTTATCTTTAACCAATGTTCAGGTCTCATATCAGTTGAATCTACATTTAATAAATTGATAGTTTCAACTTCAAAATCAAGTGTTGTAAAGTTTAAATATTCAAGTAATTTTTTTGAGTCGATTTTTGGTGTTAAACCTTCATCAGTTGGCATTGATGCGATTGTTCCACCGGTTGAAATTAATAAAATTTTTTTCATAACAAGCCCCTGTTTTTTATTTTTTTATCAGCTATATTATAACCCACAAATATAAAAAATACAATGTTTTTACTTAAATGTATAATGTGAAAAAATTTGTGGATAAAGGAGTAGGACTATATTGACAGCAATTCACTTATGTTCTTTTTTGCTCAAAATGACGTATAAGTTTGTTTAATGTAAAAATTATTGTTTTAATAAATTTTTTATCAGTAATGTTCCGTTTGGGCTTACATAAAGTCCTTGTATATTATTGTGAACTAAAACGGAAAATGAACGTTTATATAGTGGGAAAATGAAATTTTCTTTTTGTAAGTCCTCAACTGATTCATACATTTTTGAAAAATCATCATTTTGGTAATAATGATTTATATAATATTTTATATCTGTTTCATCAGTTGTTCCAATGTTAAATGTTGAATGAGTAACTGCACTTTCTCCTTCATTTTTTATACTAACTTTTATTTTGTATTTGTCAATCCACTCTTTTGAAAGAGAGGCTAAAACTCTTTCAGATAATTTTGTTCCATTATATTTTAATGTTATTATTTTTTCTTGTAATTTTGAAGAGTTTATAATTCCTTCTACTTCTTCTTTCAATTTTGCTAGTTTTTCTGAAAGTAATTGTTCTTTTGCAATTAAAGGTGTTGAGTTATTATACAATACAAATTCAGCAATAAATTTTGAATCTATTACAGTTTCTAAATCTTTTCTTAATGTTTCATTTTTTAGAATTTCATTTTTTGTATCTAAACTTAAAAATTCAAAAATATTTGTTTTAAAGTTTAAAAATTCCGGTTTTTTGCTTGAGTCGGCACGTCTTTCATAAGGAATTTCGTAAAAAGGAAGTCCAAAAAAGTCTACCTGTTTTAAATCAAAAAGTTGATAAGCAAGTATATCATTTTCGACTAATTTTAAAGTTACTTTTTTTACTTTCGTATTTACATTATCCCAGTAATTTTCATTTTTTTCTAAAACTATTTCTTCATCTCCATAGCTTTTGATTTTAAAAGCGCTGTTAGTTATAAGATTTTCTTTTTCAATTTTAGTATCTTTTTTTGTAGGGAACATAAAAACATTTGAAAGTATTTCGTCAAAGTTTTTAACTGGATATTCCATATTTACTTCAATTGTGTTTTTATCTAAAATTTTAATTCCGTTAAATTCTTTTAATTTTGCCTTTCCGTCATAAATTGTTTTTGCATCTTTTATAAAAAATAATTTAAAGGCATTTGGATTTTTATTTTCACTACTTAAAATGCTAAGCCAAGATTTAACATAATCTTCGACAGTTATGTCTGAACCGTCTGACCATTTTAAATTTTTTCTTAAAGTTATTTTCCATTTTTTAAAATCTTCACTTTTTTCTATATTTTCAGCTTGATTTAAGGCAATTTTTCCATGTGATGAATATTCTGTAAGACCTTCGAAAAGTTGAGAAACAACAGCATCATTATTTAAACTGTTTGAAAGTTTCGGGTCAAGATTATATTCCTGCTTTTTTATTGCCGTTGTTATTTCTGTGTTTGAAGTTTTAGTTTCATCCTTTTTTTCTTTTTTATTATTTGAACAGGCAACTAATGTAAGAGCCATTAACATTAAAAATAATTTAAAAAATTTTTTCATAACATTCTCCTTGATTAATTTATCTAATAGATATATTTTATCATAATTTGATAAAAAAATAAAATAATTACAAAAATGTAATAAAAATTTTTGAATTTATCGTGATTTGAATCACTATAATTGAATACTTGAAAATTTTTTGTTAAAAACTTGAATAAGTTTTGATATTTATGAAAAAATTGAGGTAAAATATTGATACAAAATATTAATTGATAGAAATTAATTTTGATATTTAATTTGGAGGTTTATTGTGAATAATTCAAAAAATTTAACAAAAAAAGAACTTTTGGAAATGTATGACAAAATGTTACTTATAAGACATTTTGATATGGAGCTTAGTAAATTATATTCAAGAGGTTTTATTCATGGAATGACACACTATTCTGTTGGAGAAGAGGCTGCGAATGTAGGTGCTATTTATCCTATGAGAAAAGAAGATTTAATGTATTCAAATCATAGAGGACATGGTCAAACAATTTCAAAAGGTATTGATATAAATAAAATGATGGCAGAAATTTTAGGAAAGGCTACCGGACAATGTAAAGGTCGTGGAGGTAGTATGCACCTTTATAATCTTGAAGTAAATAATATGGGTTGTAATGGTATCGTTGGTGGTGGACATGGTTTAAGTACCGGTGCTGCACTTGCTCAAAAGATGAAAAAGACAGGCAATGTTGTTGTTTGTTGTATGGGTGAAAGTGCTACTAACGAGGGAAGTTTCCACGAATGTTTAAATATGGCATCAATTTGGAAATTACCTTTAATATTTTATGTAATAAATAATAATTATGGTATCTCAATGTCTCAACAAAGATCAATGACTGCCAAAAGAGTTGTTGATAGAGCAGAGGCTTATAAAGTAAAATCAATTTATGTTGAAGACGGAAATAATGTTTTAGATGTTTATGACGCTATGAGTGAGGCTATTGAATATGCAAGAGAGGGAAATGGTCCTGTTTTAGTTGAATCAAAGAGTTATAGATGGTTTGGACACTCTGCATCAGATGCCGGTAAGTATAGAGATAAGGCAGAGGTTGATGCTTGGAAAGAAAAAGATCCGAATGTAGCATATAAAAAATATTTAATTGAAAATGAAATTGCAACTGAAAAAGAACTTGACGATATGGAAGAAAATGTAAAGAAAATTATTGCTGATGCAATAACTTTTGCTAAGGAATCACCTTTAGCTAACGAAAAAGATGCTTTTACAGATAATTATGCTTAAAATTTATTAAAATAGGAGAAGATTATGGCTAGTGAAATAAAGATTATGACTTTGCGTGAGGCAATAAAAGAAGCAATGTCTGAAGAAATGCGTAGAGATGAAAATGTGTTTTTAATGGGAGAAGATGTTGGTATTTTCGGTGGGGACTTTGGAACTACTGTTGGAATGTTAGAAGAATTTGGAGAAGAAAGAGTTAGAGATTGTCCTATTAGTGAGGCTGCTATCGCAGGCGCTGCTGCAGGTGCTGCATCAGTTGGTATGCGTCCTATCGTTGATTTAACTTTTATGGACTTCGTTACAATCGCTATGGATGCAATAGTAAATGAGGCTGCTCCAATGAGATATATGTTAGGTGGAGAAGTTAGTTTACCGGTTGTTTATCGTTGTGCGTCAGGTTCAGGTACTGGAGCCGCTGCTCAACATTGTAAGGCTCTTGAATCATGGTTCTGCCATATTCCTGGCTTAAAGGTTGTTGCACCAGGAACTGTAAATGATGCTTATGGAATTTTAAAGGCATCTGTTAGAGATAACAATCCTGTAATTTTTATCGAATCAAAAGCACTTTTTGGAAGAAAAGGCGAAGTTAAAGTTGGAGAAATTGTAGAGATTGGAAAAGGTGAAGTTAAAGTTGAAGGGAAAGATGTAACTTTAGTTTCTTGGGGAAGAATGTTAGAAAGAGCTTTACAAGCATCAGAAGAATTAAAAGCTGAAGGAATTAGTGTTGAGGTTGTTGACCCTATTACTTTAGTACCTTTAGATGAAGAAATAATTGTTGAATCTGTAAAGAAAACGGGAAGACTTGTACTTTGCCATGATTCATTCAAGACTGGTGGATTTGGTGGAGAAATTTCTGCAAGAATTGCTGAAAGTGATGCTTTTGATTACTTAGATGCTCCAATTTATAGAGTGGCAGGTGCTGATACAAATATTCCTTCTGCTAAAAACTTGGAGGCAGTTATTGTTCCAAGTGTTGAAGATATAAAAAATGCGATTAGAAAAGCAGTTAATAGATAGGAGGAAATTATGTCTGATATAAAATTTAGAGCAACTCCCGTTGCAAGATTTTTATCTAAACAAAATAATATCGACTTATCATTACTAAAGGGAACAGGTCCTAAGGGAAGAATACAAAAAGAAGATGTTTTAAATTTTAAAAATTTTGGAATTATTAGAGTTTCATCTCTTGCAAAGAAAATTGCAGAAGTTGAAAATATAGATTTATCAAAAGTTGTTGGAACTGGTGTTAATGGAAAAATTTTAAAAGACGATGTTTTAGATTTCTTGAGAAATGAAAATGTAGTTGCAGAAGAAGTTAAGGAAGAAGTTCCACAACCTGAAGTTACAGAAGTTCAAAAATCTTATGGCGAAATTACAGAAGTTCCAATGTCAATGATGAGAAGAACTGTTGCTAAGAGAATGAGTGAAAGTTATTTCACAGCTCCGGTTTTTGTTGCTAATATAGAAGTTGATATGACAGAAGTTAAGGCCTTAAGAGCAAATATTATGGAGCAATTAAAAGAAGAAACTGGATACAAACTTACTATTACAGATATAATTTCTTTAGCAACTGTTAAGAGTTTAATGAAACACCCTTATGTAAATTGTAGTTTGTCAAAAGACGGAACTAAGATTTTACTTTATAAATATGTAAATCTTGCTATGGCTGTTGGCCTTGAAAACGGACTTTTAACTCCGGTAGTTAAGAATGCAGAAAAGATGAGTTTAAGGGAACTTATGATTTCATTGAAAGATTTAACTAAAAAAGCTGTTGAAATGAAATTAGAATCAGAAGAGTTAGAAGATAGTACATTTACTATTAGTAATTTAGGAATGTTTGGAATAGATTCATTTGCTCCAATCATCAATCAACCAAATAGTGCTATTTTAGGTGTTAGTGCAACTGTTGATAAACCGGTTGTGCTTAATGGAGAAATAGCTATAAGACCTATTATGAAGTTGTCAATTACGGTTGACCATAGAGTTGTTGATGGAATGGAGGCTGCAAAGTTTTTAAATACTTTGAAAAATTATTTAGAAAATCCTATTTCAATTTTAGTTTAGTGTGAGGAGAAAATTATGTTAACAGAAATAATAATGCCAAAAGCTGGTAGTGAAATGGAAGAAGGCCAAATTGTAAAGTGGCTAAAAAAAGAAGGAGATAAGGTTGAGGCTGGCGAAATAATTTTAGAAATAATGACTGATAAAGTTAATATGGAAATTGAGGCAGAGGCATCAGGAACCTTATTAAAGATTTTAAAACAAGACGGAGAAATTGTTCCGGTTATAACAACTATTGCATATATCGGTGATGAGGGAGATGTAATTCCTGAAAGTGCATCAGAACCTGTAAAAGAAGAAGTTAAGGAAGAAGTAAAAGAAACTCCAAAAGAAGAAAAAGTTGAGGTTAAAACAGAAACTAAAAAAGAATTAAAAGACGGTGAATATGATGTAGTTGTAATCGGTGGAGGCCCTGCCGGTTATTATTCAGCTATCAAATCTGCTCAAAAGGGAGCAAAGGTTGCTATCGCTGAAAATAATAAGTTTGGTGGTACTTGCTTAAATAGAGGTTGTATCCCTACAAAGACATATTTACAAAATGTTGAAGATATAGAAAGAATTAAAGCCTCAAGTAAAAGAGGAATTGTTTTAGAAAATGATAATGCAACTGTTGATGTAGCTAAGGCATTAAAATTTAAAAATTCAATCGTTAAAAAACTTACTGCAGGAGTTGAATTCTTATTAAAGAGCAATTCAGTTGAAATGTTTAAAGAAACTGCTTATATAAATGCAAATGGAAATGTAACTTTAGAAAGTGGAAAAGAACTTGTTTGTGGTTCAATCATTTTTGCCGGTGGTTCAAAATGTGTTAAAAATATTAAAGGCTCTGACTCTAAAAATGTTATAGATACAGATGAGGCATTAGACTTAAAAGAAGCTCCTAAAACTTTAACAATAATCGGTGCAGATTATATTGGAGTTGAAATGGCTCAAATCTTTAATTCATTCGGTACTAAGGTAACAGTTGTTGAAAAGAAAGACTTTGCTATTGAAGTTATAGATAAAGAAGTTTCTTCAATTTTAATTAAATCTTTAGAAAAAGCCGGAGTTAAATTTATTTTTGGGAAAGAAATTACAGAAATTTCCGGAGAAAAAGTATTAGCAGGCTCAGAAGAAATTTCAAGTTCAGAACTTGTTTTAGTTACAACAAGAGAGGCTGACTTAACTGCATTAAAAGATGTAAAACTTGAATTATCAAATGGAAATGTTGTTGTAAATGAAAAAATGCAATCAAGTATGAAGAATGTTTATGCTCCGGGAGATTCAAATGGAATAAATCTTCTAGCACATTCAGCATTTAAAATGGGAGATATTGTAGCGTCTGAAATCGTTGAAGGAAAGTCAGATAAATATAATAATAATATCATTCCAAGAGCGATTTACACATATCCTGAAATTGGTAGTGTAGGATTAACAGAAGAAGATGCTAAGAAATTATATGATGTAAAAGTTGGTAAATTTAACTATGGAGCAAACGGAAGAGCATTAGCTCATGGAGATTCATCAGGAATGGTTAAAATTATTTCAGATGCAAGATATGGAGAAATCTTAGGAGCACATATCGTTGGACCTAGAGCAAGTGAATTAATCAACGAAGTTTCAGTTTTAATGCAATCAGAAATTACAGTTGAAGAGGCAATTAAAATGGTATTCGGACACCCAACATTCTCAGAGGCAATCTACGAGGCAATCGCAGATGTTGAAGGAGTTAGCGTTCATTTACCAAGAAAATAGAAATTTATTTTTGAAAGGATAGAAAAAAATTCTATCCTTTTTTCATTGAATATGATAAAATAATTGTAAGTTTATTTATGATTTATGAAATTAAGGAGAAAATATGATTTTTATAAAAAATAAAATTACAGATGTCTATTTCAACTTGGCAATGGAAGAATATATCTTTGAAAAATTTAAAGAAGATGAAATATTCATGCTTTGGATTAATGAGCCTTCCGTTGTTATTGGAAAGCATCAAAATTTAGTTGAAGAAGTAAATATGAAATACTGTTTTGAAAATAAAATAAAAATTGCAAGGAGAATTTCGGGAGGGGGAACTGTTGTTCACGATTTTGGAAATCTGAATTATACCTACATAACAAATACGACCGGAGATACAGAACTAAATTTTAAAGAATTTTTAAAACCGATGCATAATGCTCTTTTAAGTTTGAATATAGATACTTATGTTTCTCCAAGAAATGATTTTAGAGTTGGAGAAAATAAAATTTGTGGACATTCTCAGTTTATGCGAAAGAAGAGAGTTTTACACCATGGTTGTATTTTGTTTAATAGTAATTTAGAGGATTTAAGAGGAGCTTTGAATGTAAAACACAAGCAAGTTGTTTCGAATTCTGCCAAGTCTGTTAGAAGTAGTGTTGCAAATTTAAAAGATATTTCAAATTTGAATTATGAAATTTCAGATTTTATTGAAAAGTTGAAAAATGAAATTTTAAAAATGAGAGAAGATTTTAAAATTTATGAATTGACAGAAGAAGATATTTTAAATATTGATAGAATAAAAGAAGAAAAATATTCTACAAAAGAGTGGATATATGGACAATCTCCAAAATGTAATTTTGTGTTAAATGAAGAAAAAGATTATAATGTTGAAATAGTTAATGGAAAAATTGCCAAAATAAATGCAGAAAATAGTTTTGAAGAACTTGTTGGAAGTTATTTTGAATACGAAGAAATAAAAAATAAAATAGAAATTTTAGAAATAAAAGATGAGGAAATTTTAAAACTAAAAGAAATATAAGACTTATATAAAAGGTGATTATATGTTATTTTTAAAAGAGATGAATATTGAAGATGCAAAGAAAGAATATATTGCAATGACTTCAATTCCTGAAGATGAGAATGGGTTCGTGAATAAATTTTATAATGTTTCATTTAAAGAATTTGTAAATGAGGTAATTCCAACTTGTGAAAAACAATCTAAGGGAATTGACTTAAAACCTAATAGAGTACCACAAAATTATTATTTTTTATGGGATAATGATGAAATTGTAGGACTTTTTAAAGTACGCAAAAAACTTAATGACTCTTTAAGAGATGGAGCAGGACATATCGGTTATGGAATTATAAAAAAATATAGAAATAAAGGCTATGCAACTAGAGGACTTAAACTAGTAATCGAGCTTATAAAAGATGAAATAGAAGAAGACGAAATTTATATGAGTGTAAATAAGGATAATCCTTACTCTTTAAAAACTCAGCTAAACTGTGGAGCATATATATTTAGCGAAAATGAAGAGCAATATTTTACTAGAATAAAAATTTAAGATTTAAGTTTTAAAATAGCAGTTCAAAAGGGATTGCTATTTTTTGTGTAAAAAATTACTAAATTTATTTTACTTTTTTATGTTTATATGCTATAATTAATTGTTATGCGTTGAATTTTAAATTTAGAAAGGAAAATATATGAGAAAGATTGAAAATATAAGAAATGTTGCAATTATTGCACACGTTGACCATGGTAAGACTACTCTTGTTGACTGTTTATTAAAGAGTAGTGGTGCGTTTAGAGAAAATCAAGATGTTAAAGAGAGAGTAATGGACTCCAATGATATTGAAAGAGAAAGGGGAATTACAATTCTTTCAAAGAATACAGCTATTGACTATAAGGGAGTTAAGATAAATGTAATTGACACTCCGGGACATGCCGACTTCGGTGGAGAGGTTGAACGTGTTTTAAAAATGGCTAATGGTGTTGTTCTTGTTGTTGATGCTTTTGAAGGGCCTATGCCACAAACAAAATTTGTTTTGAGAAAGGCATTTGAACTTGGACTTCCAACTATTATTTGTATAAATAAAATTGATAGACCTGAAGCTAGATGTGAAGAAGTTGTTGATGAAGTTTTAGATTTATTTATTCAACTTGAGGCATCAGAGGAATATTTAGAAAGTCCATTTGTTTTTGCATCAGCAAGAGCCGGTTATGCAACTATGGATTTCAACGAAAAAACTGAGGATATGAAAACTCTTTTAGATGTTATCGTGGATTATGTTCCTGCTCCAAAGGGAGATGAAAATGCACCTTTTAAACTACTTATTTCAACAACAGATTATAGCGAATATGTTGGTAGAATAGGTATTGGTAAAATTGAAAGTGGTAGTGTTAAACTTGGTGATGATGCAGTTATTGTAAACTATAATGACAGTAGCGTAAATAAAAAAATAAAGATAACTAAGATTTATGAATTTGAAAATTTATCAAGAAAAGAAATTGAAAGTTCATCAGTAGGAAATATTATTGCCGTAACCGGCGTTGAAGGAATTAGCATTGGAGATACTTTGTGTTCTTTAGATGATGTTACTCCTGTTCCTTTTGTAAAGATTTCTGAACCAACTCTTGCAATGAACTTTATAGTAAATAATTCTCCTTTTGCAGGTAAGGAAGGAAAATTTGTTACAAGTAGGCAAATTCGTGCAAGATTATATAAAGAACTTGAAACAGATGTAAGTTTAAGAGTTGAAGACACAGATTCAACAGATAGTTTTAGAGTTTCAGGTAGAGGTGAATTGCATCTTTCTGTTTTAATCGAAAATATGAGAAGAGAGGGATATGAATTCCAAGTTTCTAAACCGGAAGTATTATATAAAAAAGATGAAAATGGTAAATTGTTAGAGCCTATAGAAACTGTAACAATTGACGTTGACCAAGAGTTTGTAGGCTCAATCATAGAAAAATTAGGACAAAGAAAAGCGGACTTAATTGATATGAATCCATCACAAGCAGGTTATACTAGACTTATATTTAATATTCCTGCAAGAGGTCTTATTGGATACCGTTCAGAATTTTTAACTGATACTAGAGGAAGTGGAACTTTAAATACTGAGTTTAAGGCTTATGAACCATATAAAGGAGAAATTCCAAAGAGAAATGTAGGCTCATTAATTTGTTTTGAAACAGGTGTTGCTACTGCTTATGGATTAAATGCTGCACAAGAAAGAGGAATATTATTTATTTCTCCACAGGCAGAAGTGTATGAAGGAATGGTTGTAGGTTCTAATGCAAAAGGTCTTGATATTGAAGTTAATGTTTGTAAGAAAAAACAACAAACAAATATTAGGTCTTCAGCATCAGACGATGCTTTAAAACTTAGTCCTCCAAAAATTATGAGTTTGGAAGAAATGTTGGAATTTATCGAAAGTGATGAATATATCGAAATTACACCTAAGAGTTTAAGAATGAGAAAGAAGATATTAGATTCACAATTAAGATATAAGTCCAAGAAAAACAATAAATAATTTGAAAATATACCATAAAATCAGAAAATGTGATATAATTAAATTTACACTAGTGTAGATATTAAAAGATAATTTAATTTCATCATATTTAACCTTATAAAAATTTTTCTAAATTGAAAAATGTGATATAATTAAATTTACAGTAATATAAATATTAGAAAATAATTTAATTAATGAAATTGTAATAAAAAAATATTTTGGAGGGATTTGTTTGCCTAAGATATTAGTAAAAAAGAGTGGACCTTTAGAAGGTACTGTTAAGATAGATGGAGCGAAGAATGCAGCACTTCCTATTATAGCTGCGTCATTATTGGGAACTGAGCCGATAATTTTAGAAGATGTTCCTAATTTGGTAGATGTAAAAATAATTTTAAAAGTTTTAGAAAGTTTGGGAGCAAAAGTTGAATTTTTATCTGAAAATAGAGTTTCAATAGATTCCAGTCATATAAATTCATTTGTAACTGATAGAGATCTAATGGAAAAAATGAGAGCGTCATTTTTAGTTATGGGTCCATTACTTGCAAGATTTGGAAGAGCAGAGGCGTTTTTACCTGGTGGCTGTGCAATAGGTTCACGTCCTATTGACTTGCACTTAAAAGGATTTAAAATTTTAGGAGCATTAATCGATGAAGAACCTGATAAGATTTCAGCAAGATGTGAAAAACTTTATGGAGATACTATTTATTTAGATTTTCCTTCAGTTGGTGCGACTCAAAATATAATGATGGCTGCAACTTTGGCTAAAGGCGAAACTATAATTGAAAATGCAGCAAAAGAACCTGAAATTGTAGATTTAGGCAACTTTTTAAATAAAATGGGAGCTAAGATTACAGGTGCCGGAACTTCTACGATTAGAATTGTTGGAGTTGAAAAGTTAAAAGGTACTGTTCATACAATTATCCCTGATAGAATTGAAGCTTCTACATTTATGATAGCTGCTGCAATTACAGGTGGAAAAGTTGTTGTTCAAAATTGTATTTCAAGTCATATTAAACCGGTTATTGCAAAACTTAAAGAAACTGGTGCTTATGTTGTTGTAAATGAAGATGAAGATTCAATTTTTGTAAAGGGTGCTGATAAGATTAAAGGAACAGATATAAAAACTTTACCTTATCCCGGTTTTCCAACAGATGTTCAAGCACAATTTATGGCTTATTTATGTGTTTGTGAAGACCAAGCAAAAGTTACAGAAACAGTTTTTGAAAATAGATTTATGCATGTTGAAGAACTTAATAAAATGGGTGCAATCATTGCTACAAGTGGTAAAGAGGCAAGAATTGCCGGTGTTAGACAACTTGTTGGTGCTGAAGTGAAAGCAACTGATTTAAGAGCAGGAGCTGCTTTAGTGTTAGCAGGACTTGTTGCAGATGGTACAACAACAATCGGAAATATCTATCATATAGATAGAGGATATAATGATTTTGTTGGCAAAATGAAGTCTTTGGGTGCGAATATTGAAAGAATAGAAGATTAATTTTTTTAGGAAACTACTTGTAGTTTCCTAAATTTGTATGCAGGAGAAGTTATGAAAGTAACAGGAGAAGTTATAAAGGTTAGATATGTAAATGAAGAAAATGGATATTCCGTTTTTGACTTGAATACAACTGATGGAGAATTGAAAATTGTAGGTATTTTTGATTCAATTAACGTTGGAGAAACTTTAGAAATAGAGGGAGAATTTACATACGATAATAAATATGGCGAACAATTAAATATGTCTTCTTACGAAAAGAAACTTCCAAGCTCTGTTGCTGAGATTGAAAGATATTTAGCTAGTGGTATTATTTCAACGATTGGTCCAAAGAATGCAAGATTTATAGTTGAAGAATTTGGAAAGAAGAGTTTGGATATTGTCTTTGATGAAACTGATAGATTGATTGAAGTTAGAGGAATCGGAAAGAAAAGTATCGAAAAAATAAAAAAATCCGTTGAAGAATTAAGATTTAGTAAAAATATTTTATTTCATCTTAGTGGACTTGGGATAAGCCTTAGTTTATCCAAAAAAATTTATAGCATCTTTAGAGAAAATACTTTAGAAATTATTAATGAAAATCCGTATAAGCTGATTAAGAATGTAAAGGGAATTGGATTTTTGAAAGCTGATGAGATTGCTTTGAAAAACAATTTGGATAAAAATAGTCCATACAGAATTGAATCGGCGATACTTTATGTTTTAACTCAAAAAGCTATTAATTTCGGTCATGTTTATTATCCGAAAGATAAACTTACTCTTGAAGTGTCTAAGTTGATTAATGTTGAAACAGACCTTATTGAGCCTGTTTATATGAACTTACTCTTATCTTCTGATATTGTTATTGATAATTCTTTTGAAGAAACAAATATTTATTTAGATTATCTTTATGTTTCGGAAAGTTATGTTGCAAGTAAACTTGCAAAAACGGCTTTAAATGAAGATATGGAAATTTTATTTGATGTTGATAGTGAAATAAAAAAATCTTTAAAAGATTTATCCATAAAACTATCAAAAATTCAAATTGATGCAATAAAATCTTGTTTTGAAGAAAATGTTACAATAATAACCGGAGGACCCGGTACCGGAAAGACTACAATAATAAATACAATAGCAAAAATATTTATGAATAATGGATATAATATATCTCTTTGCGCTCCTACCGGAAGAGCGTCTAAAAGAATTGAAGAAACGACAGGTTTTGAGGCGAAAACAATTCACAGAATGTTAGGATATATTCCAAGTAGTTATGATGATATTGGACATTTTGAATACAACGAAGATAATCCTTTAGATACGGATTTAATCATAATTGACGAAATGAGTATGGTTGATATTGTACTTTTTGAAAAACTTCTAAGAGGAATAAAGAACAGTACAAAGTTAATTATAGTTGGAGATGTTGACCAGTTGCCAAGTGTTGGTGCGGGTAATGTTTTAAGGGATTTGATAAATTCAGAAAAAATAAAATATACAAAGTTAGTTGATATTTTTAGACAGTCTGAAAATAGCAATATAATAGTTAATGCACATAAAATAAATAACGGACAAGAACCGATTTTAAATGAAAAAAATAGTGATTTTTTCTTTTTAAAAACCGAAAGTCCGATGCAAACTAGAAATATAGTTGTGGATTTGATAAGTAAAAGACTTCCAAAGGCTTATGGTTATAATTTTTCTAAAGATATTCAGATTTTAACTCAAAGCAGAAAAGGTATCTGTGGAGTTATGGAGTTGAATAGGTTATTACAGGATATTTTAAATCCAAAAACTGAAACAAGTGATGAGCTTTTGGTTGGAAATAAAATTTTTCGTGTAAATGATAAAGTTATGCAGACTAAGAACAATTATAATCTTTCTTTTTTGGACTCTGAGGGAGAAGAGGCTTTTGGAGTTTATAACGGAGATATGGGACATATAATTTTTATAGATAAATCTAGCAAAAAAGTTACGGTTGAAATGGACGATAAAAGAGAAATTGAATATAGTTTGGAAGATTTGGATAATTTAGAACTTGCCTATGCGATAACTATACATAAGTCGCAAGGTTCTGAGTTTAAAGCTGTAATCATTCCTATGTTTGACGGATATAGATTACTTCAAACCAGAAATTTATTATATACTGCAATAACTAGAGCTAAAGAAAATATTGTTTTGGTTGGAGATAAAAATGTTATGAACAATATGATTCAAAACAATACGATAAACAGTAGATATTCAAATTTAGAAAATAGAATTAAACACTTTTTTGGACTTGTAGAGGAATTGTTGTAATGCTTAGAAAATTTTTTAAAACATTTTTTTATAATGAAGATTATTGCTTTTTCTGTAAAGAAAATGTGATTAAAAACTCATATCTATGTGAAGAATGTATATCTGAAATTAGAAGATATGACAAAGAGATTTTTAATGATTATGGAGAAGAAATTTTTAAAAAAGATATTTTATTTTACTATTCTGGAATAATTAAAAAGAAAATAAAGGAATTTAAGTTTGAAAATGGAGTTTATCTTAAAAAACCTTTTGGAAAGTTGATGTTTGAAAACTTAGATAAAACTTTGCTTGAAAAAATGGATTACATTGCCTATGTTCCGTCAAGCAAGAAAAAATTAAAATTAAGAGGATATAATCATTCAAAGCTTTTGGCTGAAGAAATATCAAAATATTCAAAAATACCATTGTTTGATGATTTACACAAAGTAAAAAATACAAAATCACAACATTTTTTATCACTAGAAGAAAGAAGTATGAATTTGAAAAATTCTTTTTCAGTCGAAGGGGATTTAACCGGAAAAAATATTCTATTGGTTGACGATATACATACAAGTGGGGCAACAATTGACGAATGTTATAAAGAATTAAGAAAAGCAAATTGTAATTTTGTTTGGGTTGTTTGCCTTTGTGGCGTTTTTTAGTTATTAATTAATATTGATGTTATGATATAAGCGAGTTTGTTTTACTCGCTTTTTGTTTATTAAATTTTATAAATTTTTTCGATTTATTATATAGTATAAGTATAATTGTAAATTTTTTAATAAAAAAATATCAAAAAAAAAGTTGAATAAAAGTCATATTTGTAATTGTAAACACTTGTTCAAAATGATATAATATAAGGGTAAATCATACAATTTATATTTCACTAATATACAGGGGGAATTATGAAACTATTTAAGAAAATTTTAATTTCATCTTTAGCACTTGTTTTAAGTGCCGGACTTCTTGTGGGCTGTGGCTCTAAAAAAGAAGCAAAAAAATCTTCTGATGGAAAAACTGCTATTGAAAAGATTTCAATCGGTTTTGTACCTTCAAGAGAACCATCAGAGATAGTTACTGCAACTGAACCTTTAAAAAAATTATTGAAGGATCAATTATCAAAAGAAGGATTTGACGTTAAGAATGTTGATATAACAGTTGGAACAAGTTTTGAGGCAGTAGGGGAAGGACTTAATGCCGGAACTTTGGATATTGGATTTATTCCTGCCGGAACTTATGTTTTATATAGAGATGGGGCAGAAGTTCTTTTGACTGCTACTAGAAAAGGGCTTTCAGTAAACGACGATTCTGCTAAGGTTTGGAATGAACAAAAACCAACAAAGAAAACTGATAATCAAGTTACTTCTTATAGAGCATTAATGATTGCCGGACCATCTGAAAAAGGTCAAGCTATCGCTAAGAAAGTAAATGCCGGAGAAAAGTTAGCATGGGAAGATGTTAAAGATTTAAAATGGAGTGTTATGAATCCAACTTCACCTGCAGGTTATATTTATCCAACTCTTTGGTTAAATGAAACTTTCGGAAAGACAATTAAAGATTTAGGAAACAATGCAATTTTAAGTGATTCTTATGGTTCTGCATTCGCCAGACTTGCTTCAGGACAAGTAGATGTGCTTTGTACATACGCTGACGCCAGACTTGACCAAGAAAAGAAATGGAATGAAACTTATGGAAGAAAAGCATCTATTTGGGATGAAACAAATCTTATAGGTGTAACACCTGCTATCTATAATGATACAGTAAGTGTTTCTAAAAAATCTAAAAATGTAACGCCTGAATTTAAAAAAGCTTTAGAAAAAGCATTGATTGAAATTGCTAAAACAGAAGAAGGTAAAAAAGTTATAGCTGTTTATAGTCATGAAGGTTATCAACCGGCAAAAGATGCTGATTATGATAATGAAGCTAAAGCTCAAGAAATTGTAAAAAAATTAAAATAATGTTGAATTAATTAAATTGTGTGAGAGTTAGGGAGAGAGAAATCTCTCCCTTTTTTAACAAATTATATGGAGAAAATTATGATAGAATTTAAAAAAGTTAGCAAGGTTTATCCTAACGGAACTAAGGGTTTGGTAGATGTAGATTTAAAGATTGAACAAGGGGAATTTGTTGCGATTATAGGGCTTTCCGGTTCAGGAAAATCTACATTAATCAGATGTGTCAATAAGATGCATGAAATTACGTCAGGAGAATTAATTGTAAATGATGTCGATGTAAAAAAATTAAGTGGTTCAGAAATTAGAAAATTTAGAAGAAAAATTGGTATGATTTTTCAATCTTTTAATTTAGTTACAAGAACAACCGTTATAAAAAATGTTTTAACTGCATTTGTACCTGATTTAACAGGGTTTAGAAAATTTTTTGGAATATTTCCAAAGGAATGTAAGATGAAGTCTTTAGAGGCTCTTGATAAAGTTGATATGTTAGAAAAGGCTTATGTTAGAGTTGATCAACTTTCAGGTGGACAACAACAAAGAGTTGCTCTTGCCAGAGCTTTAGGACAAAATCCACAAATTATTTTAGCAGATGAGCCGGTTGCAGCTCTTGACCCGGTAACTTCTAATCAAGTTATGGAAGATTTTAGAAAAATTAATAAAGAAAATAAAATTACTATTTTGATTAACATTCATGATGTTGATTTAGCTTTAAAATATTGTGATAGAGTTGTTGGAATAAATAAAGGTAGAATTGTTTATGACGGAAAATCAAGTGATATTACAAAAGAAATTTTAGACAAAATTTACCAAAAAGATTTATTTTTAGCTGGAGAATAATATGAAAAATATATTTGATAAGATATTTCCTAAAGAAAAAATTACTCTGGGAAATGGAAAAGTAGTTTTTAGACCTCGTTCAAAAACTCCTTTAATTACAATTATTGTAATTTTGTTGATGTATATTTCAATAAATGTTACAGGTTTTAATTTTGAAGTTTTTGAAAATTTTGGGAACTTTTTTAATATTTTAAAAGGAATGATTCCACCGGATTTTAGCTATAGTGGAGAGGTTTTAACTCCTCTTTTTGACACTATAAAAATGTCATTAATGGGCTCATTTTTAGGAGCTTTGGTATCACTTCCTATTGCTATTTTAGCATCTAGCAATATAACAAAAAATAAGTTTGTAAATGGATTTTTTAAATTATTTTTAAGTATTTTAAGAACTTTACCTTCACTTGTTTGTGCTTTAATAGCAACTTATATATGGGGACTTGGAACTTTTGCCGGAACAGTTGCAATTTTTATTTTCTCATTATCTTATGTTGGAAAGTTACTTTACGAATCAATAGAAACTGTTGATATGGGAGCTTTTGAATGTATGGAATCAATGGGATTTACAAAATTTTATGCTTTTAGATATGCGATACTTCCAGTTGTATTACCTTCATATATTTCTACTGCTTTGTTTAATTTTGAAGGAAATGTAAGATACGCTGCAATTTTAGGTTATGTTGGAGCAGGTGGTATTGGAATGATTTTAAATGAAAAACTTGGCTGGAGAGAATATTCAAAAGTTGGTACCATAGTATTTTTATTACTTGTAACTGTTTTTGTAATTGAAATTATAAGTGAACATTTTAGAGGAAGATTGGAGTAATTGGTATGAAGAATTTAAAAGTAGAAGAAAAATTAAATAAAGAACCAAAATCATATACTTATATCATAGCAGTTATTGTGATTGTTTTAGGACTTTTAGTTTGGTCTGCAATGTCTATCAAAAAGGGTGATGATGTTAAGGACTCTATGAGTATTGCAAAAAATATTATAAATGGTATTTTGCATCCAGATATGGAATTTCTTTTTAGACTTGATAATAAAGGTGTAATTTATTTACTTTTTGAAACAATGTGTATTGCATTTTTAGGTACAATAATCGGTGCGATTATATCAATTCCTTTTGCGTTTATTTCTGCAAAGAAAATTGTTTCAAAATATGTAGCTGTAATTGGAAGATTTTTTACAATGTGTGTTAGAACTGTTCCTGCGTTTATATATGGTCTTATGTTTATCGGTGTTACAGGTCCCGGGGCGTTAGCCGGAGTATTTACAATGTCTGTTGTATCTATCGGAATGGTTACTAAATTGTATATTGATGTTATAGAGGACTTAGATTTTGGAATTATCGAATCACTTTCAGCTATTGGTTGTACAAAGATTGAGCAAATAAGATATGGAATTTTACCACAACTTTACTCAAAATTAATCTCAATTGTAATTTACAGATTTGATATGAATTTAAGAGATGCATCTGTACTTGGTCTTGTTGGAGCAGGTGGTATTGGTGCGCCACTTATATTTGCGATGAATAATTATCGTTGGAATGAAGTTGGATCTATTTTAGTTGGAATTATAGTTTTAGTTTTAATTATAGAAGTATTTTCAAACAAAGTTAGAAGAAAATTAGCGAGGGGATATTAATGGCTTTTAAAATTTTATCAACAACAGATGTTCATGGAAATTTATTAGCATATAACTTTGTAAACTCAAGTATTGCAAGTAAAGGACTTTCCAGATTTTCGAGCTTTTTAAAAGAAGAAAGAAAAAAAGGAAAAGTAATTTACGTTGATAATGGTGATATTAATCAAGGGACTCCTCTAGTAACTTATGCTAATTCAAATGTTAAAAAAAATATTGTTGCAAAAGCTCTTAACCATTTGAAATGTGATTATATAAATATAGGAAATCACGATTTTAATTATGGAAATGAATTTTTATATAATTATGTTGAAGAAAATAATGCAAAATGTATTACTTGCAATGTAAAATATAAAAATGAAAATCTTGGAAGAACAGATATAGTTGAAATAGATAATAAAAAAGTTGCATTAATTGGAGTTGTGACTGATTATATTGACCATTGGGAAAATCCTAAAAATTTAGAAAATTTAGAGGTTTTAAATGTTTTTGAAACTGTAAAAAATTCTGTTGAATATGTTAGAGATAAGGTTGACTATGTAGTTGTATTTTATCATGGGGGCTTTGAAAGAGATTTAGAAAGTGGAAATCCTACTGAAAACTTGACAGGAGAAAATGTCGGCTATGAGATTTGTGATAAAATTTCCGGAATAGATGTTTTAGTTACAGGACATCAACATAGGACTCTAACAGGTAAGATAAAAGATACACTCGTAATACAATGTGCAGACGGTTGTTCAACTTGTATGGAAATTGTGTTTGACGATAAAATTTCTGTAAATATAAAAGACATTTCAGGATATGAAATAGATACTGAAGTGGAAGAAAAATTTAAAGAGATTTTAAATGAAACGGAAAAATGGTTAGATATTGAAATTGGAAGTTGTAACAAAGAAATGTATATTTCCGATATAAAAAAAGCACAACTTGAAAAACATTCAATTACAACTTTTATAAACAAAATTCAAAAAGAAACTATGGGTGCAGATATTTCTGCTTGTTGTCTTTTTGAAGTAATGCCCGGTTTTGGTAAAAAATTAAGATATAGAGATATAATTTTAAATTATCCATTCCCAAATACATTAGTTCTAAAAGAAATGAGTGGACAAAATATTTTAGACTATTTAACACAATTATCGACATACTGGATTGTTAAAGATAATGAAATTGATATAAATCCTAAATTTTTATATCCTAAAAGAGAAATGTATAATTACGACATGCTTGACGGAATAGAATATACAATGAACATTTCAAAAAATGGTACAAATTTCGTAACAGATGTAAAAGTAGATGGAGAAGAGTTAATTTTAGACAAAAAATATAAACTTGTATTGAATAATTATAGAGCAACAGGTGGTGGAAATTTTTCTTTTTTTCCTGAGCTTAAAACTTTAAAAGAAGATACAAGAGATATTGCTGAAGTTTTGATTGATTATGTAAAAGAAAATAATTATGTTGAAGTTGAAGACAAAAACAATATAAAATTAAAAATTGTTGAATAGAAAAAGACTATTGCGTTTTGCAATAGCCTTTTTTAATTTATTTTATTTCTAAGTAAACAGGGCAATGATCGCTACCTAAAATGCTTTGATGAATTTGTGCATCTACAAGTCTGTTATCCATATCTTTTGAAGTTAGAAAATAGTCGATTCTCCAACCTGTATTTCTTTCTCTTGATTTGCCGAAGTAACTCCACCAACTGTATTCATTTTCTTTATCCGGATAGAAAAATCTAAAAGTGTCTGTAAAGCCACTATCTAAAAGAATAGACATTTTTTCTCTTTCTTGATCTGTGAAACCGGCATTTTTTCTGTTTGTCTTTGGATTTTTAAGGTCAATTTCCTTATGAGCAACATTTAAGTCGCCACATACAATTACAGATTTAGTTTTATTTAATTCATGTAGATATTCTCTAAATGCATCTTCCCAAACCATTCTGTAATCAAGTCTTAAAAGTTCTTGCTTTGAATTTGGAGTATAGCAAGTTACTAAAAAGAAATCATCATATTCTAAAGTTATAAGTCTGCCTTCGTTGTCGTGTTCTTCAATTCCCATTCCATACTTTACACTTAAAGGTTTGTGTTTAGTGAAAATAGCAGTTCCACTATATCCCTTTCTTTGTGCATAATTATAAAAAGTTTCATATCCATCAAGTTCAAGGTCAAGTTGTCCTTCACTCATTTTAATTTCTTGTAAACAGAAAAAATCTACATTAATATCGTTAAAATAATCTAAAAATCCTTTTTTAATACAAGCTCTAAGCCCATTTACATTCCAAGAAACAAATCTCATTTAATCACCTCATATTTATTTTGTTTAATTACTTACTTATTAATTATACCATATTAATTATACCATAGTTCCCTTTTTATAATCAAATTGATGTAACTATGGTGAAATTAAATTATTTTTCATACTGAATTAATGTGAATTTAATTATATCATAGTTTCAATTTTATAATCAAACAGAAGTAACTATGGTGAAATTAATAAAACTTTAAATTTAAAATGATAATTTTTAAATAAATATAATATTTATCCATAAGAAAAAAATATAATAAAATGATTGTATTTTTTATGGGAAAGTAATATAATGTGGGTGTAGTATAATATAATATATTATATTAAAAATTTATTTGGATGTATGTTATGAAAAAACAAATTTTATTTTTATGATTATTGTTTTCAATATTAAGTAGTGTAAACATATACGCAAAGTCGAAATAGTCAAAAGTTGGGAAATGGTATGAATTTTCTACTTGATGTATCATATACCGGGAGATTATGGTGCGTATGCAGATCAATGGGGAGAGATTAATTCAGAATGGTTTAAGTTTGATAGTAATGGATATTGTATCTATATGAGAGGGGGCAACTAGATGATAAAAAAAACAAATGGTTTTGAAATTATTATTACGGCTATATTTTTGTTGTCTTTAAGTTTTTATGAGATAAGTAAGTATTTGGATTCTTTTAAATATTATAAAGAAATAATTATATTTTATAATATTATAATTTGTTTGTTTATTTTGTTTATTATATTTTTTGCAAGTAAATTTTTGATGAAAAAAATAGATAACGGCAAATATAAATTTTTAAAAAGTAATTTTTTTAAAGATTTTTTAATACCAATTTTAACGTTTGTTTTTTTTATAGCGACGTTTATAATATTTTTTGAAATTTTTTATTATATTGGATATGGAAAGTTTGATACTGAATACTTGCATAATGTTTTTTATTTTAAAGTAGATTATGGTAAAATTTTTATGGATAATTTTAAAGAAACAAAAGGACTTTTTTATTCATTACTTTCAGTTAATGCTCTTTATGTTGATGTTATTTTATCTTGGTTTCCATTTGGGCTTATTACTTTATTTATTAATTATTGTTTTAAAAATAATAAAAATAAATAGATCAAATTATTATAATTTGTATAATTGTATAGTTTTAAAAATGCTACTTTTTTGAGTAGTATTTTTTTATCAAAAATATGTTGAAAAAAAATATTGATTGATGTAAAATATACTGAGAGTATGTAAATTTTAGGAGGGAATTATGATAGATTATAAAAAAGTTTATGAAGAATGGTTAAATAATGATTTTTTTGATGAAGAAACAAAAAATGATTTACTTTCAATAAAAGATAATGAAGAAGAAATTAAGGATAGATTTTATAAAGTTTTAGAATTTGGAACTGCCGGACTTCGTGGTAAACTTGGTGCAGGAACAAACAGAATGAATAAGTATATGGTTTCAAAAGCAGGACAAGCTCTTGCAAATACAATTATTGACCATGGAAAAGAAGCTATTGAAAGAGGAGTTGCAATAAGCTACGATGTTAGATATGGCTCAAAAGAGTTTGCTGAACTTACTTGTTCAATAATGGCGGGTAATGGAATTAAATCGTATATTTATAAAGGAATAAGACCGACTCCGATGTGTTCTTATGCAATTAGAAAATTAAATTGTATGGCAGGAGTAATGGTTACTGCAAGTCATAATCCACAAGCATATAACGGATATAAAGCATACTGGAAAGAAGGCTCACAAATTCTTGACGACATTGCAAATCAAATTTCTGCTCATATGGAAAAAATTGAAAAGTTTGAAGATGTTAAACAAATTTCTTTTGAAGAGGCAATCAAAAGTGGAATGGCAAGTTTTATTGATGAATCAGTTGAAGAAGAATATAAAAAAGAAGTTTTAAATTTAACTATAAACGACGAAAATGTTGATAAGGATATTAAAGTTGTTTATACTCCATTAAACGGTGTTGGAAATTTACCTGTTAGAGAAGTTTTAAAGAGAAGAGGTTTTGAAAATGTATTTGTAGTTAAGGAACAAGAATTACCTGACCCTGAATTTACAACTGTCGGTTATCCAAACCCTGAAGTTCCTAAAGCTTTTCTTTATTCAGAAAATTTAGGCAAAGAAGTAGGAGCTGACATTTTAATTGCAACTGACCCCGACTGTGATAGAGTCGCTCTTGAAGTTAGAGATAAAAATGGAGAATATGTATTTTTAAACGGAAATAGAATAGGAGCTTTGTTATCATACTACATTTTCTCACAAAGATATGCACTTAAAAACTTGCCAGAAAATCCTGTTTTAGTAAAATCAATCGTAACCGGAGATTTATCAAGAGCGATAGCTAAAAAATATGGAATAGATACAGTTGAAACATTAACGGGCTTTAAAAATATTTGTGGAAAGACAAATGAATATGATATAACTAAAGAAAAGAATTATGTTTTTGGTTATGAAGAAAGCATCGGTTTCTGCTATGGAACATTTGTAAGGGATAAAGACGCTGTTGGTGCATCAATGATGGTTGTCGAAATGGCAGGATATTACAAAAAGCAAGGAAAGAGTTTATTAGAAGTTTTAAATGATATTTACAAAGAGTTTGGATATTATAATGAAAGACAAATTTCTCTTGAACTTGAAGGAATTGAAGGACAAGCAAGAATTGGAAGAATGATGGAGGACTTTAGAGAAAATCCGATTAAAGAAATGAAAGAAATTTCTTTAAAGGAAATAGTTGACTTTAAAGATGGATATTTAGATTTTCCAAAACAAAATTGCTTGAAATATTATTTGAATGACGGCTCTTGGTATGCATTAAGACCATCAGGAACAGAACCTAAGATTAAATTATATATTTATACAATCGGAAAAACAGAACAAGAAAGTGTTGATAAATTAGATTTAATCGAAAAAACTTGTAGAGAAAAAATGAATAATGTAGAGTAATTTAAAAGGTATGTCTTAATCGACATACCTTTTTTGTAAAAAAACTAACATAAAATGTTAGTTGAAATGGTGCCGGCAGTGGGACTCGAACCCACACACCCTTGCGGATAACAGATTTTGAGTCTGTCTCGTCTGCCAGTTCCGACACGCCGGCAAATTTAATTACTGGAATAGTATAACATAAAAAAATTTTTTTTTCAACATTTTTAATAAAAATTTTGTTTTAAAGTGTACATTTGTAAATGATGTGAGACCAAAAATTATAAAAAAACATAACCTGTATGTTAGAATTAAAGGAGAATTAATTCTCCTTTAATTCTAATAATTCT
>NZ_JACVDA010000005.1 GCF_016552165.1 Parvimonas parva | reverse complement strand
TTTGTCAATTACTATTATACCTCTTTGAGATGTTTTTTTCTATTCTTACTGGCTAACTTAATTTTACAATATGGGTTCTTTACGATTGCAAAAATTTAATATAAATGGTATTCTTATAATAATAATAAATTTTTAGGAGAATAAATAATATGAGCAGAGCAGATGATATATTTATTTCAATGTGTAAAGACATACTTGAAAACGGTGTTGACACAAAGGGAGAGAAAGTTCGTCCGGTTTGGGAGGACGGAACTAAAGCATACACTATAAAAAAGTTTGGTGTTGTTAATAGATATGATTTAGCAGAGGAATTTCCGGCGCTTACACTTAGAAAGACAGCCATAAAATTATGTACTGATGAAATGCTTTGGATATGGCAAAAAAAATCTAATAATATAAAGGATTTAAAGAGTCATGTTTGGGATGAATGGGCTGATGAAAACGGAAGTATTGGAAAGGCGTACGGCTATCAGCTTGGCGTAAAGCATAAATATAAAGAGGGTATGTTCGACCAAGTTGACAGAGTTATTTATGATTTGAAAAATAATCCATATAGTAGAAGAATAATTACAAATATCTATGTTCACGAAGATTTGTCTGAGATGAATCTTTATCCTTGTGCATATAGTATGACTTTTAATGTTACAGGTAAAAAATTAAATGGAATTTTAAATCAAAGAAGTCAAGACATTTTGGCTGCAAATAATTGGAATGTTTGTCAATATGCGATGCTAATTCACATGCTTGCTAGAGAATGTAATTTAGAAGTTGGAGAGCTTGTTCATGTTATTGCCGATGCTCATATTTACGATAGACATATTCCTATCGTAAAAGAACTTATCACAAGAGAAAAATTTCCAGCACCAAAGGTTACTTTAAATCCTGACGTAAAAAGTTTTTATGATTTCACTTCAGACGATGTAATCATAGAAAATTATAAATGTGGAGAACAAATAAAAAATATTCCAATAGCAATTTAGGAGAAAATTATGAAAAGAGAAATTAATGTTTTTGATTATGCAAAAGAAATAATGTTCGCAGTTGAAAAAGGGGTTTTAATTACAACAAAGTCAGGAGAAAAAGTTAATACAATGTCAATTTCTTGGGGAACTTTGGGAATTGAATGGAATAGACCTATTTTTACAACATTTGTAAGAGAGAGTCGTTTTACTAAAAAATTGCTTGATGAAAATGGAGAATTTACTGTAAATATTTTTCTAAAAGATTTTGATAAACATATTATTGGAGTTTGTGGAACTAAATCAGGCAGAGATATGGATAAAATTAAAGACTTAAATTTAACTTTAGTTGAGCCGAGTGTTGTAAATGTTCCGGCGATTAAAGAATTACCTTTAACTTTAGAATGTAAAGTTGTTTATAAACAAAAACAAGATGAAAATGCTATTCCGATAGAAATAAAAGAAAAAAATTATCCTGAAAATGTATCAGGAGAATTTTATGGTGCAAACAAAGATTACCATACTGCTTATTACGGAGAAATTGTGAGTAGCTATATAATAGAAGACTAATATTAATGTGCCAAAATTTGGCACATTTTTTCTAGCCCTAACTTTATTCGCATGCGAATAAAAGTAGGTCTGACGCAAAGAGTGTCCAAATCTATGATTTTAAAAATAATCGACTATGCTCAAAATGGAAAAATTTT
The DNA here is from genome assembly GCF_016552165.1 of Parvimonas parva. Classification (GTDB taxonomy): domain Bacteria; phylum Bacillota; class Clostridia; order Tissierellales; family Peptoniphilaceae; genus Parvimonas; species Parvimonas parva. Next base: position 92,366 of record NZ_JACVDA010000005.1, on the reverse strand, counting down.
AAAATATATTGACAAAATTATGTAAATTTTATAGTATATAAGAAGTTTATTAGAAATAACATTGTTATGGAGTGATTTTTATGGAATTTAGAATTTTAAAAACAAAAGAAGAATTAAAACTTGCTTTTGCTTTAAGAGAAGAGGTTTTTGTTGACGAGCAAAAAGTTCCTCTTGAATATGAAGTTGACGAAAAAGATAGTTTAAATAACACTCTACATGTTGGAGTTTTTGAAGATGGAGAGATTTTAGCGACTGCAAGAATTATGGACTTTAATAAAAATGTCGTTCGTTTCGGAAGAGCTTGTGTTAAAAAGTCTTGCAGAGGAAAAGGTGTTGGTAAATTTTTATTTATAAATATGGAAGAAACTGTAAAAAATTCTAAAAATAATGATGAAAAAAAGACTATAAAATTTTCAGCACAATATCATGCGATGACATTTTATGAAATGTTGGGTTATTCTAAGTATAATGATGATGTTTTTGTTGAAGTTGGAATAGAACATATTGCAATGAGTAAAGTTGTGTAAGGAGTTAGTTTTGTATAAAAATTTAGTTATAGTAGAATCTCCAACAAAGGCTAAAACTGTTAGTAAAATGCTTGGAAGTAATTATAAAGTTGTAGCAAGTGTTGGACATATTAGAGATTTACCTAAAAGTAAATTGGGAATAGACATAGAAAATAATTTTCAGCCTGAATATATAAATGTTAGAGGAAAGGCAAGCAAGATTAAAGAATTAAAAGAGCTTTATAAAAATTCAAAAAATATTTATCTTGCAACCGACCCCGATAGAGAGGGAGAGGCGATTTCTTGGCATATTGCTTATCTTTTAGGCCTTGATATAAACAGCAACAATAGAATAGAATTTCACGAAATTACTAAGAATAGTATCAAAGAATCAATTAAAAATTCAAGAAAAATAGATATGAATTTAGTAAATTCACAACAAGCCAGAAGAGTTTTAGACAGACTTGTGGGATATAAACTTTCTCCAATTCTTTGGAAAAAAATAAAGAGTGGACTTTCTGCCGGACGTGTTCAGTCTGCAACATTAAAAATTATTTGTGAGCGTCAAGAAGAAATTGACAACTTTATTCCTGAAGAATTTTGGAAAATTGAAGGAATACATGATGTTCAAAATATTGAATTCAAATCTCTTTATTATGGAGAATATGAAAATAATAAGATAGTAAAAAAAGAAATTAAAAATGAACAAGAGGCTTTGAAAGTTGTAGAAAAAACTGATAAGGACAATTTTGTTGTAGAAGATGTTAAAAAGACAAAGAAAGAAAGAAAACCTCAACCGCCTTTTACAACAAGTACATTACAACAAGAGGCAGGAAGAAAATTAGGCTTTTCAAGTTCAATGACTATGAGCATTGCTCAACAACTATATGAAGGGATAAATGTAGGGAAAGACGGTTCTGTCGGTTTGATTTCATATATGAGAACGGACTCAACCAGAATTTCATCAGAAATTGTTGCAGAGGCTCTTGAGTACATTACAGAAAATTATGGGAAAAATTATGCTGGCAAAGGTAATGAATACAATCTAAAGAAGAAAAATTCACAAGATGCACACGAGGGTGTTAGACCAAGTAGTATTTTTAGAAGTCCACAAAAGATTAAAAACTATTTAACTGCTAATCAATATAAACTTTATAAATTGATTTGGGAGAGAACTGTTGCATCTCAAATGAAATCAGAAAGTTATGAAAGTACACAAATAGTTTTAAATTCAAATAATTGTATTTATAAACTAAGTGGAAGATATACTTTATTTGACGGCTTTTCAAAAATATACACTTCAAGTGATGTAAAAGATGAAATATTACCAAAACTTGAAAATAAAGATGTGATTAATGCTGAAAAAATAGAAAAAAGTCAACATTTTACAAAACCGGTTGCAAACTTTACAGAGGCAAGTCTTGTAAAAAAACTTGAAGAAAATGGAATCGGTAGGCCGAGTACCTATGCAAGTATCATTAACAGCTTGACAAGTAGATTTTATATTGTGATTGAAAGTAAAAAAATTATTCCAACAGATTTAGGAAAAAATGTAAATAAGTTTTTGGTTTCCAACTTTGAAAGAATTATAAACGAAAAATTCACAATGGAAATGGAAGAAAAACTTGATGAAATAGCTGAAAATAAAAAAGATTGGAAAAAAGTTATTTCTGAGTTTTACGCTTTTTTTGAAACATTTTTGAAAAAATCTGAAAAAGATTCTAAAAATTACAAAATACAAGATGAAGTCCTTGATGAAAAATGTCCAATGTGTGGAAAAAATTTAGTTGTTAAAAAAACAAAATTTGGTAAATTTATCGGTTGTAGTGGTTTTCCGGATTGTAATTATATAAAGAAAGAAGTTAAGGACACAAATGTAAAATGTCCAAAATGTGGCGGAAGAATAATCGAAAAAATTTCTAAAAAGAGAAAAGTTTTTTATGGTTGTGAAAATTATCCGAACTGTGATTTTGCAATTTGGGATAAACCGATAGCCGATAAAAAATGTGAAAAATGTGGAAAATTCTTAGTAGAAGTTAAAAATAGATTCAAACACGCATTAAAATGTTCAGATGAAACTTGCGATTTTGAAATAGATTTAAAGAAAAAAGGTTAGAAATGGAAAATAGGAGATCTAAATTAAATCAATTTGCTTTTCCGCTTATGATAAATTTTATTTTTAGTTATGTTTTGGAGTTGTCCGATGTTGCTATTGTAGCTAGGGTTTCAACTCCTTCTTTTAACGCTGTAAATTTAATTTCTTCAACATTATATACAATAAGTGGAGTTTTAGGAGCAACTGCAATAGTTATAAATACTAAATTGGGTGAAAAGTTGGGACAGAGCGATGAAAATGGATTGAATTTTGAATTTTTTTCATCACTTACAATAAATATTTTTATGGGAATATTATTTTTGATTTTTATGTTAGTTGGAAAAACTTATTTTTTAAAAATATTTTACAACTTAACAGGAGAAACATTACAACAGGGAATTTTGTTCTCATATCCAATGGCATTTTGTGTTTTGTTACAATTATGTCTATTCACTTTTGGTGCATATTTTAGAATTTTCAATATGACAAAATGGATTTTAATAGCATCAACAATTTCATCTGTTTTAAATTTAGGATTGGACTATTTATTTGTTCTTGGTAAATTCGGATTTTTGAAACTTGGAATAACTATGGTTGGATTTAGTACGGTTTTTTCAATGTTTGTTAATCTTTTGATTTATATTTTTGTTTTAAAAAGAAAATTAAATTTGAATTTTAAATTGATAAAGAACTATTTTACAAATGGATTAAATCATTTAAAATTAGCTTTTCCTATTATGGTGCAAGAAATTTTTGATGGAACTATTTTTGTGATAATTTTTAATATGATTGTCATTAGGATAGGAAGTAACGAGTTTGCAGGATATTCAATAATAACTAATTTAATTATGTTTTTATTTACGTTTAAACATATTTATGGTTCTGCAACTTTGAGTTTGATAAGTATAAGTTCAGGGGAAAATAATACAAAAAATTTAATGGAATATCCAAAAATTTCTGTAAAAATTACAACAATTTTGTTTGTCTTCGGAAGTATAATATTTTTTGTATTTAGGTATTATTTGCCTAAATTAATTACAGATGATATTTTGGTACAAGGCATAGCAACAAAATTTTTAATTTTTTTCTTAATTGCAAATTTATTTAGTTCGTTTTCATATATTTACAAATGTGCATTGCAAGGGCTAAACAAAAATATGTTTTTGTTAAAAGTAACGGCTATTGTAAATATATTTAGCTTGAGCTTAATGCTATTTTTAACACAAATTTTTAATTTATCATTGGTTGGTGTTGCAATTTCACAATTTTTCAATGAATGTATATTGAGTATAATCTTTTTGAAATATTATAAAGATTTTGTATCAAATAGATTTTTTTAATTTGACAAAAGTAAATTTTACGTATATACTATATTTGATTAAAATATTTAGATTTTTTTATAAAAAACTTTTAAAGGAGAGCTTATGAAAATTTTAGTTGTTGTTGATATTCAAAATGATTTTGTTGACGGAAGACTTGGAACTAAGGAGGCAATGAAAATTATTCCTTATGTTAAGGAAAAGATTGAAAATTTTGACGGAGAAGTTGTTTATACAATGGATACTCATGATGAAAATTATTTACATACTCAAGAGGGAAGAAATCTTCCTTTGAAACATTGCATAAAGGGAACTGATGGCTGGAAAATTAAAGAAGGAGTTTACAAAGAAAATTGTAAAATTTTTGAAAAACCAAGTTTTGGTTCAGTTGATTTAGTCGAATACATAAAGAGTATAAACGAAAAAGAAAAAATTGAAAGTGTTGAATTTATTGGAATCTGTACGGATATTTGTGTAGTTACAAATGTTATGATGATAAAGGGACATTTTCCTGAAATTGAATTAATCGTTGACAGCAAGGCTTGTGCCGGAGTCAGTCCACAAAGCCATAATAATGCTTTAGAAACAATGAAAATGTGTCAAGTTAAGATTGTATAGGTATATTTTCTTTTGCGGTTAGATTTGGAATTAAGTTGTAAGATTGAAAAACATAGCCTAGATGCTTTCTTCTGTAATTAGAATTTTTTTCTCGCTCATATTTTCCATAACTTCACCATTTATGGTTATAGAGCCTTTTTCAAAAGTTTCTATACCACTGACAATATTTAAAAGAGTAGATTTTCCAGAACTTGATGGTCCTAATAGAGTACAAATCTTTCCATTTTCAATAAAGCGTACAATATATTTGTAAAATGTTGTATTTTTATGATATACTATGATAAAGGAGCTGTTTGTATGAAAAGAAAGTATTTGTTACTAATTGGCTTGCTGTTGCTTTCATCTTGCTCAAAAAGTGAGGATAAAAGCAAAGTAGAAACAGAATTTGTCGAAACTAAAAGTACGGATAAAATTAGATTTGAAAATTTTAATGTAGATGGTAAAAATATAGAATTTGAAATAGTAAATGAAATAGATAAAAATTTATTATATACAGATGAAATAAAATTGTATAAAAATGGGGAACAATTAATTCCGAAACTTGAAGAAAAGGCAATTACGCAAAAATTGGAGCCGAACAAAAAGAGAAAATTTAAAATGAATTTGGAACATTATTTTAAAAATATAAAAAGTGGAAAATATATTTTGATTAAAACTGTTTGGATTGAAAATTAAAATTCTGTTGAGCTTGTTAAAAAATTTGAAATAAAATAATATAAAACAAAAAGGTGCTTATGCACCTTTTTGAATTCAAACTATTTTAAATCTTCTCTAAATAGTGGCATACTCATACATCTTGGGCCACCACGTCCTCTTGATAATTCTCCTGAATCTATCTTGTGAAGTTTTACTCCTTTTTCTTCAAGAAGTTCGTTTGTAATAGTATTTCTATCATAAACGATGGCCTCTCTTGGAGCGATAGCTAATGTGTTATATCCGTCAGACCATTGCTCTCTATGTGTGTCTAAAAGTCCACCTTTTCCTTCACGAATAAAGTCGATTTTATCTAAATGTAAATATTTTTTCAATACAACTTCTATATCAGTTGATTCAGCCTCAACTTTAACTTTTCCATCAACTAATTTTAATGAATAGATTTCTAGTGTTTTTTCAATTTCAGGGTGTAGAGTGAATAAATCTCTATCAACTGAAGTTAAAACAGTATCTAAATGCATAAAAGCTCTATTGTTTGGAATTACCATTGCAAGTACAGTTTTTACGCCGTTTTCATCTTCAAGAAGTCTTTTTGCAATAGTTTCAATAGCGATTGCAGTTGAACGTTGAGAAATACCGATAGCAACTACATCTTTAGATAAAACTAAAATATCTCCACCTTCGATTGAAGGTACATCTGTTCTGTCATACCATTTGTGAATACCTTTAAATTCTTTGTGATGATTAAAGATATATTTTCCAAAAAGAGTTTCTCTTCTTCTTGTAACAGACCACATTGTATGCAAACTTACCCCATTTTTAATAAATGCAAAAGGGTCTCTTGTGAAATATAAATTAGGAAGTGGTTTTGAAATGAAGAAATCATTCTTTGAAACAAGTTCGCTCAAAGTTGAAGGCTCTCTCAAATCAACTTCATTCTTTCTAATACCTTCCATCATTTTTAAAACTAACTCTTTGTTATCTTTGATAGAAAATAAATATTCTCTTAAAATTCTTTTTTCATTTTCTACGGCTACATCTGCATTATCTAAAAATTCTTCAATAAAAGCAGTTCTAATACCGTCATCATAAAGACTTTCAGCACACAAATCTTCAAGATAGAAAACTTCACAACCATTTTGTCTAAAAATGTTTGCAAACATATCATGTTCTTTTTGTGCATTATCCAAAAATGGAATTTCATCAAAAAGAAGTTCATCAAGTAAATAAGGTGTTAAATTTAAAAGTTCTTTATGAGGTCTGTGTAGCAAAACGGATTTTAATTTTCCGATTTCAGAATTTACATTAATTCTCATAACTCCCTCCTTAAAACTCATTAAAATAATTATAACAGATAAAAGAATTAAAGACAATATACAAATTACTATGTAGTAGTAAACAAAAATTTGAATGATACACTAAAAAACTGACTACAATGTAGCCAGTTTTGATTCGTGTATGTGATTTTTATTTATTAATTTTTAAAAATTTTATCTGTATGTTTTTTTGATTCTTATAACCAAAACTAAAATTGCAACAAATGTAATACCCATTTGAATTAAATTTGGTACACTTCTTGAAATTACATAGTACCAAAAGCCTTTGCCTCTTGTTATAGAAAGCCAGAAGCTGTCTAAAAAGATTGTAACTAAAAAAGAAGTAATTGATATAAGAGCAACTCTTAAAGTTAAAAATAATTTGTTATCTCTATTAGTATCTTTTCTAATTATAAGTCCCGGGAAAAATCCCATAACCATATTTGTAAGCATATAGCCTGGAAAGTACATTCCGGGAGAACCTAAAGTTAAGAAATAAATTAGTGGGTCAGATGCTCCACCAACTATGGTTCCTATTGTTGGTCCTAATAATATACTTGAAAATATCATTGGGATAAATCTAAGTGTTATTCTTCCACTTCTAGGTGGGAATAAATAAATATTTTGATAAGACAAAATAACTGTTATAGCTATCATTAAGCCTGCAATAGCTAATTGTGTTGTAGTAAACCTATTCTTTTTCATTTTTCTCCTTTCAAAAATCAATGCCAACAGTGGATGCGAAAACTAACCACGAGAAAATCCCTTCGTTTACAAGCAACATCCCATCTTGTAACACTTAATGCAAGTTTCCTACTCTGCCTAAAAAATAGGCTACTATTGGTATTACACGAATACAACTTAATTGTATAAAAATTTATTTATAAAGTCAATAGTTTTTTGTTTTCTTAAGAAATAAAGAATGAGATTTTTAAACTTATATTCAAATATTTTATGGTTGTAAAAATTTATTGTGAAAATTTGTAAATTTTGTGTATTTGTGGTAAAATATTAATCGTGAGAAAATATATATTTTAATAGAGGTGAGTTATGGGATTTTTTAGCGATTTTTTTAATTCTTCTGTAAAAAGAGTTAAAAAAATAAATCCAATCGTAGATAAAATAATGTCTTACGATGAAAAATATTCAAAATTAACAGATGAGGAACTTAGAAATAATACTGAGATATTTAAAACTAGATTAGCAAATGGTGAAACTTTAGACGATATTTTACCTGAGGCTTTTGCGACAGTTAGGGAGGCTGCGTACAGAGTTTTAGGAATGAAACATTATAGAGTACAATTAATCGGTGGTATTGTTCTTCATGAAGGAAGAATTGCAGAAATGAAAACAGGTGAAGGTAAAACTTTAGTTGCAACTTTACCATCATATTTGAATGCACTTACAGGTAAAGGTGTTCATATCGTAACAGTTAACGACTACCTTGCAAAGAGAGATAAGGAGTGGATGGGTAAAGTTCACGAATTTTTAGGCTTAAAGGTAGGTTGTATTTTACATGGTCTTACAAATGATGAAAGACGTGAAAACTATAATTGTGATATAACTTATGGAACAAACTCAGAATTTGGTTTCGACTACCTTAGAGATAATATGGTTGTTTATAAAGAAGAACTTGTTCAAAGAGGACTTAACTTTGCCATCGTAGATGAGGTTGACTCTATCTTAATTGACGAGGCTAGAACTCCACTTATTATATCAGGAGAAGGCGACCAATCAACTGACTTATATGCTCTTGCAGATAGATTTGTAAAGAGTTTAAAAGGTAGAATTGCAGACCCAAGTGAAGAAAATGAAGATTTTTACAATAGAGAGCTTAGAGAAGAAACTGTTGATTTTGTAGTTAATGAAAAACATAAGACTGCAAACTTAACTGAAATAGGTACTGGGAAAGCTGAAGACTTTTTCGGGCTTGTAAATCTTTCTGATCCTGTTAATATGGAAGTTGCACATCATATCAACCAAGCGTTAAAAGCTAATAATACAATGCAAAGAGATGTTGACTATGTTGTTAGCGAAGACGGTGAGATTTTAATTGTTGATGAATTTACCGGACGTATTATGGAAGGTAGAAGATATAGTGAGGGTTTACACCAAGCCATTGAAGCTAAAGAAGGTGTTGAAATTAAATCTGAATCTAAGACTCTTGCAACAATAACATATCAAAATTATTTCAGAATGTATGATAAACTTTCCGGTATGACAGGAACTGCAAAGACAGAAGAAAATGAATTTAACGAAATTTATCATATGGACGTTATTGAAATTCCAACAAATAAACCGGTTATAAGAAAAGATCATCATGATAGAGTTTATTTAACAGAAGAGGCTAAATTTAAAGCTATTGTTGAAGAAATTGAAAGAATTCATGCAACCGGACAACCTGTGCTTGTTGGTACGATTTCAATCGAAATTTCAGAATTGTTAAGTGCAATGCTTAAGAAAAAAAGAATAGAACATGATGTATTGAACGCGAAGTTCCATGCAAGAGAAGCTGAAATAGTTGCTCAAGCAGGTATTTATGGAAAAGTTACTATCGCAACAAACATGGCAGGTCGTGGTACCGATATTCTTTTAGGTGGTAATCCGGACTTTATGGCAAAACATGAAATGAAGAAAAACGGCACACCTCAATATGTTTTAGATAATTTAGATGCTTTCTGGGAAACAGATGATGAAGAAATTTTAGAGGCTAGAAAAGTATTTAGTAGATTATATGAAAAATATAAGGCACAAACAGATGAAAATGCTAAAAAAGTTCTTGAAGTTGGTGGACTTTTCATCATTGGTACTGAAAGACACGAATCAAGACGTATCGACAATCAGTTAAGAGGACGTTCAGGACGTCAAGGAGACCCTGGAGAATCAAGATTCTTTGTTTCACTTACAGATAACTTAATGCGTCTATTTGGTGGAGAGGCTATTCAAAAATTTGCTATGAATAGAAATTATGACCCTGATGAAGTGTTAGAATTTAGGTCTGTTACAAGAGCTATTGAACGTTCTCAAGAAAGAGTTGAGGCGAATAACTTCGGTATCAGAAAGAATGTATTAAAATATGATGACGTTATGAATGTTCAAAGAAATGTTATTTATAAAGAAAGACGTGCAGTTCTTGATGGTGAAGATATGAGTAAAAATATCTTAGAAATGTTAAAAGATTTAATAGACCAAACAGTTGAACAATATTCAGAAGGCAACAAAGTTGATTTAGCCGGTTTAAAACTTGCTTTGGAAAATGAATATCTTCCAACAGGACTTTTAAACTTGGAAGAAATTAAAAATCTTGACAAAGAAAGAATCAAAGTATACATTAGAACACTTTCTGAAAATTTCTATGCCGAAAAAGAAAAAATGATTGGCGAAGAACAAATGAGAGAAGTTGAAAGAGTTATTATGCTTATGGTTGTAGATAGAAAATGGATGGACCATATTGATGCAATGGACCAATTAAGACAAGGTATAGGCATAAGATCTTATGGACAACAAGACCCTGTTAGAGCTTATGGAGCTGAAGGCTTTGAAATGTTCAACGAAATGAACGAATCAATCAGAGCTGACGTTTTAAGAGGACTTTTCAATATCCAACCTGCAGGAGCTGAAATTGAAAGAGAACAAGCTGTTAAGGAAATTTCAACAAATGTTCCTGACGAACAAACTACATTTGTTAAAGGAAAAGAAATCGGAAGAAATGACCCATGTCCTTGTGGAAGTGGAAAAAAATATAAAAAATGTTGTGGAAGAAACAAATAGAAAATTTTAAAGAAAAGAGTGAATATATTTCACTCTTTTCTTCTAATAGAAAGGAAGTATATGGCGAGAAGAAAGAAGAAAATCATAGAGGGAAAAATTGAAAAAGTAAATTTTCCAAATATGTCTGAATTTACTTTTGAAGATAAGAAAGTAAATTTTAAAGGTGGAATCGAAGGACAAAAAGTTTCTGTCGTTGTTGGAAGAAAAAGAGCAAATCACATGGAGGCAAAACTTCTTGAAACATTAGAAAAAAGCGAACTTGAAACAAATAAAACTTGTCCGAATTACCTTGAATGTGGTGGTTGTAGCTATCAAAGTGTTTCTTATGAATATGAATTGAATTTAAAACAAAGACAGATTAAAGAGCTTTTTGAGGATATATATTCAGAAGAAGTGGAAATTTTTGAAAGTCCTTTAAAAAGTGCTTACAGAAACAAAATGGAATATACTTTTGCAGATATGTATAAAGATAGTCCGATTATGCTTGGAATGCACAAGAAAAATAGATTTTATGAAGTTGTAGATACAAAAGAATGTAATTTAGTACATAGAGATTTTGAAGTAATAAGAAATGCAATTGTAGATTTTGCCAGAGAAAAAGAATTACCCTTTGTAAAAAAGAGAAATCACGAGGGATTGTTAAGACATTTAATTATCCGTTATGCTCTAACAACCGGTGAAATAATGGTAAATATCGTAACTACAACACAAAGTAAATTTGATTCAAAAAGTTTTGTAGATATGCTTTTAGACTTGAAACTTGAAGGAAAGATAAAATCTATTGTTCATACAGAAAATGATTCACTTGCAGATGCAGTGGTGCCTGAAAAAGTAAATATTATTTTTGGAGATGATTATATAACAGAAAAAATATTTGATTTAGAATTTAAAGTAACACCATTTTCGTTTTTTCAACCAAATGTATTTGGAGCAATAAACCTTTATTCAAAAGCGATTGAACTTTGTGGAGATATTGAAAACAAAGTAGTTTTCGACTTATACTCAGGAACTGGAACAATCGGACAAATCGTAGCCAGAAAAGCGAAAGAAGTTTATGGAATAGAAATAGTAAAAGAGGCAGTTGAAAGTGCAAACAAATCTGCAAAAGAAAACGGACTTACAAATTGCACCTTCATTGCAGGGGACGTATTAGTAGAAATTGAAAACAGAAAAGAAATAGTTGACGTAATCGTCGTAGACCCACCAAGAGACGGAATAAACCAAACAGCTTTGGAAAAAATAATTTCTTGTGGAGCAAAAACAATCGTCTATATCTCTTGCAATCCAAAAACTCAAAAACGAGATGCAAAAATTCTAATAGAAAACGGATATAAACTAAAAACATTAAAAGTTTTTAATCAGTTCCCGAGAACAGTTCATGTGGAGACGGTAGTTCTTCTGTCAAGAAAGTAAGAAGAAAAAGTATAGAAAAGCCTTGAAATCAAAGGATTTAGAGAAAAATACATAGGTTTGGACAGCTGGTTTAGATTGTGATTTTAGAGCATTTGGCAATAGTTCTGACCACTGGAAATAGGTGGTTGTGGCTATAGAACTACTTTTTTTGCTTGGTGTAACAACAGGACTATTGTCAAAGAGGTTTTTTAGCGTATGGAGACAATAGAACTACTGTCATAAAATATGTTTTTATAAACTGGGAGGTAAGGATATGGCTAAATATGCGTACAGAGATAAAGATAGAAAAAATATAATTTATTCTGATAAAGCTATAGAAGAAGATAGGGACACTGCGTTTTTTTGTCCTAATCATATGTGCGACGCAAAATTATATATTTGTGCAGTTGATGGGAGTAAAAGTGCCTATTTTAGAGCGACAAAACCGAATTTTAAACATATTAAGAATTGTCCGTTTGGGAATAGGAGTACAGAGTTTGATTCGAATGACTATGATGAATCCCAATTTGTTTATGAAGATGCAATAAATAATCTTTTATGCAACACCAAATCATTATCACAAAAAAATATTCCTTCTGCACATGGAACTGGTGAACCTAGTGCTCATCCACCAAGAACATTAAGACAAATATATTCATTGTGTAAAAGTTTCCCTGTTGGAAATACATATGCAGGTAAAGAAATAGGTTCAATGATATTAGATGACAGGAGCGAATATAGATATCCAAAAGGGTGTTTTGGAAAAAAGATAATTGAAGCGACCGTAGACGGAAGATTATACGATAATGATAAGAAAGAAGTTTATTTAGTCTCTCCTATAAAAAGTAAAAAATATGCATTTATATTATCGTTTTCAGATGAAGATAATTATAAAAAGATTCGCTCTGAAATATATAATAATAGAGACAAGATTATAGTTATTGCTGGAAAATGGGAATCATCAGGCGAATATAATAAATTTACTTCAAAAGTATATGGGAAAAAACAAGTGGCTATTATAAAAAAATAAAATTAATTATAGAGCTGTTAATAAATATCCTAGTTAAAAATAACTTGATTGAAACGATAGAAATGTTATAAATCTTATAAATTTGATGGATTTTGTTAGGAATATATAATTTTCAAAATAGCTTAAAATTTCATGTTAAGACTATTGTTCGACTGTCAATAATAAATGATTAAAGCCATATAAAAGGTTTGAAATAAAGGGGTTTAGTGTAAATGAATAATTTATTGAAATTCCTTTTTCTGTGTTCTGATATAGGTCTTGACTATTGGAAAAGCATAGGCTGTAGTAATAGAACAATTTTTTTGATTGGCATAACAACAGTGCTATTGTCAAAAACAATTTTTATGGGATGTGACTATAGAACTATTATCGGCGCTTTTTTATAGTAGGCATTTTGATTATAACAAGTTAAAAATTGATAAAAAAAGAAGCAGATCCCAAAGGGCTGCTTCACCAATTTTTTCGTAAGTGTCCGTACACTTACTGTGCTTGCTACAAAAGTGTAAATTATGGAGCAAGCATTAAGCGTGTATAAAACTATTTGCATTTATTTTACCATATTTTTTATTAAAGTTCCAGAAAATACTTGACAAATATAAGCGAAAATAGTAAAATGATAACTAAGTTATCGGAATGAGATAGTAAATTGATCAGCAAAGAGAAAGGAGGCAGAGTAGTGGCAGATTTGAGTGGATATGAGCTTACACATAAAAAAATCATAGATAGTGGTAAAGCGAATTTTTTGAACGATGGATATGAACGAGCTAATTTAAGAAAAATTTGTAAAGATGCCGGAGTTACTACGGGAGCCTTTTATCGCCATTTTGAAGATAAAGAAGATTTATTTGTTGCTTTGGTTGATCCATTGGCAAAAGAACTTTTGGGTTTTTATAACAAGTTTGAAGAGGAATCTTTTCAAAACATAGAAAAAAATTGTGGAGAAGATTTATCAAAAATTAACATTGAAGGGTCAATTGAATCTGCATTATATATGTTTAGCAAAAAAGATTTATTTAATCTTTTAATATATAAATCATATGGTACGAAATATGATAATTTTATAGAGCTTCTTGTGGAAAAGGAAGATATAAACAGACATAAAGCGTTTCAGATTATTTCAAAGAAAAAGAATATAAAATCAGAAGTCCCTAAAGATGCAATGCATTTGTTAAACCATGCTTATATTAATGCATTGTGTGAAATTATAATACATTCTCAAACAGAAGAAGAAGTAAAGTTAAACACAAGAATAGTTTCGAAGTTTTTTTATGATGGATGGGAGAAATTGCGATGTTTTTAAATATAAGGGAAAGGGTATTAAACGCCCTTATATTTTTTAAAATAAAGATAACTAAGTTAGCTAATTAAGTTATTTCATTTGGAGGTGTTGATTATGAAACAAAAAAGTCCTGCTACTATATTGTGGGAGCTTGCAAAAAAGGAACATTCAAAGTTAAAAACATCTGTATTTATAGCGAGTATCGGTGTTATTGCAGGGATTGTTCCATATATTGCGGCAAGTCGTATTTTAGTTGAATTGTTAAAGGGAAATGAGGATTTTAAAATTTATTCCTTATGGTTAGGAATAGGATTGTCATCCTACATCTTAAAATCATTTTTATACTCTATGGCTTTATCTGTATCTCATAAAGCAACTTTTAGTGTACTGAAAGATGTTCGTTTAAGAATGCTTGAAAAACTCCCAAAGATGCCATTAGGGGAAATAATCTCTGTTCCAAGCGGAAACTTTAAGCAGATTATAGTGGATCAGGTTGAAAGTATGGAGAAACCGCTCGCTCACCTGTTGCCTGAAATGACATCGAATCTCTTAGGTTCTTTGAGTATATTTATTTACTTATTATTTCTTGATTGGAGAATGGCTCTTTTATCATTAGTATCCATTCCTGTGGGAATGCTTTTTATGGGACTCGTAATGAAAAATTATGCTGTTCAATATGAAGGATCTGTAAAGGTAAATCGAGAAATGAATTCTGCAATTATTGAGTATGTCAATGGAATAGAAGTGATAAAAACATTTAATCAAGACAAGAGATCGTACGCAAAGTACAAAGATAAAGTCATTGCAAATGCAAGATACTTTTATGAATGGATGAAGAGCTGTCAGTTACCTGTATCTTTATCTAAAAATATATCTCCTACTACAATGATAACAGTGCTTCCATTTGGTTGGTATTTCTACATTAGCGGCAGTTTAAGTGCAGAAGTATTTATATCTGTAATTATTCTATCTTTAGGTATTGCAGGACCTTTACTTGAAACAATCAATTTTGTTGATGGTCTTGCTAAGATAGGAACTATTGCTAATTCTATTAACTTAATTTTAGAAGGAAAAGAACAAAAGCATTCTGATAGAGAAGTAACTATCCAGCAATATAATATTGATTTACAAAATGTAAAGTTTGGATATGAAGAAGAAAAAGAAATTCTTCATGGAATATCCCTAAACATAAAAGAAGGAACAACAGTGGCTTTTGTTGGACCAAGTGGAAGTGGCAAGTCAACTTTAGCAAAATTAATAGCTGGATATTGGGATATTACGGAAGGAAATATAAATATTGGTGGATACAATCTTAATGAAATTCCATTAAAGCAATTATATAGTTTAACAGCCTTTGTTTCGCAGGATAATTTTTTGTTCAACGAAAGTATTAGGGAAAATATCCGAATGGGTAATCCAAGTGCCAGTGATAAAGAAGTAGAAGACATTGCTAAGAAATCGGGTTGTCATGATTTTATTATGAAAATGGAACATGGTTACGATACGGTTGTCGGAAGTAGTGGTAGCCATGTTTCTGGTGGAGAAAGGCAAAGAATATCTATAGCAAGAGCAATGCTCAAAAATGCACCTATTGTAATACTTGATGAAGCTACTTCATATATAGATCCTGAAAATGAAGTGATTATAAAGCAAGCTTTATCAAAGCTTATAAAAGATAAAACGGTGATTATTATTGCTCATAGGTTATCAACTATAACAGATGCAGAACAAATATTCTTAATTGAGAATGGAAAACTTGTTTCATACGGTAAGCATGATGAATTATTAAAAGGTTGTGAATTATACCGAAATATGTGGAACGCTCATATAGGAACAAAGGATGGTGGGATGAAATGTTAAGTGCTTTAAAAAAGATTTTAGATTTCTCAGGTGATGAAAAGAAAAATGTATATCACTCTATATGGGTAAGTTTTTTGTTTGCGATTTTTCATATGCTTCAAATCAGTGCTATTTATTTTATAGTGAAAGCAATTGTCCAAAAAGACATGAGCATGATGCCCGCGTGGATCGCATTAATACTTCTTGTTATTAGCATAATCGGAAGAAGTGTTACAAATTATTTTTCACAATTACAGCAATGCCATGCAAGTTATTTCATGGTGGCAAATAAAAGAGTAGCAATAGGTGAAATGTTAAAAAAAATACCTATGGGATTTTTCAATGAAAACAATATTGGTGAAGTGGTTGGAATTTCTACAACTGTTTTAGAAGATGTAGAAAATACCGCAGCAATGGTTATGGTAAATACATTATCAGGTTTTATAAACACGATAATATTTACAATAATGATTTTAGCATTTGAGTGGAGAATAGGTTTTATTGTTGCAATTGGATGCCTATTGTACTTATTTGTTCTCTCAAAAATGGAAAGCAAATCAAGGAGTGTTCTTCCTAAAAGACAAAAAGCATCTGCTAAATTAGTTGATGCCATTTTAGAACAAATTGGAGGAATGTCTGTTATAAAATCCTTCAATTTAACAGGGAAAGGAGATGAAAAAGTCAGAGGTGCTATTGAAAATAGTAGAAAAATAAATCTTGATTGTGAAAAACTGTTTACACCTTATACGATTTTGCAAAATATTCTTTTGGATTTGTTTAGCATTTTGATAATAGGTGCAGGTATTTTCTTTTATATCAATGGAGAACTCTCATTCTTAAATACAGTTATGACGATTATAATTTCTTTTCTTGCTTTTTCTCAAATAAAATTGGCAGGAAGTGCAACAACTTCTCTCAGAGTTGTTAGTGGATCTATTGAGCAAACAAAGAAGTTAGAGAAATTTCCACAGATGGATATTGATGGAAAAGACATAAAGCCTACTACTTTCGATATTTCTTTTGATAATGTAGAGTTTTCTTATTCAGGCAAAAAAATCCTTGATGATATTTCTGTCAAGATACCACAAAACCAAATGACAGCTATAGTTGGACCTTCAGGAGCTGGAAAAACTACATTTTGCAATTTGATAGCGAGATTTTGGGATGTAGAGAAAGGAGAAATCAGCATAGGTAAACATAATATTAAAGAATATTCATTGGAGTCATTAATGAGACAAATTAGTATGGTTTTTCAAAATGTTTATTTATTTCAAGACACTATTGAGAACAATATAAAGTTTGCTAAGCCAGATGCTACACATGAGGAAGTTATAGAAGCTGCAAAGAAAGCGTGTTGTCATGAATTTATTATGAAGCTTCCTGAACAATATGAAACAGTTATAGGAGAGGGAGGTGCAAGTTTATCTGGTGGAGAAAGACAAAGAATATCAATTGCAAGAGCAATGATAAAGAATGCACCTATTATTATTTTCGATGAAGCTACTGCAAATGTAGACCCTGAAAATGAGGATAAATTGCAGGTTGCTATGGAGGAACTCACAAGAAATAAAACAGTAATAATGATAGCACACAGACTAAAGACAATAAAAAATGCAAACCAAATACTTGTTTTAGCAAATGGAAAAATAAATCAAAAAGGCACACATGAAGAGCTAATTCAAGCAGAAGGTATCTATAAAAATTTTGTTGAGGCACGACAAAAGGCAGTTAATTGGAAATTGTCATGAGTGAAAATGATTTATATGAGAATTATTCAAATATAGCTCATGTAGATTTATATTATTTTAATTTAAGGAGGATTAAAAAAAATGAAAAAAGGATTGTCAGCTAAAGATCTAATCAATGTAGGAATTTATACAGCTATTTATTTAGTTCTGTTTTTTGTAGTAGGGATGATGAATGCAATTCCTATCTTATACCCAGCTATCTATCTTCTCATTCCTATAGTCACAGGAATTCCATTTATGTTGTTTTTAACCAAAATAGAAAAATTTGGCATGGTTACGATTATGTCAATTATTATTGGTGTGTTTTGGTATTTTATGGGCTATACATGGTTAGCGTTAGTGGGATATATTCCATTTGGAATTATCAGTGATCTGGTTATGAAATCAGGTGGTTTTAAGAGTTTTAAAAAGAATGTTATTGGATTTTGGCTATTTTCTTGTGGAATGATAGGTTGTCAAATGCCAATGTGGGTAATGGCAGATACCTATATGGAAGGTGTTAAGCAACAAATGGGAGAACAATATGCACTTGCACTCGCAAAATATATGCCTTCTTGGATGGGGATTGCTGCATTTGGAATTATTTTTATCGGCTCAGTTATTGGTGCAAATTTAGGGAGGAAAATGCTTAAGAAACACTTTGAGAGAGCGGGTATCATTTAATGGAAGAGTATGAGGTATACGAACCGAATAAACCAAAGGGCTTTTTCTTAGATCCTCGTACTAAAATTTTATTTATGATATTTATAACAACCATAATGTCTGTCGGATATAAGGATATTTTAGTTAGCCTTATATCCGCCATTGTGGCAATAGCATTATTATTATCTAATAAACAAGTTAAGATAGCTTTCATTTATGGAGGGCTATTTACCTTGGCTATTATGGCACACTTTACGAAAGATATGTACACATTGCCTACACTCATAAATACAATTTCAGTATTGTTGAATGCCTTAATTTTAAGACTATTTCCAATTTTCATGTTGGGATATTATGTTGTAATGTCCACAAAAACGAGCGAGTTTATAGCAGCCATGGTAAAGTGGAAAATTCCCAATGCATTTATTATTCCAACAGCAGTTGCATTCAGGTTTATTCCAACTTTGAAAGAAGAACACAACTCTATTAAGACTGCTATGAAAATGAGAGGAATTAGTTTTAAAAATAAAAAGGCGTGGAAAAATCCAAGCTTATACTTGGAATATGTAACAATACCTTTAATCGTTTCTATTGCAAAAATAGGTGATGAATTGTCGGCGGCGGCAATAAGTAGAGGATTGGGAGCTTTGAAAAAGAGAACTACTGTAGTAAAAGTAAAGTTTACTATATATGATTTGCTCATTTTACTCTTTTCAATTGCCTTTACAGGACTATTTTTTTATAGGAGGGGATAGCATTGATTGAATTTAAAGACGTGTCATTTACTTATGATAATGGAGATAGAAGTGCCGGAATTTATAATGTTGACTTAAAGATCAATGATGGAGAGGTAGTTGTATTTTGTGGAGAATCTGGCTGTGGGAAAACTACTGTAAGTAGATTGATTAACGGACTTATTCCCGGATATTATACGGGAACTTTGAAAGGAGAAGTTACAGTACAGGGGTATAAAGTTTCTACAAATCCGATTGATGAATTAAGCAGGTATGTAGGATCAGTATTTCAAAATCCAAGAACTCAATTTTTTAATGTAGACTCTACAAGTGAAATTGCATTTGCTTGTGAAAATTTTGGTATTCCAAGAGAAGAAATTTGTAAAAGAATTGGAAAGGTAACAAAAGAATTAGACATAAAAAACTTACTTGATAGAAGCCTGTTTTCAATGTCGGGAGGTGAAAAACAAAAAATTGCTTGTGCTTCTGCTGCAACTATGGAACCTGAGGTTTATGTATTGGATGAGCCATCATCTAATTTAGATATACAAACCATAGAAATGCTAAAAGGCATTATAAAGAAGTGGAAAGAAAAAAATGCTACTGTAGTTATTGCAGAACATAGACTGAAATATTTAATAGATGTTGCAGATAGATTTGTCTATATGAAGGATGGAAAAGTTCATAGTGTGTTTTCTTGTGCTGAGTTTAAAGTATTACCTAATAGTATTTTAAATGAAATGGGATTAAGGAGCATACATCCTATAAATGCAAATAACACTATAAAAAATATAGAATCTAAAGAACAAATAGAGATTAAAGATTTTATGTTTAGCTATGAAAAAAAACCATTTCTTGAAATTCCAAATGTTACATTACCTCAAAAGTCTATTGTAGCTGTTTTGGGAAATAATGGTTCTGGAAAATCAACCTTTTCAAAATGTTTGTGTGGAGTTGAAGAAAAAGCGAAAGGAACTTTGAGTATAAATACAGAAAGCTATGCTACAAGAGAAAGATTAAAAAAGTGTTTTATGGTAATGCAGGATGTTAATCATCAATTATTTACTGAATCAGTTAAAGAAGAAATTTTTTTGAGTATAGAGAATGATGATAGGAAAGAAACAATAGTTAATCAAATATGTAAAAAATTAAACTTAATGGATTTTATAGATTGTCATCCAATGTCATTGTCAGGAGGACAAAAACAAAGAGTTGCAATTGCAAGTGCTATTGCTTCTGATAGAACAATTTTGATTTTGGACGAACCTACAAGTGGTCTCGATTTTAAGAACATGAAAGAAGTTTCAAATGAAATGATAAGACTTAGAGAAGAAGGAAAAACTATTTTTATTATTACACATGATCCGGAATTAGTAGAATGCTGTTGTGATTATTATATGTTTATGGAGAATGGAAAATTAAAATGGCATGGCAATAGGAATGAAAAAAATATAAAGGCAATCGAGGAGTTTTTCAATCAAACGAGTAATTGCCTATAATATAAACAATATTTGGAGGAATGTAAATGAAACAAGATATGAAAGAACAGTTACTAACAAAAAGACCGATAGACTTACTCTTTCAGCTATCTATTCCGGCAGTTATCGGAATGATTGTTATCGGTCTGTATCCGTTAATGGACGGAATATTTGCAGGGAAAATTATAGGACAGACAGCAATGACTGCCTGCGGTGTCGCAATGCCACTTACCTTTTTTAACAGCGGTGTTTCAACTTTACTTGGTGTAGGTTCTGCATCTGTACTTTCAAGAGCAATCGGTAAAGGGGATCAAAAAACTGTAGATAAAATTATGGGTAACCTAATCTATTGGGTGATTTTCTTCTCTGTAATTATTACGGTTGGAGGAATACTTCTTGCTCCGCATTTTTTAGATATGGTCGGTGCAACGGGTGAAATCAAAGCCTATGGTGTTAGATACCTCAGAGTGATTTTTATAGGTTCTCTATTTGTAAACTTCACACAGTCCGCAAACATGGTTATGCGTGGCGAAGGATTGATGAAAAAAGCTATGACGATTATGGGACTTGGAGCTTTGCTAAATATTATCCTTGATCCAATCTTAATGACAATAATGGGTGAATATGCCATTGAAGGTGCTGCCCTTGCAACGATTACAGCACAATTTGTTCAAGCGGTTGCAACACTACATTATTTCTTGAAAAAGAGTAAGGTTGTTAAAATTCATAGGATTAAATCTGATCCTGAGATAAAAAAAGAAATGTTTGGGGTAGGATCATCAGCTATGATGATGCAGCTTTTATTCATGATACAACAGACGATGCTTTATAAAATGGCATTTAAGTATGGCGGAGATACCAATGGAATTTTGATGGCGGCATCACTTCGTGTATATGCCTTTTCATTTATTCCGCTTTGGGGAATGAGTCAAGGCTTGCAGCCTGTTGTTGGAACGAACTTCGGAGCAAAGCAATATGACAGAGTAAGAGAAGCTATGAAGGTCTTTTCTATTGGCGGTTTAGTTCTTGCAGGAATCTTTTGGATTCCATCTCTACTGCTATCAAGTCAGATACTTTCGTTATTTGGTGTAGAAGCAAATATTATTGCACAGGGTGTTGGAAACTTTAGATTGTTCTATTCCGTATTTATTTTGTATGGAGTAATGGTTATGACTGTTACTTTCTTCCAGTCAATCGGAAACGGAAAGAAAGCTGGAACTATTGTTATGCTTAGACAGTTATTCTTATTTGTTCCTGCAATGATCTTTTTGCCAATGGTATTTGAAATAAAAGCAGTATGGTTCACACAACCACTTGTAGATTTCATCATGATTGTTGTTGGAATATTTATGATGATTGGCGAGTTGAATAAAATGGGAAAAGAAAAGTTAAAATCCTAAAAACTTTGCTTAATTTTGTAATGAAATTGTTTCAGAAAGGCATTGTTAAAAATATGTTTTAGCTATAAGGAATGGAGGAAGAAGAATGAATGCTACTTTATATTCATTGAAAACAGAGCAAGATATAATAAACCCTCCTTTTTCATACATTCTTAATACTTTTATACTTTCTTAAACATTTTACCAACCAATTAAATATAATCAAAGGAAGAACAAGTTTCTTTCGTTTTAGAGGATTTCTTGTGCCAAGGTGCAGGAGTCCTCCTTTTTTTGTTGCACTTAGATTATAAATTCAAGGTCTAAAAACGCAGACAAAAAAGAAATGGAGGAAACATGTATGCCAAAAGAATATTACCTTTATGTCAATGGGCAAAAGGTCAAAGTCAGCGAGCAGATATACAAAGTCTACTGGCGAGAAAGAGAACACGAGAAGTATTTAGAGCAGGTGGACAAGAAAAACCACTTGCTCTTTTTTTCATCATTGGATCATGACGGACATTTTGTAGATAATATTGTTGATGAAAGTGTTGATGTAGAAAAGATTGTTGAAACACAGATGATGATTGAAGCAGTCAGAAATGCTATATCAAGGCTCAATGCTGAAGAAAAGGAGCTTATTGAGCGTTTGTATTTCTATGATGAAACTTTATCAAGTGTTGCAAAAGATAAGGGTGTAACTTATCAGACTATACAATGGCGAAAGGATAGAATTTTAAGAAAGCTCAAAGAGATTTTAGAAAAACTATTGTAGAAAAACACTCTGTGCATGAGGGCGGATTTTCCTTTATAAAGTGAAGGGAGATCTGCCCTCTTATGATTCGGAGTGGCTTATATGCAACAAACTTGTTATCAATTAATAAAACTATATTTTGATTGTTGCACTGTTACGGATAATATCATATAATGTTATCAATAAGAAATAAAAATAATCATTGTTAACGAGTTGCGAGATGAAAATTAAAATATCAATTGATAACAGGAGGTTAATGTTATGGAGATGGATGGATTAATAGTAGATTTTGATGGAGAAAAAAATGTTGTTATGTATCGTGGTATAAAAGAATATCCGATTGGAGGGATGATTGCTGAGTATGCTAGATTACATCCTACAGACTTAAAAGAAGTCATATTGGAGTATTCTCGCTTAGAGGAAAAGCCATCGGAGAAGACATTAGCAGAGTTTTTCCCTTGGTTTGTTGATAAGTTAGAAGAAAAAATTGGAATAACTGCAGCAGTTATTATTACTTTTGAATTCATGGATTTAGTTGCGGATATGTGTAAGGGAGAAATGTCAAATCCTGATGAATTTTTCATAGAAATAAAGGAAGAAGATTCTATAGGAAAGTTTATATTTGAAGGTAGTGGCTATAGTAAATTGGGAAAATCCACGAATAAGCAGGCATTGCTCTCTGCATATTACTGGCATGCACAGTCATATGTTGCATTTAAACATAGCTTTTTGATGCTCGCTAGTGAAGATGAATATGAAGAGGATCAAGTAAATGCATTTTGGTCTATGTTTAGTGAAAATATAAATTTTCAGCACATTGACTTTCGTATAGCAAATTATGAAGGAAAATTTCATTCGCTATATACAATCAAATCATCAATGTCATTATTATTATTTGAAGCAGCACATTGTATGGACAACAATGTAAAGTTTACGAAATGCGCTAACTGTGGAGAGTACTTTGTTCCTGAAGGCAGAATAGATGCAATTTATTGTGGGTATCCATCTCCGCAAGATCCAAAGAGGTTATGCAAAGATATAGGGGCACAGGTAACACGAGCAAATAAGGAAAAAAATGATATTGCAACTAAAGAATTCAGAAAAGTTTATATGAAATATAAGATGATAACAATAAGACATCCGGAGAATCGTGATGCTAAAGAAAAACTTTCATATCTTATGTCTGAAGTTAAGATATGGAGGGAAAAAATGAAAAATGGAATTGTCACAACAGAAAGTTTTTTGCAATGGTTGGAGCAGTTCAAAGAGTAATATAAATATGTCCAAATAAAAAGTTATTTTATTTAACTTAAGACTTTTTAAGAGAGGAGGGTTATTGATGACAAAGACTGATTATCCAATTTATGCTGATGACGGTACTAAATTTTGTATGCGCTATCAAGGTGAAGATGGTGATCCTGTTATTGAAGGTCCGAAAGGGAAAAGATTAACAATGTCTAATTTTCTAAAACAGGTATATAATCCATCAATTGCTAATAAAAATCGTGGTAAATTTAAGAAAGCACGATAATAGATGATACTAGAGATCCCTGCAATATGGCCATAGGAACTATTCGGATTATTCCACCGAAGAAACCTATGCTGGAACACAAGATTGTAGTCCATAATCATATTGGTAAGTCAGAGGAAATCAGTAAAGGAAAATTTAATATATGCGAATACTTAAGAGCAAACCGTGTGGTATGGAAGCCATAGCAGAGGGAGCCTGAGTAGTTTAACAATTGGAGAATTCCATTGATAAAACTACTTGGGCTCTTTTTGTTTACTTAAAATGTCCGAGAGTACCAAATGGTATGCATATTATTGTAAGTCGCCATTTTTTATAAATAGTATTTGACACTCAAAACTTGTTTCAAAGTTCATCGTCTGATCATCGATGCCCAGAGCTAAGAAACAAGAAAAAGAAAATATAAAGTCAACCCACTGGGACGGTTGGCCAGTTAAGAAGTGAGGATTCATTCTTATGGCCAATATTAGGGAAAGTCTCGTGTGGATTCTCACTTCGGTTTTTAGACCGAAGGAGGGTCTGCATGATGACAAATTTAGACAAAGAAAAGAAAAACAGTGACAAACAGTATTTTATTCCGATGGAAGTAACAAAGGAGACAATTGATGCCTTTGACATTAATCGTGAGGATGTAGTGTGGCAAAAGATAGGTAATAAACCCGTCAGAGTAGTTATGATACCTGCTACAAAGGAGCAGTACTATGAATATATGCGTCCTTTGTGGAGGGAAGATAAAAAAGAACAAAGGCAGCATGAAAAGAGGATGAATGGAGAGGGGGATATTTCTCTTGATTCTCTTTATGACAATAATGAGTTTGAATTTGCTGATTCATATGATATCGAGGAAGACCTAATGAAAAGGGAGCTTCTAGAAACTTTAAGAAAAGAACTTAGTGCTTTAGAAGAAATCGATAGGAAAATTATAAAGTTATTTGGAGAAGGGTATTCAGAATCAGCCATTGGTAGCGAGATCGGTATGAGCCAAAAGGGAGTTAATAAAAGGAAGAAAAAGATTTTCTTAAAACTCAAGGATAAGCTTATTCCATATAAATAAGTAAAAAAATCTGCATCACAAAAAAGTGATGCAGATTTTTTATAACTTTGGTACTTAAAGAAATTACTCATGTCCTTTTACTAGCAGAGGGGCAAGAAAGCCACTCAGATAGGAGGTCGAAAATGACAAAAAGATGTAGGTCTGAAACTGAAAAATGTGTAAGTGATATTGATAAAGAAATTGTAGATACACTTATTGCTATTCAGATAGTTACAGAGAAAATCACAAGAAATTTAAGTCAAAGGAAAGGAGAAAACCAGTATGGCAAAAGACAAAGAACTATATGCACTTGCAGATGAGCTTTATAAGTGTAGTGAAATTCTAAAAGAAATTTCAGAAAAGTTAAAAGAGGTCTTGGAATCTAAAACGGAGGTTCAAAAAACTGAGGCAGAAAAAGAACTAGCCTTAGAAGATGTAAGAGCTGTGTTAGCTGAAAAATCACGTAATGGATTTACAAAAGAGATTAAAGAAATTCTGGAAAAACATGGAGTGAAAAAATTATCTGAAGTTGATCCAAAAGAATATTATCAGCTACTAAAAGAGGTGGAGGTAATAGGTAATGCCAGATAAACATGCAGTGCTTTCTGCATCCTCTTCAGCAAGATGGATTGAATGCCCACCATCGGCACTTCTTTGTAAAGAGATAAATGATATTCCAAGTGAATATGCTATGCAGGGAACAGATGCACATAGCTTAAGTGAATATAAGCTTAGAAAAATCCTTGGAGAAAAGGTTAAAAATCCAAAAAATGACCTAGATTATTATGATGAAGAAATGGAAGAATCATCAGAGGAATATGCAAGCTATGTAGCGTGCCAGTATGAAGAGGCTAAAAATTTATGTAAAGATCCAGTGATATTAATAGAGCAGCACTTGGATTTTTCTAAATGGGTGCCGGATGGCTTCGGAACAGGAGACTGCATTATTGTATCTGATGAGAGGCTGACAGTAATTGATCTTAAATATGGTTTAGGGATACTTGTGGATGCAAATAACAATTCTCAAATGATGTGTTATGCCCTTGGAGCACTAGCTATATTTGACGGAATTTATGATATCAATGAAATTACTATGACTATATTTCAGCCAAGAAGAGAACACATAAGCACGTATACTATCTCAAAAGAGAAGCTTCTTTTTTGGGCAGAAAAAACTCTAATGCCACAGGCAAAACTTGCAGCTAATGGTGAGGGTGAATTTAAAGCTGGTAGCCACTGCCAGTTTTGTAAAGTGAAGGCTACATGCAGAAAACGAGCAGAATATAACCTTTTGCTTGCAAAGTATGACTTCAAGGTTCCGGAGAATCTTGAAGATGATGAAATTGAAATCATCCTAGAAAAAGTAGATGAACTGGTATCTTGGGCAGGTGACATTAAAGAATATGCACTAAAGAAAGCAGTGGAAGGCAAAAAGTGGAATGATTGGAAAGTTGTAGAAGGAAGAGCAACTAGAAAATATATTGATGAAAAGAAAGTTGCAGAAAAAGTAGAAGAGGCTGGCTTTGATCCATATGAGAAAAAGGTTCTTGGAATCACAGCTATGACAAAGCTACTTGGAAAAACAAGATTTGAAAGATTGCTTTCAGAGTTAGTAAAGAAACCTCAAGGCAAACCAACTCTTGTGAAAAGAACAGACAAAAGATTAGAACTTAATTCAGCAAAAGAAGATTTTATGGAGGAATAAAAATATGACAATGAACTATAAGAACCCAACAAAAGTTATCACAGGACCAAATACAAGATGGAGCTATGCAAATGTATGGGATCCAAAATCTATTAATGGTGGCACACCAAAATACAGTGTAAGCCTTATTATACCAAAGTCTGACACTAAAACTGTTGCAAAGATTGAAGCAGCAATTAAGGCAGCTTATGAGGAGGGCGAATCTAAACTCAAAGGTACTGGAAAGAGCGTGCCTGCACTTAAAAATATCAAGACTCCTCTTAGGGATGGGGATTTAGAAAGACCAGATGATGAGGCATATAAGGATAGCTATTTTATTAATGCAAATAGTGCAACTGCGCCTGGAATTGTAGATGCTGACCGCGAAGAAATCATTGACCGTAGCGAAGTATATAGCGGGGTATATGGACGTGCAAGTATCAACTTTTATGCCTTTAACTCTAACGGAAACAAGGGTATTGCAGTAGGGCTTAATAATCTTCAGAAGATTGCTGATGGTGAACCTCTAGGTGGAAAATCCAGAGCAGAAGATGACTTTGCAGATGTAGAAGAAGATGATTTTTTAGGTTAGTTAGGGTGCGGAGGATGAAGCAAAGTATGCTAAGTCCTCCGTTGTATTTTTGGGAGGATGAAAAAATTGAAAGAATTATGGAAAGATATCCCAGGTTATGATGGAAAATATCAAGCGAGTACTATGGATAGAATACGCAGTATAGATCATAAAGTAAGAGGTATTTGCTATTTTAATTGTAAAGAATTTTACAGAATGGTAAAAGGAAGAGTATTAAAACCTGGACAGTATTGTAAATGTGGTCATGTTTCTGTTGTTTTAGGGCGTGGAACAAATGGAAAACCAGTACATCAACTTATAGCGATTACTTTTATAGGAACGTGTCCTCAAAATATGGAGGTGCTACATAAAAACGGAAATCCTAGGGATAATAGGGTGGAAAATTTAAGTTATGGAACAAGAACAGAAAATATCCTAGATATATATCGACAAGGTGGTGTTTGGAGAAAATTATCTTTGGATGATGTGGAAGCAATAAGGTCTGGTATATGTTGTGGAATCAAAGGTGTGGAGTTGGCTGCAATGTATGAAGTATCAAGTAATACGATTAGTAGGATAAAACATGGAGGTTCCTTTTCGTGGTTAAAATAAAAAGTTTGAGTTGTGATGTGGAAACTTTTAGTGATATAGACCTTTCAAAATGTGGAGTTTATAGGTATGTAGAGTCACCTTTATTTGAAATCCTTTTATTTGGATATTCTGTAAATGGAGGCGAGGTAACGGTAGTTGATATAGCAGAGGGAGAGACAATCTCTGAGGAAATATTAGATGCACTCATAAGTGAAGACATTACAAAATGGGCATTTAACAGTCAATTTGAAAGAATATGCCTATCAGAATATCTAAGAAGAAACTACCCTGGAAAATTTATAGGACATAGCATATCTGAAGATAGTGAATCAATTTATTTAGATCCTAGGTCTTGGAAATGTACCATGACTTGGTGTGCATATCTGGGACTACCATTATCACTAGAAAATGCCGGCTCAGTACTGGGTCTGGAGGAACAGAAATTAAAAGAAGGTAAGGATTTAATAAAATATTTTTGTGTGCCTTGTAAGCCTACAAAGACAAATGGCTATAGAGATAGAAATTTACCATGTGATGATAGGGAAAAATGGGATAGATTTATAAAATATAACATTCGTGATGTTAAAGCTGAGATGGAAATTCAAAGTAGATTAAAAAAGTTTCCAGTTCCAGAATCTGTCTGGGATGAGTTTTACTTAGACCAGGAGATAAATGATAGAGGCATCAAAGTTGATCTTAATATGGCCAAGAATGCCATAGCTTTTGATGCATCTATAAGGCATATTTTAATTTCTAAGCTAAAAAGTATAACAGGTCTCGATAATCCAAATAGTGTGATGCAAATGAAAGAATGGCTAAAAGAACAAGGAATTCTAGCAGAAAGTTTAGATAAAAAATCGGTAGCTAGTCTACTCGAAACAGTACCTAAGAATATAAAAGAGGTCTTAGAAATTAGACAAAAGTTAGCCAAATCATCAGTGAAGAAGTATCAGGCTATGGGAAATGCAGTATGTAAGGACCAAAGAGCAAGGGGGATGTTTCGATTTTATGGAGCAAACCGTAGTGGTAGATGGGCGGGTAGACTCATTCAGCTTCAGAACTTACCACAAAATCATCTACTAGATTTAAAAGAGGCTAGAGGCTTAGTAGATACAGGAAATTATGAAGCAATGACTATGCTCTATGATGATATTCCAGATACCTTATCACAGCTTATTAGAACTGCTTTTATCCCAAGAGATGGTATGAAATTTATTGTATCTGATTTTTCTGCTATAGAAGCAAGAGTCCTATCCTTTTTAGCTAAGGAAAAATGGAGAAGTGAAGTATTTGAAAATAACGGAGATATTTACTGTGCATCTGCATCAGCCATGTTTGGAGTTCCCGTAGAAAAGCATGGGGTAAACGCAGAACTTAGGCAAAAAGGAAAAATTGCTGAACTTGCTCTTGGTTATGGTGGAGGTACTGGAGCATTAACTGCAATGGGAGCTCTTGAAATGGGACTTTTAGAAGAGGAACTTCAGCCACTTGTAGATTCTTGGAGAGCAGCAAATTCTAATATTGTTAGGTTTTGGTGGGAGATAGATAAATGTATAAAGACTTCTATAAAAGAAAAGACTACTACTGAAACTGGAAATATAAAATTCATATATCAAAGTGCCATGCTTTTTATTGATCTTCCAAGTGGCAGGAGACTTTCCTATGTGAAGCCAAGAATAGGTGAAAACAGATTTGGAGGAGAAAGTGTTACCTATGAAGGGATAACTACAGGGAAAAAGTGGGGCAGGATTGAAAGCTATGGACCAAAGTTTGTAGAGAATATTGTTCAGGCTATAAGTCGTGATATTTTAGCTTATGCTATGAATAATTTATCCTACTGCTTTATATGTGGTCATGTGCATGATGAAATAATTATTGAAGCAAGTATAAGTGTGTCAGTAGATGCTATTTGTAAGAAGATGGGAGAAACTCCGCCGTGGATAGATGGACTTCTTCTTAGAGCAGATGGCTATGAATGTAAATTTTATAAAAAAGATTAGACCGGCTGGTTCTTAAAAGTTGGGGTTTTGTCCTTTCACTATTAGAGGGCAAAGCTCCATTTTTATGAAAGGTCGGTATTTTTTATGAAAGAGTTAATACCAAAAGATATAAGCCCTATATGGAAGCAACTAAGATAAGGGAGGATAAATAGTATGTTTTATGTAAAAGAGAAAATAAGTGATACAGCAGAAACAAAGATTGAAATCAACGATGAGAATGTATTTTGTATATGTCCTAAATGTGGTAGAGAAGTTCAGGTAAACCTTGAAGATGTGATATCTGATGGAGAAGGTGACCTTTGTAGCACTGCTGTACTTTGCGAGGAGTGCAGTAAGAAAATGATAGGAGAGATGTCCTATGAAGAAAAGTAAGAAATTTATGCCACTTGTATATGTGTGTTCTCCCTTTGCTGGAGACACACATAAGAATATTTTATCTGCAAGAAAGTATTCAAGGTTTGTCGTAAATGAAGGATATATTCCCATTACTCCACATCTTTTATTTCCACAGTTTCTGGATGATAACATTCCAAAAGACAGAAAGCTTGGTCTTAAATTTGGAAATGTGCTAATGGATAAGTGTAGTGAGGTTTGGGTTTTTGGAGAACATATCTCAAAAGGCATGGAATGTGAAATAAAGAGGGCAATTAAAAGAAAGTATAAAATTAGATATTTTTCAGAAGAGCTTAAGGAGGTAGAAGGCGGTGCAGAAACTAAAAATTGCATATGGAAGTAGCTGTTTTGCTAAGAAGTGGACGAATAAAGAGATAAGCTTTGATGATTTATGTAAAAGGCTTTCTACAACGATTTATACCTCTGAAACAAAAGAAGAATACCCTAAGCTTCCTAAAAGTGAAAAGGATAGGGTTAAGGATAAAGGTGGATTTGTTGGAGGAAGCCTTAAAGGTGGGAGCAGAAAGGGTGAAAATGTAGAATGCCGCTCTATGCTTACACTAGATGTTGACCAAGCTGATATTGACTTTATTGATAGATTTACAATGCTTTGCACCTTTACCTGCTGCCTTTATACAACCCACAGCCATATAAAAGAAAAGCCAAGGCTTAGAATAATTGTTCCTTTGTCTAGAAATATAACACCAGAAGAGTATGTTGCGGTATCAAGATATTTTGCAAGTGACTGGGAGATAGATATGTTTGATGAATGCTCATATAGACCACAGCAACTTATGTATTGGCCGACCACACCCTCTAATGGTGATTTTGTGTTTGAAAAAGTAAGTGGTGCTATTTTAAATCCAGATGATATTTTATTAGCCCATCCAGAATGGACTGATCCAACGCTTTTACCAACATCTTCAAGAGAAAGCGTGGCAAGAGGCATCAGCGATAAAAAACAAGCAGATCCACTTGAAAAAGAGGGAATAGTAGGTGCTTTTAATAGGGCTTTTTATCCCATAAATACTGTAATTGAGGAATTACTTTCTGATATTTATGAAACTTCCGATATGGAAAATAGGTACAGGTATTTTGAATCAAAAAGCCAGCCTGGTCTTTTAATTCATGAAGGGAAGTTTGCCTATAGCCACCATGCAAAAGATCCAGCCTATCTTAAACTTTTAAGTGCCTTTGATCTTGTTAGAATCCATAAATTTTATGATGATGATCCTAAGAAATCTTTTAATGCTATGTCTGAATTTGCTATTACTTTAGATAGTGTGAAACTTCAGATAGCGGATGAAAAGAAAAAGCAATCAGAAGATGATTTCAAAAGTTTAGATGAAGAAGATGGGGACTGGAGATTAAAATTAAAACTACAGCCAAGAAGTAAGGTTTTAGAAAATAGCGTCTGGAATGAAATGCTCATATTAAACAATGATCCTGACTTTGCAAATTTTGGCTATAACGAAATGGCAAGCAGGATACAGATTACTGGGGCTGTTCCTTGGGAAAGACCAAGAGATAATAAGTTTTGGAGAGATGCCGATACTGCTCAAATGAAAGCATTGATTGATGTAAAGTATGTGACTTTTTCTACTAGGAATCATGATGTTGCTTTTACAAAAGTTGCAGACGATAGAAGATTTCATCCGATAAGGGATTATCTGAACAATCTTCCTGAATGGGACGGAGTTTCAAGGATAGATACTATTCTCATAGATTATTTTGGTGCAGAAAATACGAATTATACAAGGGAAGTTAGTAGAAAAACACTTGTTGCAGCTGTGGCAAGAATATATAAGCCGGGGACTAAATTTGATAGTGTTCTAATTCTAAACGGTGCTCAAGGAATAGGAAAATCAACGTTCTTTGCAAAGCTTGCAGGAAATTGGTTCTCTGATAGTCTGACCTTAACAGATATGAAGGATAAGTCTGGAGCAGAAAAACTTCAAGGTTACTGGATACTGGAACTTGGAGAACTTGCCGGTATGAAAAAAGCTGATATTGAGTCGGTAAAATCATTTATTAGCCGTACAGATGATGAGTACAGACCATCCTATGGAAAAACTGTAGAGAGTCATCCTAGACAGTGTATTATTGTTGGTTCTACAAATTCAGAGACAGGTTTTCTTCGTGATATTACAGGCAACCGTAGATTTTGGCCAGTTAGTGTTAATGGTAAATCAAAGAAAAAATCATGGGAGATAACAAAAGAAGAAGTGGAGCAGATATGGGCAGAGGCTGTTCATTTTTATAATAAAGATGAAAAGCTATATCTTGAAGGCGATACGGCAGTACTTGCAAGATCTAAGCAGGCAGATGCTATGGAGTCAGATGAAAGAGAAGGTCTTGTTCGTGAGTATCTAGATAAACTTCTTCCAGATAATTGGGATGATATGGATCTATATGAAAGAAGGCATTACCTCAGCGATAGCGGAGTATCCGGTATCGCTAAAAAGGGGGTTGTGAGAAGGACTACTGTTTGTAATATGGAAATATGGTGTGAGTGCTTTGGAAAAGATCCTTCTGTTATGAAGAAAATTGACTCTTATGAACTAGGAGGTATCATGCAAAAAATTGATGGGTGGCAAAAAAGTAACACAAGAAGGATTTCATTGTATG
The DNA here is from genome assembly GCF_016552165.1 of Parvimonas parva. Classification (GTDB taxonomy): domain Bacteria; phylum Bacillota; class Clostridia; order Tissierellales; family Peptoniphilaceae; genus Parvimonas; species Parvimonas parva. The sequence continues at coordinate 59,387 of NZ_JACVDA010000005.1, read as the reverse complement.
GTAAACAAAGAATCTATGAAAGGAACAAGGGATAAAAGTGGGAACGATGGGGAAAAAACATTGTTCTTGCAAAGGAACGAAGAGTAAATGATTGTTCTAAAAAATGTTCCTTTAGACAAGTTAGTAAAATCAATAATTACAAAAGATAGGAACAAGTGGAACAAGAAATATCTATATAATTATTTTAGTTAATATATAGCCTATTAGTAGCTTGTTATTACGCATATACGCGCGTATAGGAATATAGAAAAACTTGTTCTACTTGTTACCTTGTTACCGAGAGGATTAAAAATGAGAGAAAAATTTATAGAAAAAAAGCTGGTTTCAGAGGTGAAAAAGCACGGTGGGCTATGTCCAAAATTTGTATCACCGGGGTTTGATGGTATGCCAGATAGAATTATATTAATGCCAAAAGGAAGATTTGCCTTTGCAGAGTTAAAGGTGGAAGGCAAGAAACCAAGACCTCTTCAGTTATCAAGGCATAGACTTTTAACAAATCTTGGATTTAAGGTTTATGTGATTGATAATGTGACTCAGATAGGAGGTGTGCTTGATGATATATAAGCCACATGATTATCAAAATTATGCGAGAGAATATATTGAATCTCATAAAATATCTGCCGTATTTTTAGACTGTGGACTTGGAAAAACGAGCATTACACTTACAGCTTTAAATAATCTACTGTTTGACTATTTTGAAGCACATAAAATTTTAGTGATTGCACCTCTTAGAGTTGCAAGAAATACATGGTCAGCTGAAATAAAGAAGTGGGATCATCTAAAAAATTTAGAGTTTTCTGTAGCTGTCGGAAGTGAAAAAGAAAGATTGAAAGCTTTAGAAAAACGAGCGGATATCTATGTGATAAATCGTGAGAATGTACATTGGCTAATTGAGAAATCGGGTATTAAGTTCGATTATGATACTGTAGTGCTTGATGAACTGAGTTCTTTCAAGAATCATCAATCGAAAAGGTCTAGAGGTCTTATGAAAGCAAGGCCAAAAGTTAAAAGAGTAATTGGACTTACAGGGACACCATCTTCAAATGGGCTAATGGATTTGTTTGGAGAATATAAGGTGCTTGATATGGGAGAAAGACTTGGAAGATTCATTGGTCAGTATAGAAATGCTTATTTTAGACCAGATAAAATGAACGGTCATATTGTTTATAGCTATAAGCCACTTCCGGGAGCTGAAGAGAGTATTTATGAAAAAATATCTGATATTACAATTTCTATGAGGGCAACAGATCATCTTAAAATGCCTGACCTTGTTAATTCAAAATATATGGTATGCCTGACTGAGAGTGAAGAGAAAAAATATAAAGCATTAAAAAGGGATTTGATTTTATCACTTCCAGAAGGGGAAATAACAGTAGCAAATGCAGGAAGTCTTTCAAATAAGTTATCTCAAATGGCAAATGGTGCAGTGTATATGGACGATCAAGAAGTGATAGAGTTTCACGAAAGAAAACTTGATGCGCTGGAAGATATTATTGAATCTGCAAATGGAAATCCTGTACTTGTAGCATATTGGTATAAACACGACTTTGAAAGAATATCTAAAAGACTAAAAAAGTTGGGAATAAAATTTGCGAAGGTAGATACCGATGAGAGTATAAGAAAATGGAATGAAGGGAAGATTGCTGTAGGTCTTATACATCCTGCATCAGCAGGCCATGGGCTTAATCTTCAAGATGGTGGGTCTATTATGATTTGGTTTGGAATCACATGGAATTTAGAATTTTATCAGCAGACTGTAGCAAGACTATGGAGACAGGGGCAAAATAACAAGACGGTCAGCGTAATTCATATCCTTACAAAAAATACTGTAGACGAAAGAATAATGATGTCTCTATCGGATAAAGATATTAGTCAATCGGCTTTAATTGATGCGGTAAAGGTAAATATCAAAATCTAAGACAATCAGAGTCAAAAAGTGACAATCCGAGATTTATAAAATCGGAGGTTATGATTATGACACCAAAAGCATATTTAAATCAAGCGTATCGTCTTGATAAGAAAATAAAGGCTGATTTAGAAGATGTTGAAAATCTTCGTGCTTTGGCATCTAGTGTTTCATCTCCAAGGTTTGATATAGATAGAGTACAAACAAGTAGAAATCTTGAGGCTCCATTTGTGAGATCACTTACTAAAATCATGGATTTAGAGGCAAAGATAAATGAGGAGCTAACGCTTTTAATAAGTTTAAAAGAGCAAATGCTTGAAATGATTTCTGAACTAGAAAATATCGACGAACAAATGGTTCTTAGGTATAGGTACTTAAAAAATATGACTTGGGAAGAAATAGGAAGAGAACTCCATGCAGGGAAAACTACTATTATTAGATGGCATGAAAAGGCAATTAAGAATGCTGTTTTACCAGAAAATCCTATATGGTTATGAATTTAGGGAAAAATGGTACGTTTTGGTATGTTTTGGTATGGTGCGAACCTATGGCTAAATGTGATATTATATAATCAGCAAAAAGTATAAATAAGCTAAGCCTTGGAGGAAAAACCTTCAGGGCTTTTCTTATGCCCAAAAGGAGGTGGAAGACTTGCCAAGAAAACCAAAGCGTCCATGTTCTTACCCTGGATGTCCTAACTTAACTGATGGTAGGTTCTGCGAGGAGCATAAAAAAGAGGAGAACAAACGCTACGAGAAGTACGACAGGAATCCTGCTGTACGCCGTAGGTATGGACGAGTGTGGAAAAGAGTAAGAGATTCCTATGTTAAGGAGCATCCATTTTGTGAGGAGTGCTTTAAGAAGAAAATTTTAGTTCCTGTAGAAGAAGTGCATCACATCAAACCTCTTTCTGAAGGTGGAAATCATAATAAAAGTAATTTGATATCTTTATGCAAATCGTGTCATGCGAGAATTCATGCCCAAAGAGGAGACCGTTGGAATAAAAAGTAAATGGGTAGGGGCGGTCATTATCTCTACGAACCTAGCCACCGTGGAACGGGCGTGGGGTCTCACGCACAAAAAGCGAGGTTCAAAGGGGGTATTAAAGAAAACTAAAAAATATGAATGGAAAGGAAGTGATGAATGTGGCCAAAGACGGAACATACAGAGGTGGTAGAAGAGTAAAAGCAGGAGATAAACCAAGGCCAATAGCTGAAAAAATACAAAATGGAGAAAAAGTAAAACTGCTTGCAAATGATATACCGGATATGTACTATGCAGAACTTGATTCTGTTGATTTACCTGATGGTGTAGAACTTGATGGAATAGATATGCCAAAACCTGGTGAGTACCTATCTGCAAAACAAAAGGATGGTATTCCACTAGGCGCAGATGAAATATATAAAGAAACATGGTTGTGGCTAAAGGAGAGAAAATGCGAAAAGTTAGTAAATAAAAGATTGCTTGAGTCATATTCACAGGCCTTTGCCAGATATATTCAATGCGAGGATGCTATTAGTAGATATGGAATGCTTGGAAAGCACCCAACAACAGGTGGAGTAATTGCTTCGCCATTTATTCAGATGTCATCACAGTTTCAAAAAACAGCAAATCTTATTTGGTATGAGATATACGACATCGTCAAACAAAACTGTACAGAAATTTATGAAGAAGATAGCGATGACCTTATGGAGCAGCTATTAAGAAGAAGGAGATAAGAAAAATGATAGAAAAAGTAAATCCAAAACACCCAGATAAAATTGCAGATAGAGTTGCGGGTGCGATTGTAGATATAGCATATAAAAATTGTGATAATCCTAAAGTTGCCGTAGAAGTATTAATCGGTCATGGTGTTTGTCATGTGATTATAGAAAGCACGGTCAATTTTAAGTATAAGGATATTAAAGAGGCAATAGCTCGTATTGCAGGAAATGTAAAAAAGGATATAGTAATCGTTCCTCAAGATAAACACCTATCTAAAAACCAAGAAGAAACTATCCGATGTGGGGATAATGGCATATTTAAAGGAGTACCTCTTACACTTGAACAAAAACAGTTATCTAAGATAGCAAGAAAAATTCATTCTAAATATCCATATGATGGCAAATATATCCTAGATGATACAAAGCTTATTATTTGTCAAAGTAATGCAAGTACAGAGGCTTTAAAAAATGATTATCCTTATGCAGAAATCAATCCACTAGGTGATTGGACTGGTGGAACTGATGTAGATACAGGAGCAACAAACCGTAAACTTGGATCGGATATGGCTGATTCAGTTACAGGTGGAGGCCTTCATGGTAAGGACTTATCCAAAGCTGATGTATCAGTAAATATCTATGCTTTTCTTAAAGCACAGGTGGAACAAAGACCGATTGAACTTAGCTGTGCCATTGGTGATGAAGTAGTTGATGGTAAGCCGTATAGCGAAATCGTAAATATCGCAAGAAAGTATATAGACTCTATTGGTGGATTTGAAAAGTTCGCTGAATGGGGTCTTTTTTAATGGGGTGAGTTTATGAAAACAAAAATGGAAATGGTGGAAATTAGTAAACTAGTCCCTTATGTGAATAATGCAAGAACTCACTCCCCAGAGCAGATTATGAAACTTAGATCCTCTTTACGAGAATTTGGTTTTATCAATCCGGTCATCATTGATTCCAAGTTTAATATCATCGCAGGTCACGGAAGAGTTATGGCAGCTAAAGAAGAAAAGATTGAAGAAGTGCCATGTGTACTGGTTGATTATCTATCTGAGGCACAAAAGAAAGCATATATCATAGCTGACAACAAAATGGCACTGGAGGCTGGCTGGGATGAGGAACTATTAAGAATTGAGATTGAAGAATTAGAAGGTATGGATTTTGATTTAGCCCTAACGGGCTTTGAGGGAGCAGAACTTGATGAGTTATTTGGAAACTCTGAAAAGGAAACGGTGGAAGATGATAAATTTAACCTAACATCAGCACTTGAAAAAGCCACCTTTGTAGAAAAAGGCGATGTCTGGAATGTTGGCAAACACACTCTGATGTGTGGTGATGCTACTTCAAAGGAAGATGTAGATAAATTAATGGATGGTAAAAAAGCAAATCTCATTATTACCGATCCCCCTTATGGGGTCTCATTTAAAAGTGCCAGTGGACTTACGATAAAAAACGATTCGATGAAAGAGGAAGAGTTTTATCATTTCCTTCTTATATCCTTTCAAAATATGGCCGAGTATTTGGAAAGTGGTGGAACAGCCTATATATTTCACGCTGATACGGAGGGACTTAATTTTAGAAAAGCTTTTATTGATGCAGGATTTCATCTTGCAGGCTGTTGTATATGGGTAAAGAACTCACTTGTTCTTGGTAGAAGTGACTATCAGTGGCAACATGAACCGGTGCTTTATGGCTTTCTTAAAAATGGTAAGCATTCATGGTATTCCGATAGAAAACAAACAACTATTTGGAACTTTGATAAACCAAAGAGAAATGAAAATCATCCGACATCAAAGCCACTAGATTTACTTTCCTATCCGATTCAAAACTCAAGTCAGGAAAATGCCATCGTCATTGATACCTTTGGTGGTAGTGGTTCAACCTTAATGGCTTGCGAAAAGACAAATCGAATCTGTTTTACGATGGAACTTGATGAAAAATATGCATCAGTCATTTTAAGACGATATGTGGAAGATACCGGAGATAGTGAAAATGTCTATGTGATTCGTGGTGGTAAGAAATTATCATATAAAGACTTGGTGAAAGAGGTGGAAATAGATGGAGAAAAAACAGAATAAACCTCTTACACTAGGTAGCTTATTTGACGGGAGCGGAGGTTTCCCACTTGGTGGCATTCTTACAGGAATTACACCGATATGGGCGTCAGAAGTAGAGCCATTCCCTATTAGAGTGACAACTAGAAGATTTCCAAACATGAAACACCTAGGTGATGTTTCAAAAATAAAGGGAAATGAAATTGAACCAGTCGACATTATCACTTTTGGCAGTCCATGCCAAGATATGTCCATAGCAGGAAAAAGAGCGGGGCTTAATGGTTCTCGCTCTAATTTATTTTATGAGGCAATTAGAATTATTAAAGAGATGAGGGAGGAAACGCATGGAGAAAAACCAAGATATATCGTTTGGGAAAATGTGCCAGGTGCATTCTCCTCAAACAAAGGAGAGGACTTCTTTTCAGTTCTCAAAGAAATCTGTGAGATCAAAGGACATAAAATTGATGAGGCTAGACCTAAAAAATGGCAAAATGCAGGTCTTATCATGGCAGGAGATTTCTCACTCGCATGGAGGGTATTTGATGCTCAGTACTGGGGAGTTCCCCAAAGAAGAAGACGTATCTATCTTGTCTGCGATTTTAATGGAGAAAGTGCCGGAAAAATATTATTTGAGTCAGAAGGCTTGCCTTGGCATCTTGAAAAGAGCAAATGCCCGTGGAAAAGAACTGCCGGAGGTCTTAAAGAAGGCACTAGAGATGCAGTCACAAATCTGTGCTTAAATGACCAAGGGGGTCAGAGGATGGATGTTCATGAAGAAAAAAGTGGAACAATCACTGCAAGTGTAGGAAATCACCCGCCACTGGTATTTGAAAATCATGGACAAGATTCCAGATTTAAAGGACCTCTTGCTGTGAGTAATACTATAGGAGCAAGTCTTGGAACGGGAGGAAACAATCAGCCTTTTGTAGTAGAAGATAGTACCAGAACATTTGATGTCCGTATTACCTCAGAAAACACCAAAAATCACAGAGCCAATATCTATGAAACCGATGTGGCAAGAACTATTAACACGGGTCAAAACTCACCGGAAGCTAATCAAGGCGGACTTGCCATTGTCTACTGTGACAAAACAGCAGGTACATTATGTGCGATGGATGGTCCAAAGGGTGTTCATAGTGAGATGGCAGGTCAAGGTAAACTTATCGTAGAAAAGGAAATTTATTCAACCAGCAAAAACTCCCATCATACTGAGGCGATGGAAAATCTAGCTAATACCTTAGTTGCAAGTGACTACAAAGATCCTCCAGTTGTAAATGACGTGGCGGATCAAAGATATATTGTTAGAAGACTAACTCCAAAGGAGTGCGGGAGGCTTCAAGGTTTCCAAGATGGTTGGTGTGATGGACTTGAAACAGAAAATCCAACTGAAGGAGAATTGATATTTTGGACTGAAGTCTTTGAAACCTATAGGAAAGTTGTAACTAAAGCTACTAAGCCTAGAAGTGAAAAACAGATAAGAAAGTGGCTTGCTAGTCCTCATACAGATTCAGCTGAATATAAGATGTGGGGAAATGGCGTGGCACTTCCTAATGTATGTTTTGTACTTGCAGGAATTAAGCACTTTTATTTTAAGTAATGCACAGATATAACTTGATAAATCTCTGATAGTACGGGAATATACACATACCAAAACTAAAGGAGGAAAAACAAGTGCAAGTAAAATTTAATGTTACAGGTAAAGAGAGAAAAGAGCTTGTCAAAGGGATTGAAAGAATCATAAATGAAAAATCCAAGTATTTAGGAATGCCAAGTACAGCTTATGAGGTTGGAATCTTTACAATTGATAAGACGGGAACGGTTTTATGTGAAGATGATTTCGCACTTGAAAGGTTAGTTCACAATCTTATCGGTGACGGCTTTGTACCTAAAGAAGAGATTAAAAGGGAGCCAGTGGTCACACAGGGGCTTACAGTGGCAATTCCAAGAGAGAAGGTGGATTTATCCAAGCTAGAGAAAATCTTTGAAAATAAGGGGGATTTAATCAAAAAGGCACTGGGAGTTACAAGCCTTGAGATAGAGGAAGATGAAGAAAAAGTAAGTTTTCCTTGGTTTGAAAATATCGATAACGAACATCTAATGACATATACAAAATTCATTGCAGCACTTTGTAAGATGAGCGTGGGTGCTAAACGCATCAACGAATCTTCCAAAGAAGTTATAAATGAAAAGTATGCCTTTAGATGTTTTCTTTTAAGACTTGGCTTTATCGGAGATGAATTTAAGAATGATAGAAAATTACTTCTTGAAAAACTTTCAGGATCATCAGCTTTTAGAAATGGAGGTCATGAAGATGAGATTTCCAAGTAGAGAGGTTGTTGAAGGAATAAGGAAAAGATATCCGGTGGGAACTAGAGTGGAGCTTATATCTATGGAAGATATCCAAGCACCGCCTATTGGTACAAAAGGAACGGTAAGGGGAGTTGATGATATTGGCTCCATTATGGTTTCTTGGGATAACGGAAGTAGCCTAAGCATAGCTTATGGCGAAGATTCTTGTAGGAGGATTTCAGATGAACGATAAAATAAAGGAGCAGATCCTCACAATAAGAGAAACGGGACTCACAAATATGTTTGATGTAAATACTGTTCAAAGAATCGCTTACGAAATGGACTTTTATGAACTTGTAGATTTTCTTGAAACCGATAGAAAAGCCTATGTTGATTTCATTATTTATGGCAAATAAAACTATAATTATTATGAAAATAAAGCACACATTTCTTAAAAAATGACTTGCTATATCCTTCAAATTACGGGAATATACACATACCAAAACAAAGGAGAAACGAACATGACAAAGCAAGAAATTTTTAAGGAAGCGACAAAAAAACTAAATGAGAAGAAAGCATCCCTTTATAAAAGAGAGCCTGAAAGAAAACTTTATGACGAAGGCAAGATTGGCTGGAACGAATACCTAAAAAGAGCCAAAGCAAGAGAAGAAAAAGAAAGAGAATTCTACAAGGGCAATGAAAACTTTGAGCTTTATGACGAAGGCCTCATCACCTACGATGAATTCTTAGAATTGGAGGGGAAATAAGATGAGCAAAATGATAGATTTAGCTAACAAGTACAAGATACCAACACAGGCAACACCGGAAGATTTAGAAACTAGATGGGGTAAGGTCATAACCTTTGGAGATAGGGTGATTCTTGTAGGACACTACTATCACCCAGATGGAAATTGTTACTTTGCAGCAGTTTATGAATTTCTAGATGATGACCATTCATGCGAAGGTTTTATTGGACTAAGGGAAGTAAGCGACAAAAGATTTAAAGATGATGGTCACGCAATTGAGTGGGCATTAAAACAAAACTAACAATAAAAGAGTTTCAGAGCCTAGGCTTTGTTTCTCGTAGTAGCAGCCGGTGGGCTGTATTTTTTATGACCTAACAGAAATCTTTGATTTCGTAGTAGGTCAGATATCGCATTGTTTCAAATCTGTGATTTGTCAAAATGCGATTATAACGTAAAGGGGGTTATTTGATGGCGAAATATAAGACTACAAAGTTTAAAGCAAAAGATTCTAAATATAGTAAAAGTAATGCTGATTATGCTGTGAATTTTATTGAATGCCTATCTCATACCAAAGGAACATGGGCAGGTAAGCTATTTAAGTTACTACCTTGGCAAGAACAGATTATAAGAGATTTATTTGGTGTGATTAAGCCAAATGGATACAGGCAGTTTAATACAGCCTACATTGAAATCCCAAAGAAGATGGGTAAGAGTGAGCTTGCCGCTGCTGTCGCACTTCTTTTATGCTGTGGTGATAATGAGGAAAGAGCTGAAGTTTATGGATGTGCTGCTGATAGACAGCAGGCAACAATTGTATTTGATGTTGCAGCCGACATGGTAAGAATGTGTCCAGCCTTAAATAAAAGGGTGAAGATTCTAGCCTCGCAAAAAAGAATTATCTATAAGCCGACAAATTCTTTCTACCAAGTTCTATCTGCAGAAGCCTATTCCAAGCATGGCTTTAATATACATGGGGTAGTTTTTGATGAGTTACACACCCAGCCAAACAGAAAACTATTTGATGTTATGACTAAAGGTTCAGGGGATGCAAGAACTCAGCCTTTATATTTTCTTATTACAACAGCAGGAACGGATACGCATTCTATTTGTTATGAAACTCATCAAAAGGCTAAGGATATTTTAGAAGGAAGAAAAATAGATTCTACTTTTTATCCGGTCATTTATGGTGCTGACGAAGAAGATGACTGGACAGATCCTAAAGTATGGAAGAAAGCAAATCCCTCTTTAGGAGTTACTGTTGGAATTGATAAGGTAAAGGCAGCCTGCGAATCAGCAAAGCAAAATCCGGGTGAAGAAAATTCCTTCAGACAATTAAGACTTAACCAGTGGGTAAAACAAGCTATCAGATGGATGCCAATGGAAAAGTGGGATGTTTGTTCTTTTGCAGTAGATGAAGATGAACTTGAAGGAAGAATTTGCTATGGAGGACTTGACCTTTCATCGACAACGGATATTACAGCCTTTGTTTTAGTCTTTCCACCAATAGATGAAGACGATAAGTTTTGTATTATGCCTTTCTTTTGGTTACCGGAAGATACGCTGGATTTAAGAGTAAAACGTGACCATGTACCATATGATGTTTGGGAAAGACAAGGATATATTCAGACAACAGAAGGTAATGTTGTTCACTATGGCTATATTGAAAAATTCATAGAAAAGCTAGGAGAAAGGTTCAACATTAGAGAAATCGCCTTCGATAGGTGGGGTGCTGTTCAGATGGTACAAAACCTAGAAAATATGGGTTTTACTGTAGTTCCTTTTGGACAGGGTTTTAAGGATATGAGTCCGCCAACTAAGGAACTTATGAAATTAACACTAGAGCAAAAACTTGCTCATGGTGGAAATCCTGTTCTTAGATGGATGATGGATAATATCTTTATCAGAACCGATCCTGCTGGAAACATCAAAGCCGATAAAGAAAAGTCCACAGAAAAGATAGATGGTGCAATTGCTACCATTATGGGACTTGATAGAGCAATTAGATGTGGAAATCAAAATACAGAAAGTGTATATGATGGCAGGGGTATTTTATTCATATAAAGAGGAAACTTGCTTTTGTGCGTTATTTAGTTTATAATAAAGCACAAAAGGAAGTGAAAATAGTGAATCAAAATAAAATAAGAGAAATCATAAAACAAAATAATGGAGTTATAACGGCAAAGGAAGTATCAGACAATAAAATTGATTCTTGGTATCTTACAAATTTGGTGCAAAAGGGAGAACTTGAAAGAGTGGCAAGAGGTGTCTACTTTGATCCAAATTTTGATAATTATGATGAACTTTACTTTTTTCAACTCCAAAACAAGGCTTGCATTTATTCCTATCAAACAGCACTGTATTTGCATAGACTGACAGATAGATTGCCTTTTACTAATGAGGTAACCGTAAAGCAAGGTTATAATGCATGGCGTATTAAGGACTCTGTGATTGTTCATCAAGTAAAGAAAGAATGGTATGAACGTGGGAAGGTTGAAATTAAAACGGATATGGGAAATTCTGTATATGCTTATGATATGGAAAGGACCATTTGTGATTTGGTAAGAGATAGAAAAAATCAAGATACAGAGATATTTTCTAAGGCTTGGAATCTATATATCAAGAAAGATTCTAAGAATATATGGAAACTGAGAGAGTATGCTAAGGAATTTGGAATAGCACAGCAAATTGAAGAGATACTAGAGGTAATTGTATATGAATAAGGATAGCGTAACACAGAAACTAAGAAATAAAGCAAAGGAGCTCGGTTTAAATTATAATTTGGCATTAAGTAAATTTTTCTTTGATGAATTTTTGAAGCTACTTTCTAATAGTGCACATAGAGAAAATTTTACGCTTAAGGGTGGTATGCTATTAACTTATTCTTTAGGTGTACAAAATAGAGCCACTCAAGACATTGACTTTTTAGTTAAGGGATTTCCATTAGAGTCTGCAGAGATGAGAAAAGTTTTATTAGAAATCATTGAATATAACAAACAATCAGATATATGGTTTGAATTAAACGGAAATGCTGAAGAAATTAGAGCAGAGGATGAATATGGCGGACTGAAATTTCATATCATTGGGCACTTAGCAAATATTAGAATACCGTTTAGTATTGATATTGCCACAGGCGATCCAATTTATCCTTTCCCAAGGGTAGAAAAATATAGCACAATTTTAGGGGATCATATTGAGTTAAAGATGTATCCACTAGAATCCGTACTATCGGAAAAATTACAAACAGTACTGGCAAGAGCGGAAAATAATAGTAGAAGTAAAGATTTTTATGATATCTATGCCATTTTGAAAAATAAATCAGAAGTTATTAATATAAAAGAACTTAAAGTAGCTGTTTCTATGACATTTAGATATAGGAAGACAGATATTTCAAAGGATGAAGCAAAAGTCATTATTGCTCACATTAATGAGGATTCTTTGATTAAAGAACGATGGATAAGATATCAAAAGAAAAATCCATATGCGAAAGGAATTGAGTTTAGTGAAATAACTGAAAGTCTAAATGCTTTAGTCGAAATGTCTATGTAAATAATAAAAATAAAAATCCCTTAAATTAATAGTTATTTTAAGGGATAAATATGAAATTAAGGGAAAGCATCTACTAAGCAAGTAGGTGCTTTTTCTATGCAAAAATTAGGAGGAACAAATGGGAATACTAAGTGGATTATTTAAATCTAGAGATAAGCCGACCAACAGAACCAATGGTAGTTCATATAGCTTTCTAATGGGGGGTTCATCATCCGGAAGAAGAGTAAATGAACGCTCTGCTATGCAGATGACAGCAGTATATAGCTGCGTTCGTATTTTATCCGAAGCAGTCGCAAGCCTTCCACTTCATGTCTATTTACGGACAGATACAGGAACTGAAAAAGCAATAGACCATCCGCTATATAAAGTTCTTCATGATGAACCAAATCCTGAAATGACAAGTTTTGTCTTTAGGGAAACCATGATGACGCATTTACTTCTTTGGGGTAATGCCTATGCACAAATAATCAGAAACGGGAAAGGTGAAGTATTAGGTCTTTATCCACTTATGCCCGACAGAATGAAGGTAGATAGAGATGATAAAGGTCAAATTTATTATGAATATATGGTAAGTGATTCTGATGCAAGCCTTGGGAAACAGGGAACTGTGAAACTTACAGCATCAGATATCCTTCATATTCCAGGACTTGGTTTTGATGGACTTGTTGGCTATTCACCAATTGCGATGGCTAAAAATGCCATAGGTATGGCAATAGCAACGGAAGAATATGGAGCTAAGTTCTTTGCTAATGGAGCAACTCCGAGTGGAATCCTAGAGTATCCGGGAACGGTTAAAGATCCTGAAGCTATGAGGGAAAGCTGGTCAAAAGGGTTCTCTGGTAGCAACAGTCATAAGATAGCGATTTTGGAAGAAGGAATGAAGTATACACCTATTTCGATTTCTCCAAATGAAGCACAGTTTTTAGAAACAAGAAAATTTCAAATCAATGAGATAGCTCGAATCTTTAGAGTCCCACCACATATGGTAGGTGACCTTGAGAAATCGAGCTTTTCTAATATTGAGGAGCAGTCTCTAGAGTTTGTAAAGTATACCCTTAATCCTTGGGTAGCAAGATGGGAACAAGCAATTGTCAGAAGGCTTTTTACTAAGGAGGAAAAGAAAAAGTACTATGTCAAATTCAATGTGGATGGACTTCTTCGTGGCGATTACCAATCAAGAATGAATGGCTATTCTATCGGCAGACAAAACGGATGGATGTCTGCCAATGATATTAGAGAATTAGAAAACCTAGACCGTATTCCAAGTGAAGATGGAGGTGACCTATATCTCATAAATGGAAATATGCTCCCACTAAATCGTGCAGGAGCATTTGCAGGTAAAGATGGAAAGGAGGAAGAACCTAATGAAGAAGTTTTGGAATTGGAAGAATCAAGTAATGAGAAACCAAAACGAAGAGGAAGTGACAGAACGCATCCTATTCCTTAATGGAACGATAGCTGAAGAATCGTGGTTTGATGATGATGTGACACCACAGCTTTTCAAAGAGGAGTTAAATCAGGGGAATGGAAACATTACCGTTTGGATTAACTCTCCGGGAGGAGACTGCGTGGCAGCGGCCCAAATCTACAATATGCTAATCGACTATAAGGGAGATGTCACAGTAAAAGTTGATGGTATCGCAGCAAGTGCAGCATCAGTGATTGCAATGGCAGGTACAAAGGTTTTGATGAGTCCAGTATCTATGCTCATGATCCATAATCCTATGACCATAGCTTTTGGAAATAAGGGGGAGATGGAAAAAGCAATCTCAATGCTAGATGAAGTAAAGGAGTCTATCATCAATGCATATGAAATTAAGACTGGAATGTCTAGAGCAAAATTATCTCATCTAATGGACTCGGAAACTTGGATGGATGCACATAAAGCAGTGGAGCTTGGCTTTGCAGATGACATCTTAAAAAGAAGTGACACTATTGATATGGAAGTTCCACAGGTGAGCATGATGTATTCAAAAGCACAGGTGGTTAATTCCTTGATGGAAAGAATAGCTACTAAATGCAAGATAGAAAACAAAGAAAGAAATACAGGTATTAAGGCGGACGAATTAATGGACCGTCTTTTTTTAATGAAAAATTGGAGGTAGAACACTATGTACCCTTCCGATGAAATATCACGAAATCAAAGATTTCTATATTTCTATCGTTGGGCACGAGAACATTTTTCATTGATTAATAAAATTAGGAGGAAGAAAAATGAGTAAGATTTTAGAAATGATTGAAAAACGTAATAAGGCTTGGGAGGGTGCGAAAGCATTCCTTGATAGCAAGAGAGATAAGGACGGCCTTATTTCTGAAGAAGATGCTAAAGCCTATGATGAAATGGAAAATAAAGTCCATAACTATAGCTTAGAAATTGAGCGTCTACAGAAAATTGAGGAGATGGATAAAGAACTATCTAAGCCTCTGTCTGATGCTATCGTAAGTAGACCAATGAAGGTTGAAGATAAACCAGAGAAGAAGGGTAGAGCAAGAGATGAATACAAGGAATCTATGCTCACTGCACTTAGAACAAACTTCAAGAAAGTAAGTGATATTTTGCAGGAAGGTGTGGATGCTGATGGAGGTTTTCTTGTTCCAGTTGAATACGATAAGAGACTGATTGAAACCCTTGAAGAAGAAAATATCATGCGTTCTCTTGGAACAACTATCACAACAAGTGGTCAGCATAAAATCAATATTGCTATGTCAGATCCTGCAGCAGCTTGGATTGAAGAAGGTGGAGCACTTAACTTTGGTGATTCTAAGTTTGCACAGGTGCTTCTTGATGCACATAAACTTCATGTTGCAGTAAAGGTAACAGAGGAACTGTTATATGATAATGCCTTTAAGTTAGAGGATCATATTTTAGGTGCCTTTGGTAAGGCTCTTGCAAATGCAGAAGAAGATGCCTTCCTTAATGGTGATGGAAATGGAAAACCGACCGGTATCTTTAACAAGAAAGATGGAGGTACTTTCCTAAAAGAAATTACAGCTATTAAGACCGATGATTTAATCGACCTTGTTCATTCCTTGAAACGTCCATACCGTAAAAAGGCAGCTTTCATTATGAACGATAAGACAATCGCACAGGTGAGAAAGCTTAAAGATAATAACGGTGCATATATTTGGCAACCTACTTACCAGGAGGGAGAACCAAATAGAGTTCTAGGGTATCCAGTATATACTTCAGCTTTTGCACCAGAAAATGCTATCGCCTTTGGTGATTATAGTTATTACAATATCGGAGATAGAGGAACTCGTTCTTTTAAGGAACTTACTGAATTATTTGCTGGTAACGGCATGATTGGTTTTGTGGCAAAAGAAAGAGTAGACGGCAAACTTGTATTAAAAGAGGCCGTTCAGATTCTTCCGGTAAAACTTACTGCTAGTGCATAAAGAATGAAAGGGGGGTGCTAATTATGGTTGTAAGTCTTGATGAAATGAAAAACTATCTGAGGGTGGATACAAGTGAAGATGATAATCTGATTAGCACCCTTATAAAGTCTTCTGAAAAGATGTGTCTTGCTATAGTAAGAAAAGATGAAGAAGAAATCATTGGTGAAAATTTTGAAGAATATAAGGTGGCAGTTCTATATGGGGCTGCCTATCTTTATGAACATAGAGAAGAGGCCGACCACCATGAGTTAACAATTACACTTAGATCTATGCTATTTGGAGCAAGAAAGGCGGGATTTTAATGAAAGTTTCACTATTAAATGAACGCATTACTATAGAAAAAAGCAAAATTGAAGTGGACAAAATAGGAAACCATAAAAATGTGTGGAGTAAATACTATTCTTGCTATGCAACTATCAGCAGTGAAAGTCCGCAGGAGGAAACAAGTAGCGGTGCTATATGGGATGAAAGCAAGATTGATTTTACCATTCGCTACAGTAGAGAGGTAGCTGATATTTCATCAATAGGTTTTAGAGTAATCTTTCATAATTCTATTTATGAAATAAAGGGGATTGACCATATGAATTACAAGAAGAAAAGTATGAAACTGCACTGCAGGAGAGTGGAAAGATGAGTAATGTAAAAATAGATGGTCTCTCATCTGAAGTGATGAAGGAACTTGAAAAATATGCTGATGTTACAACTGAAAAAGTAAAAAAGGCAGTTCAAAATGCAGGAAAGACCGTGCGTGATGAAATAAGTAGCAACTCTCCAAGTGATACAGGTAAGTATTCTAAAAGCTGGACGGTAAAAACTGTGAGAGAAACATCAAACAGTCTGGAACTTGTCGTTCATTCTAAAAATAGATATCAGCTTACTCATCTTCTTGAGTTTGGTCATGCAAAGCGTGGTGGAGGTAGGGTATCCGCTAGACCTCACATTGCAAACGCTGAGGAAAAAGCTATAAAGGTATTTGAAGAAGAGATAAAGGAGGCGATTTCAAATGGATAAGCTACTAGAAATTATAGAAAAAATTGGATTTCCGAGTGCTTATCATCATTTTGCAGAAGGTGAATCACCTAACCCACCTTTTCTTATTTACATCTTGCCAGTAAGCGATAACTTTTCAGCGGATGGAAGGGTGTATTTTAAAGCAAATGAAGTTCATATTGAAGTTTATACAGATTACAAAAATCTAGATATAGAAAAGAAGGTAGAAGTCGTACTAGATGAGTACGGCATTTTCTATAACAAATCAGAAGTCTTTATAGAGTCTGAAAAACTCTATGAAGTCCTATATATTTTTGAAATGGAGGTAAAGACAAATGGGAAATAAGGTAAAGTATAACCTTAAAAATGTTCATGCTGCAAAGCTGAAAAAAGATACAAGTGGTGCATTTACTTACGAAAATCCAAAGGCAATTCCTGGAGCTGTCAGTATCAGTCTTGATGCTGAAGGGGAGTCTAGCCCTTTTTATGCAGATGGTATTGTGTATTTTAGATCGACTGCTAATAACGGATATAGCGGGGATTTAGAGATTGCACTTATCCCAGAGTGGTTTAGAACAGAAATTCTAAAAGAAGAACTTGATAGAAATGGTGTACTTGTAGAAAAGGCAAATGTATCTGAAACAGAAAAGTTTGCACTGTTATTCGAATTTGATGGTGATATAAATGCAATTAGACACGTTCTATATAACTGCTCAGCATCAAGACCATCTATTGAATCAGAAACTAAAGAAGATACGATTGAACCTGGAACAGAAACACTATCACTTACAGCGGATCCAAGAGAGGACGGTCTTGTAAAATCAAGAACTGGAGATACTACATCAGCAGATACTTATGCTAATTGGTATAAGAATGTGTATGTTCCACAGGATAAAACCGAAGTAAAACCTAAGTAGGAGGTGTAAGGATGCTAGAAAAAACAGTAAGAGTGGGAGAGATGGATATCAAGTTTCGTTCATCTGCTACCATTCCAAGGCTATATAGAATTAAATTTAAGAGAGATATCTTCAAAGACCTGTCAAAGCTTGAAAAAACTTTCAAGGCAAGTGATGGTTCTTTTGAAATTGATGACCTTGAGATATTTGAAAATGTAGCATATATTATGGCCTATCATGCAGATAGAAGTATCCCCGGAAATATTGATGATTGGCTTGACCAGTTTGAGATGTTTTCTATTTATGAGATTCTTCCGGAGATTCTTGAACTTTGGGGAGCAAACCTTGAAACGGAAGTTCAGTCTAAAAAAAACTTCCAAAAAGTAGCAGGGAGATGACAACAGCCCTATTTCTACTAAGATGCGTAGAAATAGGGATAAGCATTTCTGAACTTGATTTACTTACAATTGGAATGGTACTAGACATTTGGACTGAAAAATCAAATGACAGCGTGAAATACAGCAAAGTAGCAGGTCAAGCTGAGTTTGATAAGTTCTAATTTATCGTAAAATATGCTATAATAATCAATGAGATAAATGTGAATTTGGGGGAGGTGAGTCAATATAATGCCGCAAATGAATAAAGGAGGTAAGTTTATTTTTGGAAAGTCAACTATTCGTTTAGATGGTACTATTCAATTTCCGACGCAGGCAATAGAAGAATATAAAATCACCAATGATGATAAGATTTATTTGTTTACTGGAAGTAAAAGAACTGGTGGATTCTGTGTTACTACAAAAAAATTACTTTATCCCTCAAAATTAGGACATATATTGCAAGAAACACCATCACTTTTAGAATATACAACTAATTCAGGTGAGTTTGTGAAGTATAAAGGTAGATGGTACTGCTGGGTAAACATATCACCTGATGGCAAAATAAAATTAACGGAAGAAATGATGAAATTTTTGGACTTACAAATAGGTATGGAATTACTTTCTATTCGAAGTAGTGATATTGCATTTACTATGGGAGCAAAAGGTCCTTTGTTGGAAAAATCTCTAAATTATAAAGGCGAGATTCCAATATTTTGAGCAAAAAAAGAAATTTAAATTAGAGATTTGTCTAACTGAATATTAAACTGTTTTTACGACACTTACTTAATGGTAGGTGTCTTTTTTATGTCCATTTTTAGGAAGGAGGTGGTCAAGTGGCTAATAGAATAAAGGGAATTACCGTTGAGATTGGTGGAGATACTACCGGTCTTGACAAAGCCTTAAAGGGTGTAAACTCAACCATTAAAAATACGCAGTCACAGCTTCGTGATGTAAATAGACTTCTTAAACTTGATCCCTCCAATGCAAAACTGCTTGCTCAAAAACAACAGTTACTACAAAAAGAAATCTCTGAAACAAGTGACAAGCTAAATGCCTTAAAAGAGGCAGATAAGCAGGCAAAAATGCAGCTTGAAAATGGGGAACTTGGACAAGATAAGTATGATGCCCTGCAAAGAGAAATTATTGAAACAGAAAACAACCTAAAGGCTCTTGAGGAAGAGGCTAAAAAAGTGCCATCAGCACTATCTGTTTCCATGAAAGAGGCAGGAGATAAAATTAAAGAAGTTGGAGATAAGACCACTGAAGTTGGTAAAGGTCTATCAACTCATGTAACAGCACCTATCGTAGCAATAGGTGCTGCATCTTTATCTGCCTTTAATGAAGTGGATAAAGGAATGGATATCATTGTTCAGAAAACAGGTGCATCTGGTAAAGCACTTGAAGAAATGCAAACAAGCATGAAGAACCTTGCGACTTCAATTCCTACAGACTTTGAAACAGCAGGTGCTGCAATTGGTGAGGTGAATACTAGATTTGGTCTTACTGGTAAAAAGCTAGAAGAACTTTCTGGTAAATTTATAAAATTTGCTCAGCTTAATAATACAGATGTTTCCACTGCTATTGATAATACGCAGAAAGTCATATCTGCATTTGGACTAAAGGCAGAAGATGCAGGAGCCTTACTTGATACCATGAATGCTGTCGGACAAAGAACCGGTATCAGTATGGATACTCTTGCAAAGAGTATGGTGACAAACTCTGCAGCACTTCAGCAACTAGGATTTTCTGCAAGTGATGCAGCAAACTTCCTCGGAAATGTTGAAATGTCTGGTGCAGATACTTCACAGGTTATGACAGGACTTACAAAGGCACTTGCTAATGCTACAGCAAATGGAAAGCCTATGAAAGAGGCACTAAAAGAAATCCAAGACAGCATGGTGAATGCTAGTAGTGAAACAGAAGGATTGCAGGCTGCCTATGAACTCTTTGGTAAAAGAGCAGGTGGTGCAATTTATCAAGCTTGTAAAAATGGCTCCTTATCATTTGAAGAATTAGGGACATCATTAAAGGACAATATTGGAAATGTCGATTCAACCTTTAATGAAACCTTAGATCCAATCGATAAGTTTCAAACCTCTCTTAATAGCTTAAAGATAGTAGGAGCTTATGTTGGTAATTCACTGATGTCAGTTCTTGCACCGATGCTTACCAAGTTCTCAGAGATGATGAAATCCTTAAATGAAAGGTGGAATAGTCTATCTCCTGGTATGCAAGATGCCATTGTGAAAATTGCCCTTATTGCAGCAACTGTAGGACCTGTTTTAGTTGTCATAGGAAAAGTCATCACAGCAGTGGGAACAATTACATCTGCACTAGGAAGTTTAATTGGCCTTATTACGGGAACGACAGTAGCAACTACAGCTGCGGGAGTTGCAGGAGGTGCAAGTGCAACAGGAACAGCAGCTGCAGGGACTGCCGCTGGTGGAGCGGCGGTTGGCTTTGGAGCACTTAATGTTTCACTTCTTCCAATTATAGGAATTATTGCAGCAATCATAGTAGCAGTAGTGGCCATCATTGCCATTATAAAAAACTGGGGTGCTATTACAGAGTGGTTCAAAAGCTTATGGGAAACAGTATCTACTGCAATCATGAGTATTTGGCAGAATATATCAAACTTTTTTAAAGGAATATGGGAAGGTCTAGTTAGTATCTTCACTACAGTTTGGGAAACTATCAAAAATGTACTTACTGTAGCACTGATGTTTATTGTAGAGCTTATTAAAGGCTACTTTGAACTTATCACCTTACCATTTAGGTTTATTTGGGAAAACTGTAAAGAAACTGTTATGGCTGTGTGGGAGTCAATAAAGACTGTTGTAATGACGGTCTTAAATGTAATTAGTGCCTTTATTTCTACCGTTATGAATGCCATAAAAACCTTCATTACAACAGTATGGAATGCAATTAGTACTACGATTTCCACAGTACTTAATGCTATCAAAACTGTGATTACTACAATCTTTAATGCAGTAAAAACGGTTGTAACAAGTGTATGGAACGGAATCAAAAGTATAATTGGATCTGTGGTGGACGGGATAAAGTCAAAAATATCATCGGTATTTAATGCGGTATCAAGCACAGTTACTTCTGTATTTAATGGAATTAAAAATACAGCAGTTTCTATTTGGAATGGTATAAAGAGTGCCATTGTTACACCGATTGAGGAGGCAAAGAATAAGGTTAAAAATGTGGTTGATGCGATTAAAGGTTTCTTTGCTGGTATCAGCTTAAAATTACCACATATCAAACTGCCTCATTTTAGCATCAGTGGACATTTCTCTTTAGCACCACCATCCGTACCACATCTATCTATTGATTGGTATAAAAAGGCGATGAATAAGCCAATGCTCTTAAATGGAGCAACTATTTTTGGTAGTAAAGGTGGACATCTCCTTGGAGGTGGAGAGGCTGGACCGGAAGTTATTATGGGACTTGATACTCTTCAGAATATGACAGCTGGAGCAAACGGAGATTTACTTAGTGTCATGAATAGAATAGTAGCCATCATGGATGCCTATTTTCCTAAGTTTTCTGAAACAAGTATTGTACTTGACTCTGGAGAACTTGTAGGAGGAATTGCACCACAGATGGATATGGCACTAGGGAAATTACAAAATAGAAAGGCAAGGGGGTGGTAAGTATGTACGGAATGAAAATAGGAGAGTTTCATAGCTATAAAGACTTTGGACTTGTTCCAACAAGTAAGCCGGTTATTAACTTACCATCACCAAAGCTAGAGTATCTTGATATACCGGGAAGACATGGTGAAATTGATATAACGGAAAGCCTTACAGGAGAAGTAATCTATGAAATGAGAACAGGGTCATTTGAATTTATTGTTTCAGACATAGAAAAGTGGCAGGAGGTTTATAGAAAACTTCTAAGCACAGTTCATGGTAAAAAGACAAAGCTAGTGCTTGATACAGAAAAAGACTATGTCTATCAAGGTAGGCTTTGGGTGAGTGAATTTAAGTCAGATAAAAATTATTCTCTGATTACTTTGGATTATAAGTTAGATCCGTATAAATATCATATTTCTGATTCGCACAATGGTGAGCTTATTCATAAGCTTGATGGCATTCCTATTACAAGCAATAAGACCATAACGCTTACCTTTGATTCAGATATGACCATAGTGCCTGAGTTTCATAACAAAACAGAAAATATTCTAAGCTTAAATTTTGAAGGAAAGAAGTTTACTTTATCTAAAGGCATGAGCAGGTTTCCAGAAGTTCGAGGAAGAAAGAGCTTAGTGCTTACCTTTACAGGTAGTAGCACATTAGATATTTCATATAAGAGGGGGTGGCTATAAGTGTACAAAATTGTGATGGATGGAAATACCATCTATTATCCAGGTGATGAGAAGGCAGTTCTGATTAGTTCTACACTGAATTTGGAACTAAATACCGCTGGAACACTTAGCTTTATGTGTCCTCCTGAAAATCCATACTATGAAAAAATCTATAACAGAAAATCCATTGTCAGTGTATACCGAGATGAAAGAGAAATCTTTATAGGAGAAGTAAGAGAACAAACAAAAGACTTACGAGGAAATAAGAAAGTCCAGTGCGTAGGTCTTTTATCATATCTAGCTGATAGCATCCAGCCACAAATGGAATATCATAACCAAACTCCATACCAGCTACTATCAAAGTTTTTAGAGATTCATAACGAAAAAGTGGATGAAAGAAAAAGAATAAAGCTTGGAAGAGTGACTGTTACTGATCCAAATGACTCTTTATATCGCTACACCAATTATGAAACCACACTCGAAGCTATTATGACAAAGATGGTAGAAAAGCTTGGTGGCTATTTGAACCTAAGAAGAGAAGGCACTCACTTAATCCTTGATTATTTAAGACTTGAAGAAATGGGAAAAGACACAGATCAGAGCATAGAGTTTGGACTTAATCTTCTTGATTATACGGAGGACTTATCTGCAGAAGATGTGGCAACAGCCATCATTCCACTTGGTAAGGAAATAGAAGGTGATGCTAATGCTGTCCTAAAACAATATACAGATATTACTTCAGTAAATAATGGTAAGAACTATCTTGTTTCTAAAGAGGCACTCACTGAATTTGGTTGGGTTTGTAAGGTGGTACGCTGGGATGATGTTACCATTCCTGCAAATCTTTTAAGAAAAGGAGCAGAGTGGCTTAAGGATAATCAGTTTGAAATGGTAGAGCTAAACCTTTCAGCTGTTGACTTATCTGAGTTTGGAATCTCTACAGAAACCATTGAATGCGGGGATAGGGTAAGATGCAGAGCCTATCCATTTGGAATGGATAGAATCTTTCCCGTTATGAAACAGACCATACCACTGCAAAAGCCTGGAGAAATTAAGGTGGTGCTCGGAAGTAGAAGTAATCAAAGTAAAGGATATATCCAAAGTTCTCAAGATGCAGTAAGGCAGATAAAAGAAGAAGGTATAGTCACAAGAAAAATAGATAATGAAAGAGTCCAAAGTGCCATTGATAACCTTAAGGCTCAAATGAATACAGGTACTGGTGGATACAAGCTGACAGAATATGATTCCTCTGGTAGATGGCTCAGAGACTTATATATGGACACGATAGACAAAGACACAGCCACAAAAGTTCTTCAGATAAATATGAACGGTATTGGTGCAAGTCATAATGGATATAAGGGTCCATATGCTGTAGGCATGACACTTGATGGGATGATTTATGGTGAAAGAATAATGAGTCACTCCATTGATGCTGAAAAGCTATCAGTTTCCTATACCTCGCAAGTGGAAAGGCAGATCCTTGATTCAAAGACGGAGGCTATATCTGATACAGATAAGAAATTAAAAAACTATTATACCATCAATGAAGTGAATACAAAGTTTTCTGCTACGGATAAAAAGATTGAGGCAAGTGTTGAAACAGTGAATCAAAAGCTAGAGCAGAAAAATGGCAATTATTACGGCACCTATGTTCCTAATTATTCAAGAGCACCAACCAATAGCTGGAATAGTGATAGATTAAGGCTTACCCATGTTGGTGATTTTTTCTATGATACAACAACAGGCTATGCTTACAGATATATTATGAAAAGACAAGGACTAGAGCTTAAATTTAATGCAAGTTCTAGGACAGAAAGTGAACGATATGACTGGGTTGAAATCTTCTATGAACTTGATGGTAAGACATATGCACTTCCAAGATGTGGTGGAACAAGTATAGCGGGTCAAACGGTATTTATTCCATCAGATAAGTTTTGGCTTTACTGGAGGTGTGACGGCTCCGGTCATGATTATTATGGTTTTAAGATTGATTCTATAAAGAAAGCTGATTCTAATCAAGAAGTTATAGGAAGTGAATCTCCTTTGCCAACAGATGCAGGTGATACGGTTTTACTTTCAGGTTCGTCTTATCCAGAGTCAGAACACTCGCCATACAAAGATGGAACTAGAAAACTATGGAATTACTCATCAACTGAGAGCATTAGTTCTTCTCTATCTTTTGACTGGATAAGAGTTGTAGATAAGGATATAAGTGCAGCTAAGGAAAAGGCTGAAACAGCAATATCAAAAATATCTGTTGTGGAAGGCTCTATCTCATCAATGGTAAAAAAAGGTGAGTTTGGTACTTTTATGAGACAAAACTATAACAGTTTTTTACTTGGTTTTAATGGTGCTAGTAGATATGTACAGATTACTGCAGGAGAGATTGGACTATATAACGGTTCAATTGATAGCAGTAATAAAAGAGCAGTCTTTGATGAAAACGGCAATCACTTTTATCGTGATGGAAAGTACATCGGAAAGATTGGTACAAATGTCTGGAGTGGTAACAGCTCCCATAAAGGCTTAGTTTTTGACCTTGATAGCGAAGGAAAATATATGGCATTTTCTCAAGAAGAATCTGCTAATGCTGGAAGTTACACTACAATGCTTTGCTTTTCCAGATCTAACAGTATTTATAGCCAGTATGGAGTTCATCTTGGCTGTAACCTTTATGCACATGGATTTAAGATTGTAGATCCACAGTGGGAAACAGGATTTGGAGTGAATGCCACAATTAACTTTGTACAGATACTTGATATGAATTCAGATGGTACTGTATCTAGATGGGGTTCAAATGGATGTATGGTTTTTAAAGATGGTGTATTAATGGATTTAAATTATTATGGTTAGGAGGATGTAAAATGGCAGAACTAATTATTAACACCAATGAAGTGGTCATAAATGAGGGGACACTTAAAAGAGATGTAGTAAAAAAGCAAGAAGCTAAGGATGATAAAAACACCTTACTTCTTGAAGAAATCAATCACAAATTGGACTTATTACTTAAAGACAAGGAGGAATCTCATGGAGAAGCCAACCATTAATTATGCCCTTGCCTACCAGAAGTTTCGAGGGGAGTTAAGTTCTAGTATCGCAAACTTACAACAAAAAATACCCATTCCAACCTATATGGTAGAAGGGATACTTTCTGGAATACTTGCTGATGTAAGATCTGCAGTAATCACAGAAAACTCTCTTGAAGTGGAGGCTTTTAGAGAAGGCATTGATAAATATTATGAAGATAGAGAAAAGGAACTAAATGATGAAATCTTAAAGCTAAAGGCAAAAGATGAAGAAAAAGCATAGGAGGATAATCCAATGCATAGAGGAACAACACCAACAAACATATTTAGGACAGATGTGGATTTGACAAATGCATCTGTCCTTTTTATTACCTATAAACAAAATGGCAAGGTCGTATTAGAAAAAACTATAGACGATGTAAGCATTCATGGAGAAATGGTTGAAGTTAGGCTATCCCAAAGAGAAACACTGCTTTTTTCTGAAGGGATTGTGACTATTCAAATACGAGCAAAATTTCAAGATGGCAGCGTTATTGCATCAAGTTTAATACGAACCAGTGCTAGGGAAATTCTAAAGGAGGGTGAAATCTAATGGCAGAGTTTATGACAAGGTTTAAAAGAGATGCACCGATGGATGCATCATTTGAAACAATTATTAGAGTATCAGACACACCCGTTTCTGATTATAACAGCTTAATCAATCAGCCAAAGATAAATGAAGTGAAGCTGATTGGCAATAGAACCCTAGAAGAACTAGGGTTAAACACAATATCAAATATTGAACTGGAAGAATTACTTAAATAACAGGAGGAAGTAAATGAAAACAAAATTTTTAGACAACAATGGACTTTTATATGTTTGGAAGAAGCTAAAGGATACCTTTGTAAAGAAGGTAGAACTTGATGAGGTGAAAAATTCTATTCCAAAGAATGTGACAGAGCTTTTGGATGCTGAAAACTATGCACTTAAATCAAGTGTTCCAACGAAGGTAGAGAGCCTTGCGGATGCAGGTGATTATGCTAAGAAATCTGAAATCCCTCATAGCATTGAAGGGATGGAAGGTATAGATGCCTATGCAAAAGTAACGGCTATTCCTAAGAAGGTAGCAGAACTTGAAGATGCTATGGACTTTGTAAAGAAAGCAGAGCTTACTGAAGAAGTGAAAGGTCTTATTGGAAATATAAAATCTATCGAATTTTCTGTAGTAGAGAAACTTCCAACAAGTGGAGAACAGGCAATTATCTATCTTGTTTCTAATAATAAGGGAGATAACGATGCTTATGATGAATTCATCTGGGTGAATGAGAAGTTTGAAAAGATTGGCACTACATCAGTAGACCTTAGTGGTTATTTGAAGGCTACAGATATTACTGGAATTACAAATGAAGAGATTGATGCTCTTTTTGCGTAGGTGATTCTTATGGCTAAGAAGTTTTTAACTAAAGATGGTTTAGACAGGTTCTTTGCCAAGCTAAAAGGAAGATTCGCACCAATCGAAAGCCCTGCCTTTAAGGGACAGCCGACAGTAGAAACACTGGAATTTGAAAGATTCTCTAGTGGAAAAGAAGTAATAAACCGTGAATATGCATCAAATATGTTTAAAGCTGTTATGGATTATATTGAATCAGAAAAGCAGGCTTTTCGTGTAAGACTAATGGTGAAACCGGAAGAGTGGAAAATGGAAAAAGGGATTTATTATTGTCCAAAGCTACAATCAAAAGTAGAAGATGCTAATTTTGAGCAGGTTTCTATTTTTATTAGAATTGATACCTTGGAACTTTCACCAGAAAAGCTCCTTGATGTGCATCAAAATTATCCAGTAGCAATTGATAAAGAGGGAGTGATCTATACGGCTGGAGAGAAACCAACCTATGAACTTCCGATAATTGTAGACATAATTTTATCAACAGATATAACACAGTGGTTAGGAGGAAACTAATATGAAAGAATTATGGAATATGTGCCAACTTGCCTTTACGGCAGTTGGAGGATGGCTTGGATATTTTTTAGGCGGGTGTGATGGACTTATCATCGCACTCGTTTTATTTGTAGTCATTGATTACATCACAGGGGTGATGTGTGCTGTGGTAGATAGGAAGTTATCCAGTGCAGTAGGATTTAAAGGCATCTTTAGAAAGGTGCTTATTTTTATGCTTGTTGGTATTGCCAACATCATTGATGTACAGGTGATTAAGTCTGGAAGTGTACTAAGAACCGCAGTGGTTTTCTTTTACCTTTCAAATGAGGGTCTATCACTTATTGAAAACTCCGTTCATCTAGGACTACCTGTTCCTGAAAAGCTAAAGGCAGTATTAAAGCAGTTAAACGATAAGGAGGAAAATCATGAGTAACAGTTCATTAGTTAGTATAGTAAATTACAGTCCAAACCATAGTGGACGAAGAAATCAGCCCATTACAAAAATTGCTATTCACCATACAGCAGGTGCAATTAGTGCAGCAACTATCGGTCAGATTTTTAAGCCGACCTCAAGACAGGCATCGTGTAATTATGGAATCGGAAATGATAACAAAATCGTTTTATGTGTAGATGAGAGTAACCGCTCTTGGTGTACATCAAGTTCATGGTGCGATAATAGAGCTATCACTATTGAAGTAGCCAATTCAAGTAACGGAGGCAATTGGCCTGTAAGCGATAGAGTGCTTGCTACCTTGATTGATTTAGTTACAGATATCTGCAGAAGAAATGGCATCAAAAACTGTACTTATACAGGTGGAAAAGCTGGTGTTCTTCAAAAACATGAGTGGTATGCCAATACCAACTGTCCGGGGCCTTATCTTGGTAGCAAGTTCCCATATATTGCAAGTGAGGTAAATAAAAGGCTTGCTGGTGGTAGTTCAAATGCACCAAGCACAGGAGTTTCTAGCCTTTATAGAGTAAGAAAATCTTGGAGTGATGCAAAGAGCCAAAAAGGTGCATTTAAAAATCTAGAGAATGCTAAAAAGTGCGTCAATGCAAATCCAGGTTATTCTGTCTATGATGCAAATGGTAGATCTGTATATCCGGTAGCAAGTACTCCAACAAAGAACATCGATACACTTGCAAGAGAGGTAATTGCAGGAAACTGGGGTAATGGACAGGACAGGGTGAACCGTTTGACATCTGCAGGATATAACTACAATGCTGTTCAAAACAGGGTAAATGAAATCCTATCTGGAAGTGCAAGTAAACCAACTGGAAAATCCATTGATACCTTAGCACGTGAAGTTATCCGAGGTGACTGGGGTAATGGTCAAGATAGAAAGAATAGACTTGAAAGAGCTGGATATGACTATGACGCAGTACAAAAACGAGTAAATGAAATTTTATAAGTAGTGAAATGAGCCTGGAGGCTATTCCTTAATTGGAATAATCTTCAGGCTTTTTTTATTTGGGTTTACTATCCTCTCTTTTCTTTTGCCTGTGATTTATAGGGAGAAGATTTTACATTAAGTCGGACAAATCGTTTTGAAACTCCCTTAGCCAGTGAGAAGGGAGTAGACCGATGAAATTAGAAGAAAAAGAAAAGATAAAGATTTTAAGAGAAAAGGGACTTGGATATACAGCGATAGCAAAAGAGATAAATATTTCTGTAAATACCATCAAAAGTTACTGTAAGCGTCATGGCCTTGGTGGAACTAAAACTTGTGATGAGGATACATCTCTCTGTGAGTATTGCGACAAACCTGTCATACAAAAACCGGGGAGAAAAAAGAAAAGATTTTGTTCAGATAAATGCAGAAATAACTGGTGGAATAAAAATAGAGAGTTAGTAAGTAAGAAAGCCAACTATGAATGTACCTGCGTTAGCTGCGGTAAGATTTTTATCTCTTATGGAAATAAGAATCGTAAGTATTGTAGCCATAGCTGCTATATCTATGACAGGTTTGGAGGTGAGTGCCATGAAGATAACTAGCAATAATCAAATTAGATCTGATACACCATCAAGGGAATTTACAGAAGAAAAAATGCAAAAGGACTTTGAATATGAAGTGGCACAAATGCTGACAAAGAGACTAGTAGATAATGGATTAATTTCAGAAGATGAAGCGGTGCAGGTTAGCGAGCTTAATAAGCTCAATTTTGAGCCTTTTTATAAGGAAATACTGGATTAATAACTTGATAAATAGTGTCTTTAGAGTGATATATAGTACTGACCAAAAAGGAGGTGAGACGATGGCAAAGATAACAAAAATAGAGAAAAGACAGCAAAATAACAGAGTTAAGAAAATGCGAGTAGCAGCCTATGCTAGAGTTTCAACAGAAAGTGCAGAACAACTCCTTAGTCTTGAAGTGCAAAAAGAACACTATGAAAATTGCATAAAGGCAAATCCTTACTGGGAATACGCAGGGCTATATTTTGATGAAGGTATCAGTGGAACAAAAATAGAAAAAAGGGAGAGCCTGCTGAAATTACTTGATGATTGTGAAAAAGGAAAAATTGATAGGGTTATTACAAAATCTATCAGTAGATTTGCAAGAAATACAGTGGACTGCCTTGAAATGGTAAGAAAACTTACAGGACTTGGAGTAGCCATCTATTTTGAAAAGGAAAACATAGATACTGAGCATATGAACTCAGAACTTATGCTTTCAATTCTAAGTTCTATTGCAGAAAGCGAATCAAGATCCATTTCGGAAAATAGCAAATGGTCGTTAAAAAGAAGGTTTGAAAATGGGACTTATGTTATTTCCTATCCACCCTACGGCTATGAAAATGTTGATGGAAAGATGGTTGTTGTTCCAAGTGAAGCTGAGATTGTGAAGGAAATTTTTAGAATGGCAATATCAGGATTGGGATCATATCTAATAGCGAATGAACTAAACAAAAGAGGCATAGCTACAAAGAAAAACAGCAAATGGCACTCTTCAACAGTTCAAGCTATTTTAAAGAATGAAAAATATACAGGAGATGTTATCTTTCAAAAAACCTATACAGACGAGAATTTTAACAGACATCAAAATCGTGGGGAAAAGGTCAGATATATGATGAAAAATCACCACGAACCTATTATTAGCCATGAGGATTTTGAACTGGTAAAAACTGTAGTAGGTCAGAGAAAAAAAGAAAAAAATATAGATGGTTCAGATAACAAATATCAAAAAAGATACGCTCTTTCCGGAAAGGTATATTGCGGAGAATGTGGTTCAAAAGTAAAAAGGTGCATGAGATATGCACAAAGTGGAAACTATGCTGCTTGGACCTGCGTTAGGCATATTGAAGATAAAAAAAGCTGCAACATGAAGTATATAAGAGAAGAACATATCAAAGTAGCATATGTTCAAATGATGAATAAGCTTATAGCAGGCAAAAATATTATGCTGAAGCCTTTTGTAGACACTTTGCGAGGTGGAAATAACAAGGATCGGCTAAGGCATATTTTAGAACTTGATGAAAAAATAGAAAAGCTGAATGAACAAGCTCAGGTACTAACAAAGCTATTAAGTAGTGGTTATATAGAGCTAGATGTATTTTACGCAGAAAACAATAATATTTCCTTGGAGCTTGCTGAACTTGAAAAGGAAAAAGCAAGTCTTTCATCAATCGTTAGTGGAGATCTAAATCATCTAAATGAAGCTCAAAAACTACTAAGATTTATAAACAAAAGTGATTGTATCAAAGATTTTATTGATGATGCTTTTTCACAATTTGTTGAGAAGATTACGATAGAAGATAGACTTAAATTCACCTTTCATCTGAAGTGCGGCTTAAATTTAACAGAGGAGGTGATAGTAAAGTGACACACATACCATATGGATACCGAGTAGAGAATGCAAAAGGTGTTATCTATATACCAGAGGCTGAGAAGGTGATTGCTCTATATAAAAAATATCTTGAATGTAACTCAATGAGGGCATCAGCAAAAGCTGTAGGAATAGATAAAACACATAGTTCCATTGGAAAGATATTAAGAAATACGGTATATCTTGGAACAGAATTTTATCCAGAATTGATAGATGAAGATCTATTTAATAAGGTTCAAGAAGCTAGAAAAAATAATACGATTCAAAGGAACAGAATCAAAGAAATTAGTCCTTCAGAAGCGTTTGTGCCTGTTACGGAATTTAAGTGTTGCAGAGCAGAGCTGAAATTTGATGATCCATATAAGCAGGCAGAATATGTATATAGTTTGATTAGGGAGGGATAGAGTTGAATGAGAATGTAATGCTTATTCCCGCTAGGAAAAGACCGGGAAATTCGATAAGTAATCAAAAAGAAAAACCTAAGTTAAAGGTAGTAGCTTATTGTAGAGTTAGTACTGATAGCGAGGAGCAATCTGGAAGTTATGAAATGCAGGTGAAGCACTATACGGACTATATTTCTAGAAATAGTGATTGGGAATTTGCAGGAATTTATGCGGATGATGGTATATCGGGCACAAATACCAAAAAGCGTGAAGGCTTTAATGACATGATTAACGATTGTATGGCAGGTAAGGTGGATATGGTCATTACAAAATCTATCAGCCGATTTGCAAGAAATACCATTGACTGCCTGAAGTATGTAAGGCAGCTAAAAGACAGTAACATACCTATCATATTTGAGAAAGAAAATATAAATACTATGGAAGCAAGCGGTGAACTTCTTCTTACCATTATGGCATCACTTGCTCAGCAAGAATCAGCTTCATTATCTCAGAATGTTAAGATGGGTCTACAGTTTAGGTATCAAGAGGGAAAAGTACAGATTAATACAAACTGGTTTTTAGGATATACCAAAGATGCAGATGGCAATCTGATTATCGATGGGGAAGAGGCTAAGGTTGTAAAAAGAATCTATCGTGAGTATCTAGCTGGATCAAGTCTAAGAGAAATTGCGACAGGACTCCAGAGGGATAAAATAAAAAATGGAGCAGGACATCTTAAGTGGCATGTTTCTAACATAAAAGGAATTCTGGAGAATGAAAAGTACATTGGTGACGCACTACTGCAAAAGACAATTACAACAGATTTTATCAATAAAGTTCGTATAAAAAATGATGGAACAGAGCCACAATATTATGTAAAAGATAACCATGAAGCCATTATTCCAAGAGATATATTCATACAGGTGCAGGAAGAAATGCTAAGGCGCGCTAATATGTTTAGTGGAGAAGGGAAAAAGAAAAAGCGAGTCTATTCAAGTAAATATGCGCTTTCTAGTCTTTGTATTTGCTCGAAATGTGGAGATATTTACAGGCGAGTTGCTTGGAATAATCGTGGAGAGCATTTGGTGGTATGGAGATGCTGTACAAGGGTTGAGCATGGGCCAAAAAGCTGTGATGCACCAACTGTACGAGAGGAAGAACTGCAAAAAGCAGTTGTAAAAGCCATGAATGAGGTTTTGAAAACCTCTGATGATACTGAAAAAATTCTAATAAAGAATATTGAGAAAGTAGTTGCTGGCAGTAACGATGAAGAAATAGAAGCCATCAATAGAGTAATTGAGGTAAAACAAAAGGAACTCCTTGCACAGGTAAGAGCTAAGAAAGACTATACTGACATTGCTAATGAAGTTGATACCCTAAAGGGTGAAAAACATAAGATGCTTGTTCAAAAGGCTCTTGATGAAGATGTCAAA
Organism: Parvimonas parva; assembly: GCF_016552165.1. Lineage (GTDB taxonomy): Bacteria > Bacillota > Clostridia > Tissierellales > Peptoniphilaceae > Parvimonas > Parvimonas parva. Next base: position 26,587 of record NZ_JACVDA010000005.1, on the reverse strand, counting down.
AGACGCATCAAGGATATGAAAGAGTTTCTTAGAAGTCAAAGCAAGAATATTAAAGAATATGATGAAGAACTTGTTAGAAAATACATCAAGCAAATAAAAATATATGATGATAAATTTGAAATAACCTTTAAATCTGGAATAGAAATAAATATTGAGAGAATAAGGATTAATTAAATCCTTTGAATGTACTTCGGGTCTTAGGGTTCTCCCTAACAAGCTAAAAATTGATAAAAAAAGAAGCAGATCCCCAAGGGCTGCTTCGTCAATTTTCCGTAAGTGTCCGTACACTTACTGTGCTTGCTCATATACTAATAGTATAAGAACAGCTTTAAGCAAGTTTTAATTTTTTTTATATTATACCGCAGATATTTGTAAAAGTCATTGTCATGGATCAATTTTGTTATTATATAAAATTTATAAACTACAATTTTGTTATTATATAAAATTTCTAAACTAAACAGAATAATAATGTCTAAATGGCATATACAAACAAAACGCTTCAAGTTATTATAATTGTGTTAGCTTAATCTAACTAAAAAAATAGAAAGGACTAAACTTTTATGAGTAAACAAGAATTAGGAAACAAATTAAATGGTAGAGATTTTATCAATATCGGAATCTATGCGGCAATCTATTTTGTTATTGTTATGGCGCTGGCTATGACAGGACTCATTCCGATTTTTCTTATACTACTTTCATCTATGATTGGGATCATTGGGGGTATTCCGTTTATGCTTTTCCTTACGAAAGTGAAAAAGCCCGGTATGATTCTTATCATGAGTCTTATTATGGGAATTATGATGTTTATATTACTCATGTTGGGATATACCTTGGCAATAACCGTATGTTTCATGCAGGCGACCCAATCGGTTATGCCGACTTAACAAGCCCCTACTGGCAACAGCATTTAGTGGGAGCAGGACGAATCAAACAATGAGAAAGGAAGATTTAATGATGAAATTTAGAAAAAATCAGAATAAAGAAAAACAGATACCAAAGGAAAAGAAACCTCGTGTCTATAAGGTCAATCCTCATAAAAAGGTTGTGATTGCCTTGTGGGTACTTTTAGGGCTTAGTTTCAGCTTTGCGATATTCAAGCACTTTACAGCTATAGATACTCATACTATTCACGAAACAACTATCATAGAAAAGGAATACGTTGATACTCATCATGTAGAAAATTTTGTAGAGAACTTTGCGAAAGTTTACTACTCATGGGAATTAAACGACAAATCTATTGATAATCGAATGGAAAACCTCAAAGCCTATCTGACAGAGGAACTTCAAGCTCTCAATATCGATACGGTTCGTAAAGATATTCCTGTATCGTCTTCTGTAAGAGGGGTTCAGATATGGACGGTAAAAGCGGATGGCGAAAACCAGTTTGATGTGACTTATAGTGTAGACCAGTTGATTACAGAGGGGGGAAATATAAAGACCGTCCATTCTGCTTATGAATTGACAGTCTATGTTGACAGTGATGGAAATATGGTTCTTATTAAAAATCCGACGATTACCAGCGTTCCAGAAAAATCAGATTATACACCAAAGATAAAAGAAAGTGATGGCATGGTTGATTCCACCACAACCAATGAAATCAATGAGTTTCTAACAACGTTCTTTAAATTCTACCCGACCGCAACCGTAAAAGAACTTTCTTACTACGTGAATGATGGGATTTTGAAGCCGATCAGAAAAGATTATGTCTTTCAAGAATTGGTAAATCCTATTTATAATCGCAAGGATAATCAAGTCACGGTATCACTGGCAGTAAAGTATCTCGACCAGCAGACCAAAGCAACGCAAGTATCTCAATTTGATTTGGTGCTAGAAAAGGTAGGAAATAACTGGAAGATTATAAAATAACTTTTAGTACATGGTTATAGCTATTTGTAACTGCTATTTTGTAACCACGTTCTCCTTTGACAAAAAATCGGATATATCTTTACAAATGTACTCTTATGTGCTAATATTAATGTAAGTATATAAAAGGAGTTAATAAATATGCGGCAAGGTATTCTTAAATAAACTGTCAATTTGATAGTGGGAACAAATAATTGGATGTCCTTTTTTAGGAGGGCTTAGTTTTTTGTACCCAGTTTAAGAATACCTTTATCATGTGATTCTAAAGTATCCAGAGAATATCTGTATGCTTTGTATACCTATGGTTATGCATAAAAATCCCAGTGATAAAAGTATTTATCACTGGGATTTTTATGCCCTTTTGGGTTTTTGAATGGAGGAAAATCACATGAAAATTATTAATATTGGAGTTTTAGCTCATGTTGATGCAGGAAAAACTACCTTAACAGAAAGCTTATTATATAACAGTGGAGCGATTACAGAATTAGGAAGCGTGGACAAAGGTACAACGAGGACGGATAATACGCTTTTAGAACGTCAGAGAGGAATTACAATTCAGACAGGAATAACCTCTTTTCAGTGGGAAAATACGAAGGTGAACATCATAGACACGCCAGGACATATGGATTTCTTAGCAGAAGTATATCGTTCATTATCAGTTTTAGATGGGGCAATTCTACTGATTTCTGCAAAAGATGGCGTACAAGCACAAACTCGTATATTATTTCATGCACTTAGGAAAATGGGGATTCCCACAATCTTTTTTATCAATAAGATTGACCAAAATGGAATTGATTTATCAACGGTTTATCAGGATATTAAAGAGAAACTTTCTGCCGAAATTGTAATCAAACAGAAGGTAGAACTGTATCCTAATATGTGTGTGACGAACTTTACCGAATCTGAACAATGGGATACGGTAATAGAGGGAAACGATGACCTTTTAGAGAAATATATGTCCGGTAAATCATTAGAAGCATTGGAACTCGAACAAGAGGAAAGCATAAGATTTCAGAATTGTTCCCTGTTCCCTGTTTATCACGGAAGTGCAAAAAACAATATAGGGATTGATAACCTTATAGAAGTGATTACGAATAAATTTTATTCATCAACACATCGAGGTCAGTCTGAACTTTGCGGAAAAGTTTTCAAAATTGAGTATTCGGAAAAAAGACAGCGTCTTGCATATATACGTCTTTATAGTGGCGTACTGCATTTGCGAGATTCGGTTAGAATATCGGAAAAGGAAAAAATAAAAATTACAGAAATGTATACTTCAATAAATGGTGAATTATGTAAAATCGATAAGGCTTATTCTGGAGAAATTGTTATTTTGCAAAATGAGTTTTTGAAGTTAAATAGTGTTCTTGGAGATACAAAACTATTGCCACAGAGAAAAAAGATTGAAAATCCGCACCCTCTACTACAAACAACTGTTGAACCGAGTAAACCTGAACAGAGAGAAATGTTGCTTGATGCCCTTTTGGAAATCTCAGATAGTGATCCGCTTCTACGATATTACGTGGATTCTACGACACATGAAATTATACTTTCTTTCTTAGGGAAAGTACAAATGGAAGTGATTAGTGCACTGTTGCAAGAAAAGTATCATGTGGAGATAGAACTAAAAGAGCCTACAGTCATTTATATGGAGAGACCGTTAAAAAATGCAGAATATACCATTCACATCGAAGTGCCGCCAAATCCTTTCTGGGCTTCCATTGGTTTATCTGTATCACCGCTTCCGTTGGGAAGTGGAATGCAGTATGAGAGCTCGGTTTCTCTTGGATACTTAAATCAATCATTTCAAAATGCAGTTATGGAAGGGATACGCTATGGTTGCGAACAAGGATTATATGGTTGGAATGTGACGGACTGTAAAATCTGTTTTAAGTATGGCTTATACTATAGCCCTGTTAGTACCCCAGCAGATTTTCGGATGCTTGCTCCTATTGTATTGGAACAAGTCTTAAAAAAAGCTGGAACAGAATTGTTAGAGCCATATCTTAGTTTTAAAATTTATGCGCCACAGGAATATCTTTCACGAGCATACAACGATGCTCCTAAATATTGTGCGAACATCGTAGACACTCAATTGAAAAATAATGAGGTCATTCTTAGTGGAGAAATCCCTGCTCGGTGTATTCAAGAATATCGTAGTGATTTAACTTTCTTTACAAATGGACGTAGTGTTTGTTTAACAGAGTTAAAAGGGTACCATGTTACTACCGGTGAACCTGTTTGCCAGCCCCGTCGTCCAAATAGTCGGATAGATAAAGTACGATATATGTTCAATAAAATAACTTAGTGTATTTTATGTTGTTATATAAATATGGTTTCTTGTTAAATAAGATGAAATATTTTTTAATAAAGATTTGAATTAAAGTGTAAAGGAGGAGATAGTTATTATAAACTACAAGTGGATATTGTGTCCTGTATGTGGAAATAAAACACGATTAAAGATAAGGGAAGATACTGAATTAAAAAAATTCCTCCTCTATTGTCCGAAATGCAGACAAGAAAATTTAATTGAAATAAAGCAGTTCAAAGTAACTGTGATTACAGAGCCAGACGCAAAGACGCAGAGCCGATAAAATGAGATTAATACAATCTCATTTTATCGGCTCTTTCCGTTATGTATGGATTCTTTTAATTAGTCTTCGATGTTTCTTGCTTCGTTGATACCGCTGGCTAAAGATTCCATTAAGGATAGTTCTTTGTCTGTAAAGCTATCCATGTATTTCTCTATCTGTAATCGTCGGGTGCTTTTTACCAAGTTATTAGCAGGTAAGAAAAATTCATCAACGGAAACATGAAGTAACGATACAAGGTCATAAAGAACTTGTATGCTGGGGTGTTGCCCTTTATTTTCAATATTAGTTAAGTACCGTGGGTCAATTTCAATCAATGCTCCCACTTGTTCACGAGTTAAACCTCGTTTCAATCGAGCTTCTTTAATGGCTAAACCAAAGGCTCTAAAATCATATTTATCTTCTTTTTTACGCATAGTAGACCACCTCTATACATTTTATTGTTCCTACTGAATTAAAAACAGGTATAGAAAAACGTGTTATATGGTTTATAGGTTGAAGAAATGGGAAAAGACACAGATCAGAGCATAGAGTTTGGACTTAATCTTCTTGATTATACGGAGGACTTATCTGCAGAAGATGTGGCAACAGCCATCATTCCACTTGGTAAGGAAATAGAAGGTGATGCTAATGCTGTCCTAAAACAATATACAGATATTACTTCAGTAAATAATGGTAAGAACTATCTTGTTTCTAAAGAGGCACTCACTGAATTTGGTTGGGTTTGTAAGGTGGTACGCTGGGATGATGTTACCATTCCTGCAAATCTTTTAAGAAAAGGAGCAGAGTGGCTTAAGGATAATCAGTTTGAAATGGTAGAGCTAAACCTTTCAGCTGTTGACTTATCTGAGTTTGGAATCTCTACAGAAACCATTGAATGCGGGGATAGGGTAAGATGCAGAGCCTATCCATTTGGAATGGATAGAATCTTTCCCGTTATGAAACAGACCATACCACTGCAAAAGCCTGGAGAAATTAAGGTGGTGCTCGGAAGTAGAAGTAATCAAAGTAAAGGATATATCCAAAGTTCTCAAGATGCAGTAAGGCAGATAAAAGAAGAAGGTATAGTCACAAGAAAAATAGATAATGAAAGAGTCCAAAGTGCCATTGATAACCTTAAGGCTCAAATGAATACAGGTACTGGTGGATATAAGCTAACAGAATATGATTCCTCTGGTAGATGGCTTAGAGACTTATATATGGACACGATGGACAAAGACACAGGACTAATATATTTTGGAGTATAAAGATGATAGAATTTCAAAATGTATTTTTTTCTTATAGTGATGGAGATTCTTCTATCAATAAGATTGATTTTTCTATAAAATCAGGGGAATGTGTTGTACTTTGTGGCAAATCGGGATCAGGGAAAAGTACAATTTTACGAACTGTCAGTGGGTTGGCTCCTGTTTTTTATGAGGGGAATCTTAAAGGGAAAGTTGAAATAGATAAACAAATTCCGGCTGAAATGGATTCAGAGGAACGTGCCAAATTATTTGGCGTTGTTTTTCAAGATCCAAGAAGCCAATTTTTTATGAATAACGTTCAAGATGAGATTTGTTTTGCGGCAGAAAATATAGGAATTTCTGCATATGAAATAAAGAAAAAACTTGACGAGATTGTTGAATTTGTCGGAATTGAACATTTACTTTCAAAAAATATAGATGAATTATCTAGTGGTCAAAAACAAAAAGTTGCAATTGCTTCTTCTTTAATTTTACAACCTAAAGTGTTGATACTTGATGAGCCAACATCAAATTTAGATGCAGATGGAGTTAAAGTTTTAATAAAAATAATTAAAAAAATTAAAGATAGAGGAATCTCTATTATTATAAGTGAGCATAGGCTTGAACCGTTTAAGGAAGTAGTAAATAGATTTTTTTATATTGATAAAGGCATGTTAAGGAAAATCTGGACAAAGGAAGAGTTTGAAAGTCTTGATAATGAAAATTTATCAAAGCTTGGATTGAGACCGAAAACGATAAATAAAAGTAGTAAGACTGAAAAGTCAAAAAATTTAATTTTAGATATTGAGTCCTTACATTTTCACTATAAAAGAACAAATTCAGGAATTGATGACATTAATTTGAAGTTATATAAAGGAGAGGTTATTTCACTGTTAGGAAACAATGGAGCAGGAAAAACTACATTATGTAAAGTTATCAGTGGGCTTCTAAAAGAAAATAGAGGAACTATCAAATATAAAGGAAAAGCAGCAAACAGAAATCTAAGAAATAAATTTTGCTATTTTGTTATGCAAGATGCAGATTATCAATTATATTCAGATTCAGTTGTAGGTGAAATTTCAATTGGTAAAAAGACAACTGAAAAATTAAAGCAAGATATGGTGGATAGCTTAAATGCTTTTAGCTTGAATGAACTAAAAGATAGACACCCGGCATCATTGTCAGGAGGAGAAAAGCAAAGAGTAATATTAGCTGCAGCATATTGTTCAGATGCAGATGTTTATATATTAGATGAGCCAACAAGTGGAATGGATGGAGATGGATTACGTGCAATTATCAAATGGGTAAAACTTCTTTCTGCAAAAGGGAAAATAGTGATTATTATTACACATGATTTACTTTTAGCTAAAGCTACAAGTGATAAATTTCTTTATTTGCAAGAGGGAGAACAAATAAAAGAGAGGGAGAAATTGTTAGATGAATATAATTAGGCAATGTATAAAAAAACGATCTACTCAATTTTCTTTTTCCGTCTTGTTTGCTATTTTGGGTGTATTGGCTGGCTTAATCTCATATATGATTCTTGCAAGTCTTATAGCAGAGTTAATTAACGGGAATTCAAATTGGGAATTGTACTTAAATAAATTATTGATTATAGCAGGAATGTTTTTAATTAAAGAAATATCAGCAGGAATATCAACGACAATTTCTCATACTGCAACATTTCAATCATTAAGGGATATCCGAAAAGAAATTTCAAATAAATTATTTGAAATGCCGTTAGGTGATATTACCAGAATTAGTTCTGGAACTTTGAAAGACATAATTGTAGATAAAGTTGATAGTATGGAAACAACCTTATCTCATATATTACCAGAAATGACAGCCAATGTAGTTGGCCCGGTATTTCTTATAATATATATGCTTACTCTGGACTGGCGATTAGGTCTGGTATCTCTACTTCCTTTTATTGTTGGCATGAGTTTTATGAAGTCAGTGATGAATGAAGAGTACACGAAAAACTATAAGGAATCTGTAGTTTTAGGTCAAAAAATGAATAATGCATTGGTTGAATATATTGGTGGTATTGAAGTTATTAAAGCATTTAATCAAAGTAATACTTCTTACCAAAAATATAGTGATTCTGTTAATGACAATGCACAATTTTATTATGATTGGATGGGGAGATGTATGAAAAGAGTTTCTGTTGGTCGTATATTATCACCAATGGGAATTTTGACAGTCATACCATTTGGAATGATTTTTTATCAAAATGGTAGCATTGAAATAGAAACATTGATAACAATAGTCATACTATCTTTTGCTACAGTATCAAATCTACTCAAAGCATTAAATTATACAGATGATTTGGCACGAATCGGCACTATATCGAGTAGTGTAGAGAGCCTTTTAGCTTCAAAAAAAATAAAATGTGGGACAACTATCCAACCAATTGAAAAGTTTGATGTTGAATTTATTGATGTTGATTTTTCATATAATGGAGAAAAACAAATAATTAAGAATTTAAATTTAACCTTCAAAGAAGGAACATTTAATGCTTTGGTAGGTGAATCTGGAAGTGGGAAATCGACAATAGCGAAACTTTTAGCAGGCTTTTGGAATGTTGAAAGTGGTCATATTAAAATTGACGGAATAGACTTGAACGATATTCCGTTAAAACAACTTTCAAAATTAATATCTTATGTGTCCCAAGACAATTATTTGTTTGATGTTTCGGTTAAAGAAAATATTAGACTCGGTAATCCGAATGCAACAGATGAAGAAGTTGAGCAAATTGCAATTAAAGCGGGGTGCGACAGTTTTATTAGAGAGCTTTCTAATGGGTATGACACCATTGTTGGGGAAGGCGGTGGACATCTATCAGGAGGAGAAAGGCAAAGAATATCTATTGCTAGGGCAATGCTTAAAAATTCGCCAATTATAATTTTGGATGAGGCTACATCGTATATAGATCCAGAGAATGAAAATATTATTCAGGCAGCGATTTCAAAATTAGTAAAGGGAAAAACCTTAATTGTTATAGCTCACAGGCTAAACACAATAAAAGGAGCTGATAAAATATTTGTAATTAATAATGGGATGCTTGAAAACAGTGGAAATCATGAAGAACTACTAGCGAAGTCAAAATTATATTGCGCTATGTGTATGGCATTAGATAAGGAGGATGAAGCATGATAAGTGTATTTAAAAAAATCTGGTTCTTCTCCGGCAGAGAGAGAAATAACTTAACAAAGTCAATAGTAGCAGCATTCTTTCATGCTGTATTTAATGCATCTCAATTTGTGGCAATTTATTATATGCTAAAATGCCTATTCAAGCAAAATGTCGTGCAACAAGATATTATCATCGTATTAGCAGTATTAATTATTAGTTTGATGGGCAAGATTATCACACAAAATATATCTCAAATGAATCAAACACATGCGGGATATTTTATGGCAGCAAATAAAAGAATAGAGTTGGGAGAAAAAATAAAAAGAGTTCCCATGGGATTCTTTAATAATTTCAGCCTAGGCAAATTAACTACTTTGGCAACTACAAATCTTACACAAATTGAGTCTTGGATACCAGTATTGCTCGTTAATGTTTTGGGAGGCTTTTTAAATACATTCGTATTTGTTTTATCCATATTTATCATAAATTTGGAAATAGGTTTTGTGGCATTAATTGGTATGACAGTATTTTTATTTGTTACTTTCTTAATGGAAAAACGTTCAAGAAAAAATGCAGCTGATATGTCAAATATTCAGACATATTTGACTAAGAATGTACTGTCAACAATTCAAGGAATGCAAGTTATTAAATCATACAATTTAGGCGGTAAGAACAATAAGAATTTGAATGATGCGATTGATAATAGTTACAAAACTACGCTCTCGCTTGAAAAAATGATTATTCCATACACAATAGCTCAAAGAATAGCAATAGGATTGACAATTGTAGGGATGTTGTTTTTTTGTATTAAGTTAAATCTTTCTGGAAACTTAGATATTGCGGATACGGTTGTATTGATGATAGCAAGCTTCACAATTTTTGATGGACTGATTGGAGCAGGTTCTAATATGGCAATTTTACGAATTGCAGAGAATGCTATCGATTCATATGAATATGTTAATCATATGCCTGAAATTGATGAAGGCGATATAAAGTTCATGATACAAAATCATGATATCTATATTAACAATATAGGGTTTTCTTATGACAATAGAAGAGTTCTAGATAATGTTACATGCGTTATTAAAGAGAATGAGATGACAGCTATTGTAGGTAAATCGGGTTCTGGGAAAACTACATTATGCAATTTAATTGCACGATTTTGGGATGTTAATAGTGGTGAAATAAAAATAGGTGGAAATAATATTAAAGATTATACCGTTGAAAATCTTATGAATAATCTTTCCATGGTATTTCAAGATGTATATTTATTTGAAGATACTATTGAAAATAATATAAAGTTTGGAAATCAAAATGCAACAAGAGAAGATGTGATAGAAGTAGCCCTAAAAGCACAGTGTCATGATTTTATAGTTTCTCTTCCACAAGGATATGACACTTTCATAGGTGAAGGTGGGGCTTCACTTTCAGGAGGAGAAAAGCAGAGAATTTCTATCGCAAGAGCGATGTTAAAAGATGCTCCTATTATTATTTTCGATGAGGCAACAGCAAATGTTGATCCTGAAAATGAAGATAAACTAAAATTGGCGATTGAATCACTTACCAAGAATAAAACAGTTATTATGATTGCACATAGACTAAAGACGATTAGAAATGCGAATCAAATATTGGTTTTGAATAAAGGCTGTATTGAACAGCGTGGTACACATGACGAATTGATGAGGCAAGATGGAATTTATAAAGACTTTGTAGATGCTAAATCAAAGTCGGAAAACTGGAGCTTAAATAATTAAGAAGGAGAAAAAATGGATTAAATAATGGAGGTAATTGCTATGTATTATTTAGGGTCTGTTATTCATATAGAAAAAAACAATAGACCTTTTTGATACTGGTAATTATCATAAAAAATCAAATTTAAAATATAGAGAAAGAGCAAGTTTCTTTCATTTTAGAGGACTTCTTATGCCTATGTGCAGAAGTCCTCCTTTTTTGTCTAAAAACGCAGACAAAAAAGAAATGGAGGAAACATATATGCCCAAAGAATATTACCTTTATGTCAACGGACAAAAGGTCAAAGTCAGAGAGCAGATATAAAAAAAATCAACATAATCAGTGGATTGTAAATATTAAAATTTCGTTTATAATAAAATGTTAGAAAATAATTATCATTACAGCTTAAACCTTTTAACGATAGCCTTGTCCTATCGTTAAAAAGTGTACTCGACAAGTTTCCACGAACGGACAATACGACTTGTTATTCATACTGTTTTTGCGAGCCACGTTGAAGCAGCAATTCTGATGACGTATTGTGGTTTGGACAAGGAATAATAGGAGTCAACCACAACATGTAGTGGTTTGAGTACGAAAATTGGGTCAAAAACAGGCTAAAAAATACCGTTTTTTGACCCTTTTAAATAGGGCATTTGACAGATGACATTTGATGTTTCGGGATTAAAAATCCATAGGGTGAGGTAGATTAGCACAGAACTGTAAGTCCGCATATGATGTGAAAATAGATATAAGTATTGAGAAATCAATGTTTATATCTATTTTTTTGTTGAAAAAAAGAGTTTATAATTAACTATTTCAAAATAGTGTGATAAAATAAATTTGTTTTTTATAAAAAGGAGGACTTATGAAATTATTAATCAAAGATAGACTTTTTAGGGATATTCCTAAAGTCTTAAATTTAAGTAATGAAAATTGTTACTTAATACCAAAAGAATTGTTTAATGAATATTATCAAAATTTATCATTAGGAGCAAAAATGCTTTATGGAATTTATCTTGACAAACTAATTTCTGAAGATGTATTGAAAGATGAAGAAGGATTTTTATTCTTTGAATTTACTATTGAAGAAATGAATGAGGCATTAAGTGTATCAACTATAACTTCATTGAAGTATAAGAAAGAATTATTAAAAAATGATTTGTTGATTCAAAAAGATAAAAAAGATAAAAAATCTCAAAACATTTATTATTTATTAAAACCTAATGGTATGTAGGAGGTGAATTTATGAAATATAAAGATGTAAATAATGAATTATTTTATTCAGAAAACGACTATTATCAAGAATATAGATTTATAAAAACACCTGCAATTTTAATATCTTCTAAGTTATATCAAAATTTATCATTAGGGGCAAAAATGCTTTATTCAATTTTAGCAGATAGACAAAGTTTATCCTTAAAAAATAAAGATAAATATACAGATGAAAACGGAAAGATATTTTTAATTTATACAATAGAAAGTTTAAAAGATGTTTTGTGTTTATCAAAAAATACAGTAATAAAATATAAAAAAGAATTGATTGAATTTGAATTGCTTTTTGAAAGAAGAATGGGTCAAGGTTTAGCAAATAGAATATATATTTTAAAACCAAATTATCAAGAATTGGCTAAAAATACAAGAAGTCCAAGAATTGAACTTCTAGAAACTCAAAATTTGGACTTCAAGAAGTCTGAAATTTGCACTTCTAGAAGTGCAAAAAATGAACCTTTAGAAGTTCAAAATTTGGACCCTAATTATACTAATATAAATCATACTGATTCTATTTATACTAATTCAATCAATCAATCCGAAGAGATTGATGTTGATGTGATTGAATATAAAAAATATAAAGATTTAATTTATAAAAATTTAAATTATGAAATTTTAGAAATAAGTCTATCAAAAACAGAAATGGAATATTTAAATCAAATTATTGAAGTTATGTTAGATGTTATTTTATCTAAAGATGAAAAAATAAGAGTATCTGGAAATTACATATCTAAAGAACTTGTTAAAATGAGGTTTTTATTGTTAACATATTCTCATATTGAATATGTTTTAAGTTCAATAAGAAAAAATAGTAAAAAAGCTAAAAATATTAGAAGTTACTTAATAACTTGTCTTTACAATTCATATTCAACTGAATTAGTACAAATTGATAATGAAATTTCAGATGACTTTTCAGATAACTTTTTATAAAAAAATAAGGAGTAAAGATGCAAAGTTCAATAAAAACAAAGAAAGATTTAAAAAAATATTTTAGTAAATATAAATATTTTGAAAAAATAAAATTTAAACTTGTAAAAGAAAAAAACAAATTGGAAGATAAATATACGACTTTGAGAGCTACAAATTTTGATGAAAAAATATTTTCTAATTTTAACAATTCAAAAGAGAAGCAACTATACAAATATTTAGAATTATTAGAAAAACAAGATAATAAGCTCTTGATTATAAAACTCGAACAAGATAAGATTAAAGATTTAATAAATTATGTTGATGATATTCAAAGAGAAGTTCTTATAGATATTTATATAAACTTTTTTTCTTATTCAGAAATTTCTAAAAAATATAATTTTTGTGAAAGATATATTTATAAATTAGAAGATAAGGCACTTTTAGATATATTAGATTATTTAAAAGTAAAAAAATCAGATGAAATTTTAACTATTTTTTAGAAAATGGAGTATCTTTTGCTAATTCAAAGTATATATTACTTATTAAAATTAAATAAAAATAAAATCAAATAATTTAGGAGGATTGGAAGATGAAAATAGTAACAGTTGGAAATCAAAAAGGTGGAGTTGGAAAAACTACTAGTACGATGAATCTAGGAGTAGCTCTTAAAGAACTGGGAAAAAGAGTTTTATTGATAGATTTTGACCCACAAAATAGTTTATCTATATATTTAAATCACGATGGAGATGATAGAAATACTATTGATGATTTAATTAGTAAATTTCTTTTTAAACAAACAATAAATTTAACTGATTATATAAAAATATCTGAGAATGATGAAATAGAATATATTCCTAGTAGTCCATACCTATCTGTTGTTGAAAAACAGATGGAAACTAGACTTGCTAGAGAAATGATTTTAAATGAGATATTAGCAGACGATTTCTTCAAACAATATGATTATATTTTGATAGATACATCTCCATCAATATCAACTTTAATGACTAATGCTCTTGCAACATCTACGGACATTATAATTCCTGTTCAATCACAATATTTTACTATTGAAAGTTTACGTTTAGTATATAACACTATTGAACAAATAAAAGTTCATTTAAATGCAAATTTAAGAGTTTTAGGAATATTACCAACTATGATAGAGAACACTGTTATGAGTAGAATGGTTTTAGAACATTTAAAGTTAGAATACAAAAAAGATTTATTTAATACTACAATAAGCAAATCAACTATTGCAAGTGAAAGTACAGCTATAAAAACATCATTAGTTAAGTTAAATAGTAAACTTGGAGAACAGTACTTAGAACTTGCAAAAGAAGTTATAAATAAAGAATAGGTGGTGAGATTATGAGTTTATTAAAAAATGTTGATATGAAAAATTTTGTTAGAAGTAATGAAAATATACAATCTGTATTCTTTGAAAATGAGGAATATGCAATAGTTAATATAAATCTTGATGAATTAATTATAATTGAGAATCAACCTTTTAGATTACAATCTGAAGAATATATCACTTCCTTAGCTGAAGATATAAAAGTGAATGGGTTATATAGTCCACTTTTAGTTAGGAAAAGAGAAAATTTATTTGAAATTATATCTGGTAGGCATAGATATTTAGCATTAAAGCAATTAGGAAAAAAAGAAGCTCCTTGTATAGTAAAAGAAATGACTGATGATGAAGCTACAATAAAGCTAATTAATGCTAACTTGAATCAAAGGCATAATATGTTGAGCAGTGAATTGGCTCATTCTTATTTAATAAAAAAAGAAATACTACAAAAAAATAGAAATAAAGACGAAAAAGGATTTAATGTTTGGGAAGAATTAGCAAAAGATACTCCATTTTCAGAAAAAACAATTAGGAGATTTGTAAAAATAACAAATTTAAATGAAACCTTTTTAAAAATGGTTGATGAAAATGAGCTAAAACAACAAGTGTATTTAGAATTAGCAAAGTTAAATAGAAATGAACAAGATGAGGTTTGTAAATATTTTTTTGATAGAGGAATTTCATTAAAAAGAATTAGTAAGCAATTCATAGAAAATTTAATTATGGAAATAAGTGTAAATCAGGAAGTTATAGATGAACTTTTTGAAAAATTAAATAAAAAGAAAAAATTTAAAAAAGAAACTGAGATTGAAGAATTGTATTTAAAATTTGATATTGAAAAAAGTAAGTGGATTGAAATTTTAGATTTCTTAAATAAAAATAAATTACTAAAAGAACAAGAAAAATTATCGCTATAAAAGTTTTGGACAAATTGACCAAAAATTGAAAGGACAGTCAAATATAGCACAAAAAGGAGCAAGAAGATGAAATTGAAATGTAAAAAATGTGGAAATGAAGATTTATTTTTTACAAAAGAAAAATATAGTGGTACTTATGATTATGTAGTTGATAATGAGGGTATGGCTACTGACTATAATGCTGAAATGTATGACTACGCAACAAGTACGTTAATTAGTGTATATTACTATTGTTGTGAATGTAGGTCAAAAGTAGCTAAAATACCAAAAGACAAGAGATTTTAAGGAGTAAATTTATGAGCTTTTTAATATTTATATTTATATGTATATCTATATCCATATTAGCCTTATTAATTATTACTATTTTATTTAAAGATATGGAAACAGAAACTGCATTAGCAACACTTCTCATAATATTTTTTTTAGTAGTTATAGGAATTCATATTTCCGGGTCGTTCCTTGATAAGACAAAAGTGAATGAAAAACCTAATAAAATAAGAATTGAGGAAAATTTAAAGAAGTCAAAAAGTAATTTTGGATACCCTTTATACCAAGTATTAGGAATCAAAACTTTAACTGAATTTAATGAAGATTGTGAAATTTTAATAGTTGATAAATACGAAAAAACAGTTTTGCTTGGAATATTTCCGAATGAATACTATATTGTATATAAGACACCTGATAATAAAAATATAGAATCAAATGTGTCAAGAAATGATTATTATAACTATAAAATTGGAGAAAAGACAGTTGGAATAAAAAGTACAACAGTAAATAATGAAGAGTCTTCAGTAATTTCTGTTGAATATAAATTAAAGTAGGAGAAAAACGATGAAGATTGTGATGCCTAATTTGTGAATACTATGATGATAGTATTGGATTTGAGATATTGTTTGTGAGCGAGGAAATTTATATGAAATTAATAAACACAGAAGTTTATACAAAAGAAGAACTTGTTTTTATAATAAATGAGCTATTACAAGACAAATATACTTATTATAAGTCAAGACCTATAAATAATATTATACTAAAAAAACAAGATATTTATATAAAAGAGATAGAAGAGTTAGAAAAAGAAAAACTTGATTTATTAAATAAAGGTTTTAATTCAATAGCTAAACTTGATTATGTTGAAAAACAATTAGCTAATTTAGAAGAAAAGTTAAATAAAGTGACTAATAGTTTGGTTACTGAGTAAAGCACTTTAATTTATAGAAATAGTTGTAAAAATAGGAAATAGAAATAAAAAATCTATTTCTTTTTTTATTGTATAAAACAAGCATACACAAAATAAAAAGCAAAAGTGTAAAAATGTACAAAAATTGTTAATTATAAGTTTTTTTTATGATATAAATAAATTATAAAAAAATTAAAGGAGGAAATGTAATGAATAATATAGTTTTAAGATTTATAAAGCATTTTTTAAAATATATACTTATTAAAGTCATAAATGTTAAAATAAAGCTTAATATTTGTATATTTATTTTTAAAAAATAGAATAAAAATCAGGAAAACGGTCAATTGTTAAGATTTTTTAATAATTCAAAAATTTTTTGAATTATTTTGAAAACTTGACAAAAAATATTTTTTGTGAAACTGACTTTTTTAATGCAAATAACCATTTTAAATTACTCTAAAATAAAAAATATATAAGATAAATACATAAAATACTTTTACATTTTTTAAAGTGTTAAGAATTTGAACAAACTTTTTGTTGAAATTCCAACAAGTAGTAGGGCAAAAATTGGGCAAAAACTGTTCAAAATCAGGGCAAAAATTGGGCAAAAAAAGTTCGAAAAAAACAAGAAAATATGTTAGAATATGTATTGTGGAAAGGTATATAAAAACCACATAAGAAAGCGACTACAAAAATAGTTGCTTTTTTTGTATAGATAATTTATCTATAACTATAAAGGAGGTTGATGATAATTAAAACTTAAGTTTTAAATTCTATATGTAAGGAGTTGATAGTATAATTGATTAATGAAAATGTCACTCAAGTTTTAATAGCTAATGCTAAAAATTCAAGGCAACTTTTTGAAATAGCTCTAAGATTTATTTCTAATAGGGCAAATAAAAAGCCTTTGAAGAAACAAAACTTAAACGGAAGAAAGATGAAGTTTAAAGAATTGAACAGGCAAGGAAAACTTGAGAATATTGAAATTAGAGATTCAAAATATCTGGATTTATTAAAAAAGAAATTAAAAAAATGTGGAGTAGATTTTAATGTTCAAAAACAAAAACTTGATAATGGAAAAATAAATTATAAACTATATTTTAAAGCTATTGATAAAGAAGCTCTAGAAAAAGCTTATAAAGAAGTTGATAGATATTTTGAATCTAAATTTAAGAAAAAAGAAAAGAAAAAGGAAATGAAAACAGAAAGGCGTGATAAGAAAGAAAAAGCAAAAAATTTTTGGGAAGAATTTAATAAAAAAGAGAAAAGTACAAATTCAAAAACTGAAAATTTTACAGAAACTAAAACAAAAGAAACTGAATTTAAAGATTTTGTCAAAGAGTCTTTATCAGAAAAGATTAATAGAATAAAAGATACTTTTAAAAAGAATTTTAAAAGTGGTGAAGAAATATGGCAAAGAAAAAGATAAAAAAACTTATTGATAGCTATAAACTAGATTTTGAAGAACACAAACAAAAGTATATAGCTTTTTTTATACTCAATTTAGCTTTATTTTACTTTTCTTTTAAATTTATAACTATATATGATACTATGAGTGGGGATTTCTTAGATAAATCATTTAAAACTATTTTAGAGCTAAATAAAGTTATTAATACAAAAATAGTTTTTAATTTTAAAAATTTAATAAATACTATAATTATGGTTTTAATTGTAAATATTTTTGTTTATTTAAGAAATAAGAACAGAAAAAAATTAAAAAAGAGTGGTAAAGAATACGGAGGAGCAAGATGGGGCAACAGAAAAGATATAGCTCCATTTATTGATGCAGAATTTAAAGAAAATATTATTTTAACTCAAACCGAGAGTTTGACTATAAAGAATATTAAAAGCTTAAAATTTGCTAGGAATAAAAATGTTATGGTAATTGGTGGAACTGGTTTTGGTAAAACAAGATTTTTTGTAAAGCCAAATCTAATGCAATTACATTCATCTTATGCAGTTACAGACCCAAAAGGAACCGTATTTGATGAAACGGCATATTTATTTAAAAAAGCCAAATATAAATTAAAAATTTTTAATACAATAGATTTTTCTAAGTCTATGCACTACAATCCTTTTGTATATATTAGAAATATGAGTGATATGTTTATCTTTATTGATAGTTTAATGGAAAATACAGATGGTGAAGGAGAAAAAAAGGGAGAAAGCTTTTGGATAAAAGCTGAAAGAATGCTACTTCTAGCTTGTTCATCTTATGTTTTTTATGAACTAGAAAAAAGTGAACATACATTTGAATCAATTTTTAAAATATTACAACTTGGTAATGTAGGAGATAGTATGAATAATGCTTTAGATTTGTTGTTTAAGGAGCTTGAAGAAAAAGATAGTGAACATTTTGCGGTATTGCAATATAATTCATATCTTTCTGGTGCAAAAGAAACTAAACAATCTATTATTATTTCTTGTTTAGCTAGATTATCAGTATTTACAATTCCAGAAGTTAGAGAAATAACGTCCTATGATGAAATGGACTTATTATCACTTGGAGATGAAAAAACAGCTTTATTTATGATTACATCAGATACTCAATCAACATATAACTTTTTGACCGCTATAATGTATTCTCAAATGTTTGATAGACTTTTTGAAAAAGCATATAATCAAGGAGGAAGTTTAAAATATCATATAAGATTTTTATTTGATGAATTTGCTAATAGTGGTAAAGTTCCTAATTTTCAAAGGATAATAGCAGTTTTAAGGTCAAGAAATATGTCTGTAAATATATTTTTACAGGCAAAAGCACAACTTGAAGCTATGTTCAAAGGTCAAAGTGAATCGATTATAGAAAACTGTGATAGTTTTTTATTTTTAGGAGGACAGTTTGGAAAAACCACTAAAGAAATTTCTGAAATGATAGGAAATGAAACTATTGAAGTTATGAATAATTCAAGTAATAAAGGTAGAGATGAAACTTTTGGAACAAGTTATCAAAAAACAGGTAGAAGGCTTTTAGACGCAAATGAATTATCAGAAATACCTAGAGATAAATGTATTTTAAAGATTACAGGTTTACCTCCGTTTTTCTCTAAAAAATATGATATAACAAAACATCCAAATTATAAATATTTGTTAGATTATAATAAAAAAAATAGAATTGATTTAGAAGAATTTTTAAAGGAAGAAAGAGGAGAAATAGATTTATCTGAAGAAGATATAATAGAAGTTTTTGAATTTGAAGAACAAGAAGAAAAAGAAAATTAATAAAGGATTTAGAATATTTTTTAATTTTGAATATTTTAAGTTCTTTTTTTATTAAAACAAAAAAGAAAGGATTTTTAAAAATGAATTTTACAGAAATATTAAACTTAATGGCTTGGGCATTAAAATTGTTTGGAGCATTTTTAACAGTAATGGGAGTTGTTAAATGGGGAGAAGGACACGGTTCTGAGAATGCTGCAGATAAAAATAGTGGAACAAAACAAATGGTAGGTGGAGCTATTATTTTTGTTGTTGGACTTAAATTAGTACCACTTCTACAAAATTATATTAACTACTAGGAGAGTTAAAGAATGGTATTTTTTGGAATCTTTGATAAAATCACTAATTATATCAAAGATGGAATAATAGATGGAATAGGTAAAATATTATCAGGAATATTTGACTCTATAAATGAAGATTTAATAGGAATATCCAATAATATTTCAGTAGCTCCAGATACTTGGAATACATCTATTTGGGAATTTGTAAAAAATATATCTACTCTAGTTATTTTACCAGTTGCAGCTTTAATAATAGCTGCAATCTTGGTAATGGAGTATGTACAACTTGCAGAAAGTAAGAATAATTTGAAAGAGATAGACGTTATAGACGTTTTAAAGCCACTTTTTAAATTCATAATAGCATTAATGTTTGTAAAAAATTGTACTAAGATATTTTTATTTGCATTTAAAATTGGAGAAAAGATAATAACAGATGCAAAACCTTATCTAAATGAAGCTGCTAAATTTGATGATTCATATTTATCAACTATAAAAGAAACTCTAAAAGAAAATTCGGTAGGTAGTTTGATGGTAACTTATGTAGAGCTTTTGATAGTAAGACTTGCAGTCTATATAATTTCTATTGCTATTCACGTTATAATTTATGGAAGAATAATAGAAATATATCTGATGGGAGCAATAGCTCCAATTCCAGTAGCTAGTATTACAAGTCAAAACCATAATTGGAATATTGGAAATAACTATTTAAAAAATCTAGGAGCATTAGCCTTGCAAGGATTTTTAATAATGCTCTGTGTAACTATTTTTGCAATACTTGTAAAGAGTATAGATTATACAAATGCAATGAAAGCTGTTTGGTCTGTTTTAGGATATGCAGTTTTACTGGTGGTAACTATGCTAAAGACAGGTTCACTTGCAAAGAGTATATTTAATACTCATTAGAGGAGGAATATGAAATATAAATATAAAAATAATTATAAATATTTTATTTTAGGAGGAATAGCCTTATTTATTCACTCAAAAATAAAAGAACATTATTTACAAAAACAAATAAACGAATTGAATCAAAATGTTTATAGAAATTTCAAAAGTGTAGCTGAAGATATTTGTGAATTGGAAAGATTAGAAAAAAATGAAAAGGAGTAGAATATGAATTTTGTTGAAGTACCTACCGATATTACTAAAATAAAAACAAAAGTAATATTTAATTTAACTAAAAGACAATTAATTTGCTTTAGTCTTGCGGGAATAGTTTCTTTACCAACATATTTATTAACTTTTAAAAAATTAGGAATAAACACATCTATATATTTAATGATTACACTTGCTATTCCATTTTTTATTTTTGCTTTTTATGAAAAGAATGGAAAAGGCTTAGAAAAACATTTATTTCACATTTTAAATTTTAAACTAATGAAAAAAACAAGAAAGAGAAAGGGGGTTAAAGGACTTGGCAAAAAAGAATAATAAAACAACTGAAAAATTAAAAAAGTTAAATAATGAGTTAAAAAAAGTAAAAATCGACAGAAAGAAAACAAAAGAAAAATTTAATCTTAAAAGAGATATAAAAAGAATTTTGGATTCAATAAATGTTTTTTTAAATAAGAATGCTAAAACAAATAATGTTACGACTGAAGATACAGTTTTACCATTAGAAGTTTATAAAAACGGAGTTTTTAAAATTTCAAAAAATGAATATAGTAAAACTTTAGAATTTTTTGATAGAAACTATACCGCTTTAAGTGAAGAAGATAGAGAAAATTTATTTATAAACTTTTCAGAAATATTAAGTTCTTTTGACTCTTCTAACTCTTATCAATTTTCATATATAAACTGTGGAGAAAAAAGTTTTAAGTTGGAAGATAGATTTAAAATAGAAAACAAAAATGATACTTTTGATGAATTTAGAGATGAATATAATCAAATTTTAAAAAATAAAATAAATAAAAATAAAGGTTTTGAAAAAAGAAAATTTTTAACCTTTAAAACAACTGCAAAGAATTTAAAAGAAGCTAATATAAATTTAACAGGAATGGAAAAAGATTTAAAAAAGCAATTTAAAGAGTTGGACACTGAAATAAAAATTTTGAATTTAGAAGAAAGACTATCACTTTTTTATGAAATGTTAAATCCTCATAAGAATTTAGATTTTGGTCAAATTGACCAAAAAGAAAAAATTGTGCCTAAATTACTAGATTTTTCAAAAGATGATGAATTTAAAATAAATGAAATGTTTGCACAAACTTTTTATTTAGAGATAACAGGTTCTGAAATTTCAGATGAAATTTTGAAAGAATTTGTAGAAGTCAATGAAGATTTGTATATTAATTTTCATATAGAACCTATCGACCAACTTGACGGGACTAATCTTGTAGCAAAAACTTTAACCAACCTTCAACAAATGAAAATTGAAGAACAAAAAAAGGCAATAAAATCAGGTTACGATATGGATTTAATTGGTGGAAAATTAAAAGAAAATTTAGACAGTGTTGAATCTTTACTTGAAGATGTAAAAAGTAAAAATGAAAAACTT
The DNA here is from genome assembly GCF_016552165.1 of Parvimonas parva. Taxonomy (GTDB): domain Bacteria; phylum Bacillota; class Clostridia; order Tissierellales; family Peptoniphilaceae; genus Parvimonas; species Parvimonas parva. Next base: position 4,427 of record NZ_JACVDA010000005.1, on the reverse strand, counting down.
TTTAAAGTAACTATTCTTTTTACTATTTTAGCAAAAGATAAGTTGTATTCAAGAAAAATTTTAGCAAGTCTTAGAAAAATTGCAAAGAGAAACAACTCGATATTAAAACCATTAAAATATTTACAAGAACAAGGTCTAGTATCGTCCTTACCACTTTGTAAAAATGAAATAGAGAGTATGAGAATTTTAACAACTTCATCTGTTGCAGCCTTTATTCCTTTTAAAACAAAGGAACTAATAACAAAAGGAAATCCATTCTATTATGGAAATAATCAAATAAGTAAAAATATAATTTGCTTAGATAGAATGTACTTAAATTCTGCTAATGGTTTAATCTTAGGGTCAACTGGTTCTGGAAAGTCTTTTGCAGCAAAGGAAGAAATGACATTATCTTATCTTTTAACTGATGATGAAATAATAATTTTAGACCCGGAAAGAGAGTATATAGAACTAACAAAAGCTCTTGATGGCGAAGTTATAGAAATTTCTCCAAACTCAAAAAACTATATCAATCCATTAGATATTAACTTAGGATATGGTGGAGAAGATTTTGCTTTAAGTATAAAACTTGATTTTGTTTTATCGTTTTTTGAACTTATATTAAAAAGAAGTTTAGAACCTCGTGAGGATTCTATAATAGATAGAGCTGTAAGAGAAATTTATAAAGAATATTTTAAAAATCCTAAAAAAGAAAATATTCCTATTTTAGAAGATTTATATAATGAATTATTAAGCTATAAAACTGATATTTCATACGAACTTTGTGAAAGTTTAGAGTTTTATGTAAAAGGTTCTATGAATATCTTTAATCATCATACAAATATAGATATAAAAAAGAGAATTATTTGTTATGATATAAATTCTCTTGGAGAAAAACTTAGAAAAATCGGTATGCAAATAATTCAAAATGAAGTTTGGAATAGAGTTACTATAAATAGAAACAAAAAAATATTAACTAGATATTATGTAGATGAAGCACACTTATTTTTTGAAGACCCAACAACTGCAAAATTTAATACACAAGTTTACAAAAGATTTAGAAAATATGGCGGAGTACCGACACTTATGACTCAAAACGTTAAAAATATTTTGGCTTATAAAGGTGTAGAAGATATTTTTGAGAATACAGATTTTATTTTAATTTTAAAACAAGCTCCAAAAGATAGGGAAATTATGGCAAGACTTTTAAATCTATCTTTAGAACAGGAAAAATATATATCCAATCCAGATAAAGGTTCAGGACTTATAAAATTTGGAAAAGACATAGTACCTTTTGAAAATAAATTTCCTAAAAATACTAAACTTTATAAATTGTTACAAACAAGTTTTAGAGAAATAGGTTAAATGTTATGAAAAAGATTAGAATAAAAAAAATTAGAATTAAAGAAAACATTAATAGTTTTATTAAAAACAAAAAACAAAATTTTAATTTTAAGAAAAATTTAAAATTTAAAAACAAAACCTTAGGAAATTTCAAAAATTCTAAAGGAAGGAAAATTACTTTTATAAAAAGAAAATATAGAAGTGAAATAAAGAATAAAACTTTTAAAGAAAATTTCAATCCTTTTAGAACTTATAGAAAATATCATACTAGAAATCTAAATTGGAGAGCAAGAAGAAAAGGAAAAAAATCTGCTAAGTTCAGTTTAAAAGCAAGTAGGAAAAGATATAAATTCTATAAATTTTATCGTAGAGCTAATATGTTCGCATATTCTCAACTAAATAGAACTTTTAAAAATATAGATGAAAATAATGCAGGAATTGAATCAACAGAAAAACTTTTAGATAAAAGGCTTGCTACTCATACAAGAAAATATTTTAAAAACAAAAACAAGCCAAAAAAATTTTTGCATAAAGCTGCTAAATTTGAAAGAAAGCAAGAAAAGTTAAAGAAAAAATCAGCTTTTAAAAAAGATTTGCAAAAATTAAGTAGAAAAAAGAAATATAAAGATAGTAAAATTACAAGTAAATTTATTCAAAGGAGAAACATAAAAAGAAAACATCTTTATAATATCGATAAAAAAATAGAGAATGTTTTAAAAAGAGTTTGGGGATATATTAAAACAATCCCTAGTAGGATTTTTACTTTTATAAAAGGTAAAATAATTAATTTAATATGGTTAGCTTTATCTTCTTTTTTATTTATAACAATTATTGTACTATTAACAAGTGCTTTGATGTTTTTTCAAAATACAACGACAGATATTGTTGCAACAACAACGTATTTATCAGATATTGAAGTTTTGAAAAAAATGGAAAATTATTATAGAGATAAAGAAAAAAGACTTCTTGATGAAATTTACAATCCACAAAAATATTATATAAATTATGATATTTATGAAGTTGATGCTGATGATGTGGGACACGATGTTCACGATTTATTATCTTATGTAACTGCAAGATATGGAGAAATTAAAGATTTTGATAAATTTAAAAATAGTTTAGATGAACTTTTTGAAAGAAATTATAAAAAAAGTATCACTAAATCAATTGTTGACAGATATATAGACGAAGAAGGAACTGCTTATAAAAAGAAACAAAAAAAGATTGTAATTCATTTAAGAAGAAAAGAAATAAAAGATATAGCTAAAAATGATTTTAGTGAGGATAAAGAAAATTTAGAACATTTTGAAACTTTACTTGAAACTAAAGGCAATATGGAAGATGAATTAAAAGAATTTGAAAATCCAATAATTTATGGAGATAGAAAAATATATAAACCAGCTAAAGGATACCAAAAGGCTATGGAAAAATATATTAACTCTCCACTTGTAACACCCGGAAGTATAAGACAAGCTGTTTTAATGTGGTGTGCAACACACGAAGGAATACCATATAGACTTGGAGCAGGACATGGAGTTCCTATTGGAAAATATGGTAATTATTTGGATTGTTCAAGTTTTGTATGTAATGCTTGGGGGCAATGTGGTGGAAATATAGATAGAGTATATGCTACCTTTAATATGCCAAATAGATTTGTAAAATCTATTCCAAAATCATCATTAAAACCGGGAGATGCTATATTAAATCAACAACATCATATTGAAATATTTTTAGGCTTTGAAAATGGATATAGAACAACTGGAAGTCATCAAGAAGGAGTTCCTAGTGGAATGAGTTTTTGGGGACAAAATATTACTCATTTCATAACTTTGTCAAATTTAGATTCTCCAGCAGACCCTGTATTGTTAAAACAACTAGAAGATGAGATAAAAAAATATGACCCAAAATTTGAAAGGAGAAAATAGTATATATGCCAAGTAAAGAAGAAAAAGAACTTGAAAAAATTATAAATTCTATTTCTGTAAAAAAGAAAAAATATTCTGAATTAGTAGAAAAAGTAGAAAAACTTGATTTAGAATTAGAAGATTTAGAAGAAAGAAAAGAAATTTTAAGTTTGAAAGTTGAAAAGACAGAAATAAGAGAAATTTATAAGGCTTATAAAAAAAGTAATTTAACTCTTGAAGAATTTATAGAATATCTAGGAGGTACTAATGAAAAATAAATCTAAAATTTTACTACTTTTGTTAATGAGTTTTCTTTTTATTAAACCAACAAATTCTTTTGCAAGTTCAAAGGAAATAGAACTTGAAGAAGTGGATATAGAAAAGGAAAAAACACAAGCAAAATCTGAAGAAAAGAAAGAAGAAAAAGAAACCAAAACAAAAGAAGAATCAAAAAAAGAATCAAAAGAAAAGAAACAAGAAGAAACGAAAAAAGATTCTAAGAATAATAAAATTACAGAAAATATAGGTTCTGATGGACATATTTATAATGGAGATAAAAGGCACGAAAATAGGCAGTTTTTAACTTTTACAACAAAAGCTGGTAAAAACTATTACTTAATCATTGATTATACAAAAGAATCTGAACAAGTTCAGTTTTTAACTGAAATAAATGAAAATGAAATGGCTAATATCATAAAAGAAATGAATAAAAGTAATGGTGGAAGTAAAGAAGATAAGGATAAAGAAAAAGAATTAAAGAAAGAAGATTTAGAAAATTTTAAAGAAGAATTAAAAAAAGAATTAGAAAAAAGTGGAGAATCTGATTCTAATTCTAAAACTAAAAAATCTAAATCTAGTGGTTCTAGTATTTTAAGTTTAGATAATTTACTTTTAGGAGGATTTGTTATTGGTATAGGCGGTTTTTTCTTTTATAAAAAAAGACAAAAAGATAAAGAATTACAAGAACTACAAGAAGCTGAATCAATAGAAGATGAAGATAGTGAAAATTTTGATGATATTGATGAAGATGAGGAATAAAAAAATTTTAAAAAAAGTGCTGACAAATAGAAAATAATGCGGTATAATTTGATTGTAAATAAAAAAACTTTGGTCAAATTGACCAAAAATAATTGTCTAATACTAAATTGAACGGATAAAAAAATAGAAAAAGGTATATTTAGAAAAGAAAGAGAGGGATTG
>NZ_JACVDA010000050.1 GCF_016552165.1 Parvimonas parva | reverse complement strand
TTTTTGTCAATTACTATTATACCTCTTTGAGATGTTTTTTTCTATTCTTACTGGCTAACTTAATTTTACAATATGGGCTTCATCTCCAAATTTTTCATAAACCTTTATTCATTTTCTAATTTGTGAATAATTTATATTATATTTTTTCTCTAAATATCCATATCCTCCTTTACACTCAAAATATTCTTCTACCATTTTCTTTTTCAGTTCAAAACTATATTTTGCCATAAAAAATACCAACCCCCTTTAGTTAAATTTTTGGTCTAACTTTTTGGGGTCGGTACAATTTCTCCAACCTTTTACTGTTATGAAATAACAAGATTACCGGGTATCCTCCGACACAAACCATCGTGAAATTATTTTGTTCCGAATAATCTATCCCCTGCATCTCCAAGTCCAGGAACGATATAGCTATGTTCATTTAGTCTCTCATCTAATGCAGCTACAAAAATATCCACATCAGGATGATTTCTTTGAACAGCTTCAACTCCTTCAGGAGCAGCAATTATACAAACCAATTTAATATTTTTACAACCTTTTTGTTTTAAAAGTTTTATGGCATCAGAAGCTGAACCTCCTGTTGCAAGCATTGGATCAAGAACTAAAAAATCTCTTTCTTCTGCATCTACAGGTAATTTACAATAATATTCAACAGGTTGTAAAGTTTCAGGATCACGATATAATCCAATATGTCCAACCTTTGCAGCTGGAAGAATATTTAACATTCCTTCAACCATTCCAAGTCCTGCTCTTAAAATAGGAACAACTCCTAATTTTTTTCCGGATAATCTTTTAACCATTGTTTTTTGTAAAGGTGTTTCAATTTCCACCTCATCAGTTTTTAAATCTCTTGTAACTTCATAAGCCATAAGCATTGAAATTTCATTTACCAAAGCTCTAAAATCTTTTCCTCCGGTATTTTTGTCTCTTAAATATCCTAACTTATGAGAAATAACCGGATGGTCAAACACTGTTAATTTTGACATATCATTTCCTCCTAAAATTGTGCAAAAATTTTTATTCTATTAATTTTTATCTTTAATATTATATCACAATTACCTTTTAATAATCAAATATCTTTAAAACAAAATTTTTACTAAATTGCAAGAATAAATTAGCCACATAAAAATAATTCTCTAGGCGTTTTGTAATTGAATATTTTTTTAGGAT
>NZ_JACVDA010000004.1 GCF_016552165.1 Parvimonas parva | reverse complement strand
ATGCACTCGTCCTATTTTGTAACCGATCCTAAAGGAACGATAGTGATTTAGTGCGGTAAGATGCTTGAAGATAATGGCTATGAGATAAAAATCTTAAATACCATCAACTTCAAAAAGAGCATGAAGTACAATCCCTTTGCCTATCTCAGAAGTGAAAAAGACATCCTCAAATTAGTGCAAACAATTATAGCAAACACTAAGGGAGAGGGCGAAAAATCAGGTGAGGATTTTTGGATTAAAGCCGAAAAACTCTACTATACGGCTCTTATCGGATATATTTTCTATGAAGCTCCAAGAGAGGAAAAGAACTTTGCAACATTACTTGATATGATAGATGCTTCAGAAGTTAGAGAAGATGATGAAACATATATGAATCCTATTGATAGACTATTTGAAGCATTGGAAAAGAAAGAGCCTACGCACTTTGCAGTAAAGCAATATAAAAAATACAAACTTGCTGCAGGAAAAACAGCAAAGTCTATTCTTATTTCATGTGGGGCAAGGCTTGCTCCTTTTGATATTCAAGAGCTTAGGGACTTGATGAAAGAAGATGAGCTTGAGCTTGATACTCTTGGAGATAGAAAGACAGCACTTTTTGTTATTATCTCTGATACAGATGATACTTTTAACTTTGTGGTGTCTATTATGTACTCACAGCTATTTAACTTACTTTGTGATAAGGCAGATGACGAATATGGAGGAAGATTACCTGTCCATGTAAGGTGTTTGCTTGATGAGTTTGCAAATATCGGCTTAATTCCAAAATTTGAGAAATTGATTGCAACAATCCGAAGTAGAGAGATTTCAGCGAGTATTATCTTGCAAGCACAATCTCAGCTAAAGGCAATCTACAAGGATAATGCAGATACGATTGTAGGCAACTGCGATAGCACTTTATTTCTTGGTGGAAAGGAAAAGACAACACTTAAAGAACTGTCTGAAACACTGGGTAAAGAAACCATAGATCTGTATAACACATCGGAAACAAGATCTAATGCTAATAGCTATGGACTGAATTACCAAAAGACAGGAAAAGAATTGATGAGCCAAGACGAGATAACAGTTATGGATGGTAGCAAGTGTATTTTTCAGCTTCGAGGTGTCAGACCATTTTTGTCAGATAAATTTGATATTACAAAGCACAAGAATTACAAGCTCCTTGAGGACTATGATAAAAAGAATGTGTTTGATATTGAAGACTATATCAAGAGAAAAGGAAAAGTTAAGCTTAATAGAAATACAGTAATTACAAGATTGTAATATTTTTCTGTTATAGCTTTATGTGGCATGGGTATATTTGGTATAATAAAAGTCATATTAGAGATAGAGGAGATGTATGTGTGAATTTTGATTTTAAGATTGTGGATTTTTTTAAATTGCCTACTAAAATTATGTGTGCTATTAGCATAGCTACTGGACTTGTTTTATTTTTGCCAGATAGTTTCATTCAAAAAATGTATATGATTGATTTTAGAAATAAATATGGATTTACAATAGGTTTGATTTTTTTGATTTCTATTTCTATTGTTACAATAACAATTGTAGTATCACTATATAAGTATTTTAGTAATAAACATTTTTGGAAAAAATTTAAGGATACTGCAAAAGAAAGATTGTTGAAATTAGATGATTATCAAAAGACCATAGTTTATGTTTTATATAAAGAAGATAATCATACTGAAGAATTACCTATACACGATGGGGCTGTAAGATGGCTTAAACAAAATATGGTGATAACAGAAACAACAAATCAGTACATGGTTTCTGATTTAAATAATGCAGTTTTTCCATTTATGTTAAATCCCTGGGTAGTAGAAGCTATGCAAAATGACGAAGAGCTAGTAAATGAATTTTCAAAAGCATATAAAAAAATGGAAAGCAAATACAATAAAATGATCTCCAATAGATATTAAAATAATTGCAATAAAGCGACGATAGAAAGAAAAAATCTATCGTCTTTTTTAATCCCTATTTTCAATTTATATTGCGATCAATAAATAGGGAAAACTCGCAAGAGTTGTTAACTAGTATTTCAAATGCCTCTCACTAATATATACACGACAAAATGCTAGTTCCACTAAATATGTTACAGAAAGTAAAGGAGAAAAGATGATAAGGATAAGAAGCCCTACCTAATAGACAATTAAATATACAAATACTTGGCGATTGAAATTAATTTTCCAGTAGCTTTTTTAATTGGAGGAAAAAATGGATAAAGAAATGATTAATATCAATGCCAACCTGCTAAAAGAACCTACTTTTGGAACTTTTACAAGAGGTGATGAAGAGGTTCAAGTTGTAAATTTCGCTCTTTCGAAAGGATATGGAAAAGGTAGAGAGTATATCAACTGTGCAGCCTATGGCAATAAATCTGACGTGGCTAAGGAATTTTCAGAAGGTGATTTTATTCATGTATATGGCTACTTCAATAAACGAGCTAAAAATGGAAAGACATATAAGAATTTTGTAGTTATGTCTATGAACAAAATTGAAAAGAAAGAAGAAAACGAGGAGGAATAAATAATGGATTTTTTCGTACAAGCAGTTAATGTATTAAAGATTTTGGTAATGGCAGTAGGTGCTGGTCTTGGAGCATGGGGTGTTATCAACCTTATGGAAGGTTATGGAAATGATAATCCGGGTGCAAAATCTCAGGGTATTAAGCAGTTAATGGCTGGAGGAGGCATCGTTCTAATCGGCTTAAAACTAATTCCATTACTTTCAAATGTATTGAAGTAAGGAGAGTAGCCTATGTTTGGTATTTTCGATAAGATAGAGGAATTTTTTAAAGAGCTTCTTCTCGGAGGTATCCAAGCAAATCTTGAGTCAATGTTTATCGACATTAATGATAAAGTCGGATCAGTTGCAACCGATATAGGAAAGACACCAATGGGATGGAACTCAGAGGTATTTAACTTTATTAAGAGTATCAATGATAGTGTCATTATTCCAATTGCGGGTTTAATCATTACAGCAGTTTTATGTATTGAGCTGATAAATATGGTTATGCAAAAGAACAATATGCACGATACAGATACCTTTGAGTTTTTTAAATACATGATAAAGATGTGGATAGCGGTGTGGTTAGTATCTCATGCCTTTACATTTTCAATGGCAGTCTTTGATGTTGCACAACATCTTGTAAATCAGGCGGCAGGAGTAATCAATACTTCTGCCACCGTTTCAGGTGATCAAATTGTTCAGATGGTTGAGGGATTAAAAGACAAAGGACTTGGAGAACTGGTCATGATACTCTTTGAAACCTCGCTTGTTAAAGTTGCAATACAGGTTATGTCGGTAGTCATTATGCTAGTTGTCTATGGCAGAATGTTTGAGATATATGTTTACTGTTCGGTTTCAGCAATTCCATTTGCCACTATGGGAAATAAGGAGTGGGGACAAATTGGAACAAACTATATCAAAGGTCTATTTGCTATTGGACTTCAAGGCTTATTCTTGATTATATGCTTGGGTATTTACGCAGTTTTAGTAAAGACGATAAAGATAACGGACATTCATGCAAGTACCTTTATGATATTAGGCTATGCGTTACTTCTTGGTCTAATGATGTTAAAGAGTGGAACGCTTGCAAAGAGTGTATTAAACGCACATTAAGGAGGATTTTTAATGATAGAAGTAAAGAAAAAGTTGTTTCCTGTTTCAATTATTGCAGTAGGAATTGGAGCATTTGCTATCTCGATTTTTAACAGGAACAAATTAAAGAATTTAGAAGATGAAGTAAAAAGTACAAGAGATGATGTGAAATCTATTCTTTGTTATCAAGAGCAGAAAAATGCACTAATTGAATCGGAATTAGAAGATATGAGAAATGAAGTTGCTTCATGCTATGAGCATTTTGAAGTATTTTCAAAGGAAAAAGAAGATGGGAGGTAAGCTATGGGCTATGTACCAATTCCCAAGGATTTAAAAAAGGTAAAAACAAAGGTAGCCTTTAATCTTACAAGAAGACAATTAATTGGATTTACACTTGCTGGACTGGTTGGTATACCAGTCTATTTATTTATGAGAAAGTTTATGCCAAATGATATAGCGATACTGTTTTTAATTGTATCAACTCTTCCAATCTTCTTTGTAACACTATTTGAAAAAGATGGACTTACCTTTGAGAAATATTTTAAGCACATATATCTACACAAGTTTTATCAACCACAGAAGCGAGTGAGAAAGGAGGTTTACCTTGAACAAGAAAAGAAAAATACAGCAAATTCAATTAGAAAAAAATCAAAAGGTATTAAAGGAAAACAAAAGAAGCCAGAAAAAAGAAAAGCTGACTAAGCAAAAGAAAAAAGCCTCTCTAATCGACTTAATATTTAAGAAAGAGCCTAAGAGATACACTGTTGAAGACACAATACCTTATATGAGAATGCTAAAAAGCGGGATATGCCAGCTTGATGAAAAGCACTTTAATAAGTGTATTGCATTTCAGGATATAAACTATCAGCTTGCCTTAGAAGAAGATAAGGATTTGATTTTCAATCAATTTGCGAATGTCTTAAACTCTTTTGATCCAAGTGTAGATATTGAATTTTCATATATCAATCAGCTTGGAAGAAATAACGAATTAAAAGCAGCTATTCAGATACCGGATAAAAATGATGGTTATGACGATATTCGATTAGAGTTTCGTGAGATGCTAAAAAGTCAGCTTGCAAAGGGAAATAATGGCTTAAAGAAATCAAAGTATATCACCTTTGGAGTAGAAGCGGATAGTTTGGAGCAAGCGACTGCAAAGCTTGAGCGACTTGAGATTGATATATTATCAAATCTAAAGAGCATGGGAGTTCGTGCTGAGGGCTTAACTGGAACAGAAAGACTAAAAGTCTTACATGATATTTTAAATCCAGATAAGCTCTTTTCTTTTTCATATAAAGACTTAAAACCAAGAGAAAGTACAAAGACGGTGATTACACCAGATTCTTTTAATTTTGTACCGAGTAAGTATTTTAAGTTTGGAAAATATATTGGAGCAGTAAGTCATCTTCAAATACTTGCAAGTGAGCTATCGGATAGAATGCTTGCAGAATTTTTAGATATAGATGATAACATCAATATTTCTTTTCATATCAAGGCAGTTGAGCAGACAGAAGCTATCAAGATGGCGAAAAGAAAAAATACAGATATTGATAAGATGAAAATTGAGGAAAATAAAAAGGCAGTTAGAAGTGGCTATGATATGGATATCTTACCAAGTGATTTAATTACCTATGGAGATAATATCAAGATGCTTTTAAAAGATCTCCAGACAAGAGATGAGCGTATGTTTATCGTAACGATTGTCTTTATGAATTTTGCAAGGACAGTACAAAAGCTTGATACGACTATTTCTCAAATTTCATCTATTGCAAGTAAGCATAATTGTAAGATTAAACGCTTAGATCATAGTCAAGAACAAGGTTTTATCAGTGTATTACCTCTTGGAGTAAATAAGATTGAAATAGATAGAGGGTTAACCTCATCATCAACAGCAGTCTTTTTACCATTTACAACAGAAGAGCTTTTCATAAACTCATCAAACAGCTTGTACTACGGACTAAATGCCCTAAGTCATAATCTCATTATGGCAGATAGAAAAATGCTAAAAAATCCAAATGGACTAATCCTTGGTACACCGGGTTCAGGTAAGTCTTTTTCAGCTAAAAGAGAAATGGCAAATGCTATTCTTACAACCGATGATGATGTCATTATCTGTGATCCAGAGGGTGAATATGGCAATCTTGTTAAACAGTTCAAGGGAGAAGTTATTAAAGTTAGTGCAAAGAGTAAAGACTATCTCAATCCACTAGATATAAATATGAACTATGGAGATGGTGATGCACCACTTAAGGATAAAGCAAACTTTATTATGTCTATGCTTGAACTTGTGGTTGGTGGTAGTGGACTTACAGCAGAAGAAAAGTCTGTTATAGATAGGTGTTTACCTAGAATTTATGAAAAGTATTTTGAAAATCCAATTCCAGAGAATATGCCTATACTTCAAGACCTTTACAATATGTTAAGAGGGCAAGAAGAAAAGGTGGGAAAGAAACTTGCAACAGAAATGGAAATCTATGTTTCAGGAAGTCTTAATGTCTTCAATCATCAGTCAAATGTAGATTTAAATAAACAGCTTATTTGCTTTGATATTAAAGAACTTGGAACGCAGCTTAAGAAGATAGGTATGCTTGTTATTCAAGACCAGGTTTGGAATAAGGTTTCTCAAAATAGAAATACCGGCAAAAGTACAAGGTATTACATTGACGAGTTTCACTTGCTTTTAAAGGATGAACAGACTTCACAGTATTCGGTGGAAATCTGGAAGAGATTTAGAAAATGGGGAGGTATTCCAACAGGAATTACACAAAATGTCAAAGATCTACTTGCAAGTAAAGAAATTGAAAATATTTTCGACAATACGGATTTTATTCTAATGCTTAATCAAGCAACAGGTGATAGAGATTGGCTTGTTGTAAAGCTTAAAATCTCAAAGGATCAGGAAAAATTCGTTACTAATTCGAGAGCTGGTGAAGGTCTGATTTTCTTTGGGAATACCATTGTTCCATTTGTAGATAATTTCCCTAAAGACACAATCCTATATCAAAAGATGACTACAAAACCTGAAGAAGTGAGGTAGCGTCTTATGAGTAAAAAAAGAAAGCGAGATTTGAATGAAAAGTTAAGGGCAAGAGAAGAAAAAATCATCACAAAGGCTGAAACAGATGATGTCCTAGATTACAAAAGAAAAACTGGAGATGATTACAGGGATAAGGTTGTTAAAGAAGAAAATAGGTTTCAAGATAAGCTTCACGAGAAGATAAGTAAAAGAACAGATATTACTAGTGAAATAGACACAAGTAACAAGAGCAAAAATGCTATAAAAAGAAATTTTCAAAGTAACAGTTTTGAAACTGATAGTGGAATGAAGCCTATTGTAGAGTCTGCAGAGAAAAACCAAAGGATAGAAGTTAATTCAGATGCTTATAGAGTTTTTGAAAATACTGCTTCTAAAGAAACTCATAGGAATAGAGAAGTAGGTAATACTAATAATGGTTTGAATAGTCAGAGCGTAAATGTTAATCAGCGAAAACATTCTAAAAAACTTGTGAGTGATTTTGCTGAAACGGAAGTAGCTAAGTCAGATTATCAAACAGAGGTTAAAGAAAATCGTATCTATGATCCTTTGGCAAAAGACCAAGATGGTGATGGTGTCATTGATAGATACGATAATGATTTTAGAGATAGCGATGTATCCTATGAGCCTTTAGGTAATAAAAAATCCAAACTTTATGAAAAGCAGAAAACGTCACTTAAAAGAAAGAACTATTCTGATAAGCTCTTTACAAGAAAAGGGACAGATAAGAAAAAAGAAGATAATACTAAAGCTTCTAAAACTGGTAAAGAAGCCATCAAAGATAGGGAAAAGAAAAATCAGCTTTATAAAAGGTATAACAAAGAAACCATAGTCGGTGGAAGTGTGATTGGAGCTGCAAAACTTGGTGAGGTTACAAGTGCTTATCTATCATCTGGTAGTGATGAAAATGCATCGGTTGAAGCTGCTGAAAAAGGCTTAGGAAGTTCCTCTAAACTTATTCATGGTGTAAAGAATTATTCGGACAAGAGAAAAAGTAAGAAGCTATATGATTTAGAAAAGAGCGATAGGAAAATCCAAAGTAGAAAATCCAAGCTTGAGTTTAGAAAGAGCATGGACGAGATTAAGAAGACCGACCAATATAAAAAAGCAAATGCTTATAAGAAGTTTCAAAAGAAGAAACAGATGAAGTCGGTTATCTATAAGCAAAATAAGACGAGGATAAGGGATAGAGTAAAAGAAGCCTTTGTAAATACCTTAAAGGTATCTAAGGACTTTATCATAAGAAAAACGAAAGTAGCAGCTATTTTAATAGTTGCTATTATTGTTTTTGGAACATTTATCCTTGATTTTGCAAGTATTTCAATGGGCGGGCTTTCTAATTTTACAAGTGGTATTCTTACAACTTCATACCTATCTGCTCCAAATATACTAAAAGAAATTAACCAAAGTTTTTCAAAAAAAGAAGATGAACTGTATAAAGAGCTTGAGAATGTAGAAGAAAACTATCCCGGATATGATGAGTACATCATAAATAAAAATGGAGATATTGGTCATAATGTCCACGAACTTTTAGCCTATATCACATCAAGATGTGGTGATGTAAAAAAACTTTCAGAAGTTAGCGGTATTTTAGATGAACTCTTTGATTCCATGTATCAGGTTGATTATGAAGAAAAAGTTGAAACAAGATACAGGACTGTAACAGAAACCTATACTGATGAGGATGGAAACGAATATACAGAAAGTCACGAAGAGCCTTACGAGTATAGAAAGCTCATTGTTACCCTAAATAAAAGGGAAATGGATAGCGTCATTAGAGAAGTTTTTAGAGATTATCCAGATAATTTAAAACACTATGAAGCTCTATTTCTTGCTCAAGGTAATATGGGTGAGATATTTGGAAATACCGATTTGATTACAGCAAATGGTGGTGTTGGTGGAGGAAAAGAATATGAAGCATCGTCTGATGTTCAAAAGAAAATTGTAAATGCAGCATATATTACTCCATCACCTGGAGCAGGTTGGTGTGCCATGTGGGTTTCACAAGTTTATCAAAATGCAGGTCTTGGATATATCGGAGGAAATGCTAATGATATGTATCGAAACCATACATTTACTTCTGATAGATCAAAGTTAAAAGTAGGAATGCTTGTAGCAGTTGAAAGTAGTAGCAGTGGTGGTCAAGCCGGACTTACTTATGGTCATGTCGGAATTTATATTGGTGATGGTAAGGTAATGGATAATATCGGAGTAGTTAGGGTAACAACCTTAGATGATTGGATAGCAACATTCTGTAAACATCATCCAGTAGGCTTTGGCTTTCCACCAAATGTAAACAGATAAGGAGGGCAGAATGTGAGAAAAGAATTAAAACTAACGAAAAATAAAATAAAAAAACTTCTTGATAAAAAGGCTCTGATTGATAAAGAATTAGAGCCTTTATTTATTCGAGAAGAAGAACTTGAAAACGAAGAAATCATCGTGATTTGTAGAGAAAACAACATCACGCTTGAGGACTTAATGAGAAAAGTAAAAGAAGAGAAAAAACAAAAACAAGAAAAGGAGTTTAATGATGAAAAAATTGTTGAGTAACAAAAAGATTTTAGCAAGTATACTTGCTTTACTGGTGTTAGTAGGCTTAGTGGCAACAGTGTACCTAAACAAATCAAATATTGTATATGCTATGGGAGCCGATAATAATCATGGGCAGTATAAAACAAAATTTATTGTGAATATGATTGACAATACAAGTGATCAGAATATAAGTAAGTCATATTATGAGGATAAGCTGAAATTTAAGATAAATATTTTAAAGGAATTTAAACTTGAGGGTAATTTAACATCATTTGATAGATATGATGAAATGTTTACAGAAGCTGATTTTGATACCGAAAGAATGGGACATACAAGATTTACAAGCAAAAAAGAATTTAATTATTATAAAGCTACAGGTGTAAATATTGGCAGCGGCATATTCTTAGATTTTACAGAAAACAATCAAGACTACTATGTTGGTTCTATTGAGGAGCATATTAGAACATATAGCGATAATAAGATTTACCATATCTTAGATACACCTGTATATAAGCTGAATCGAGATATTGTAAAAACTAAGATTGATTATGATGGAGAAATAAAAGAAGAGTCCAAAAAAGAAATTATAAATAAAGTTAAGGAAGCCAATCCTAATATCAACAATCTTAAAGAAATAAAGATTGAGAAGGATAAGCTCATCATTGAAACTTGGAATAGATACCATACAGGTCTTCCATATATAACTTTTAATGTAGATGACTTAATTACAAGAGTGGCAAGTGTTGATACGCAAACTGATAAAACTGAAAAAAAGGATAGTTCAGTACAAACAGATGATAAAAGTAAAAAAGATTCAGCAACACAAACTAAAGCAGAAGTTAAGGTAAAATACTTTTTCGAAGATGGAAAGGTATATAAAGAATTTACTAAAACTTTTGATGTAGGCTATGTTCTTGATGCTTCAGAACTTGATATGTTACCTGATAATATGAAATTTCTTGATGATTTTGCCACATATAAGGTAAAGGGAAAAGATGATGAAATTATAAGAAAGGTATCTTATCTAAAGAAAGATGAAAATACTCAAACCGAGAAAGATATAAAGGATAGTGCTACTCAAACTGAGGAAAAGAAGAAAAAAGATGTTTCTGTGCAAACTGTTTTAACAGGAAAAGACATTGAAAAGTTAGAAAAAGACCTAAAAGTCTATGAAAAAGAAATGGATAAACTAAACAAGGAGCTAAAAGATAAAGCGGACATTTCTAATGATAAGAAAGAAGAAATCAATAAGCTTAATGATAAAATCAAATCCTTAGAAGAAAAGTTTGAAAATAGAAAAAATGAAAAGATAAAAGGTATATCGGATAAGGATATTTCAAAGCTTGAAGATAGAATTAAAGGCTTAGAAAGTAAAATTTATACTCTAAAAAATACATCATCAAGTACAGGAAAAGCTCCATCAAAGACAGTTACATCTAGTCCAATTCCTTTTACAAGCGGAAAAGGAACACAAACAGGTAGCGAAAAACAAATTGCTTCAAATTCTGCGACAAAAAAGGGAAACACTACATCTGAAAACACTGGTAAAAAAGAAGAAAAGCAAGAAATTCGCTATCCGAATAAGCTAACACCTAAACAGACTTCAAGTAATGGAGATACGTCTTCTATGGATGGAACAAGCAAGCCTGTAAATACAAATAAAGGAGTAGCGTCAGCACCGTCAAAGGCAAGAGGATCTGTTACAGAGAATAAGGATAATGCAAACAAAGATTATCCAATTCACCACAACGATGGTAAAGATAATAAGTCTACGGATATGTATTCAGCAGACGCAAGACAGTTTGTAACTTTTACAACTAAAAATGGAAAGACTTTTCATCTAATCATTAACCATGATGAAGATAGCGAGAATGTAATGCTTTTAACAGAAGTTTCAGAAGATGATCTACTTAATATGGTTGAAAAGAAAGAAGCTCCAAAACAGGAAATTACAAAAGAAGAGCCAAAGAAAGAAGAAGTAAAGCCGGTTAAGAAAGAAGAAAAAAGTAGTATGGGAACTTACATTATCTTACTTCTTGCAGTAGGTGGAGCATTAGGTGCAGGTTATTACTTTAAGGTTGTTAAAAAGAAAGAGAATGAAGAACTTGAAGCATTAGAAGAAGATGACGATAGTTTCTTTTCAGAAGCCGAGGAAAGTGAAAATGAAGTAGATGAAGTTGAAACAGAAGATAAAGAAGATGATGAGTTAGAGTAAATTTGCACCTAAAACTATACAATTTTGGGTGCAAGATATAGGGCGAGAGAGTAAAATCTTTCGCCCTATTTTTTACAGGGAGGATAAAAATATATGAAACTTGTAATTGCAGAAAAACCAAGTGTTGCCCTATCCATATCAAAAGTAATAGGAGCAACAAATAAAAAAGATGGATACTATGAGGGAAATGGCTATAAGGTAAGTTGGTGCATTGGACACCTAATTCAGATGGCAAATCCCGATAGCTACGATGAAAAGTATGCTAAGTGGAATATGGAAGATTTACCGATTATTCCGAGTGAATATAAGTATGAGGTTTCAAAATCCACTAAGAAACAATTTAGTATCTTGAAGAAACTATTGAATGATAAAGAAGTAGAGAATGTAGTAAATGCTTGTGATGCAGGTCGTGAGGGGGAAAGTATTTTTAGACTTGTTTACAATCAAGCAAATTGTAAAAAGAAGATGGAACGCCTTTGGATTTCATCGATGGAGGATAGTGCCATAAAAGATGGTTTTGATAATCTAAAAGAGGGAAAGTTCTACGATAATCTCTTTGAGTCTGCACAGGCAAGAGCGATTGCAGATTGGCTTGTTGGAATGAATATCAGTAGATTTTATTCGTGCCTATATAAGCAAAATTACAGTGTAGGAAGAGTGCAGACACCTACCCTCTCAATGATTGTAAATAGAGATGAGGAAATAACCAATTTCAAAAAAGAAAAATATTTTACAGTAGAGTTAAGTCTTAATGACTTTACACTTTCAACAGATAGAATTGATGATGAAATAACAGCAGAGCAGCTCTTAAACTTAGTAGGCGATAAGATAGAAATTACCGATGTTATTCAAAAAGAAAAGATAACAAAGCCTGATTTGCCATTTGACCTTACAACGCTCCAAAGAGAGTGCAACAAATATTTTGGATATAGTGCTAAGCAAACACTTGATTATGCACAGAGCCTATATGAAAAGAAGTTTATCACTTATCCAAGAACGGATAGCAGATGCCTGACTGAAGATATGATTACAAGCGTCATTAATAATATCTTAGGCAAGAATGACTTTGATACTGAAAGAATTAAGATAGTGTTTAACTCCAAAAAAGTTACGGATCACCATGCGATTATACCAACAATCAGCTCATTAAAAGAAGATATTTCAACTCTTCCAGCAAGTGAAGCAAAAGTATATAGACTTATAACAAATAAACTTCACGCAAGTGTTGGATACCCATTAGTAGAAAATACTACAAAAATTGTTGCTGAGTTTGATGGATTTGAATTTACAAGTAGTGGCAAAGTGATAATTGATGAGGGATTCACTAAGTATCTAAAAGAATATAAAACGAAGAAAACGGAAGATATACTACTCCCGGATATAAAGGTTGGAGATGTATTTGAAATAAAAAATAAAGAAATAAAAGAGAAATATACAACACCACCTAAACATTTTACGGAAGATACACTTTTAAAGGCTATGGAAGTAGCGGGTAATGACGCCTTAGAAAAAGGCATTGAGGTAGAAAGAAAAGGACTTGGTACACCAGCAACTCGTGCAGGTATTATTGAAAACTTGATTTTCAAAGGTTTTATCGAAAGAGATAAGAAAAATTTAATCGCTACGCATAAAGGAATTAGTCTTGTAACGATTGTAGCTGACACCTTTAAATCAGCTAAAACAACAGCTGATTGGGAAATGCAGCTTTCTGATATTGCAAGTGGTAAAGAAGATAAGGAAAAGTTTTTAAACAGCATTGAAGAAGAAATTAAAAATACGATAAACACACACAAAAAATAGAAATTGAATATAAACCAAAGGGAATGAGAGAAATCTTGTTCCTTTTTTTTGTTGGAGGTGGTTGAGATTGAAACGATAAAAATTATAGAACTATTTGGTGGTATCGGAGCAATTAGAAAGGCTTTCATCAGACAAAAGATACCTCACCAAGTAATTGATTATGTAGAGATAGATAAAAACTGTGTTAAAAGCTACAATGCTTTATACAATACTAATTTTAAGCCGAAAAGTATTTTGTATTTTCATCCACCAGATGAAAAAATAGATTTACTAATGCATGGAAGTCCTTGTCAAGATTTTAGTCGAAGTGGCTTAAAGAAGGGTGGCACAAAAGGTAGCGGTACAAGAAGTAGTCTTCTTTTTGAAACTATACGAATTATAGAAGAAATGAAAATACGACCAAAGATAGTGCTTTGGGAAAATGTAAAGGGAGTTCTCGATAAGAATATGAGAGCTTCCTTTTTTCATTACCTAAAAGAAATGGAGAGACTTGGATATGAGAACAAATATGAAATTCTAAATGCTATAGAGTTTGGAATACCACAGAAAAGAGAGCGTATCTTTGTTGTAAGCATCTTGGGGAATAATTCTTTTGATTTTGCCAAGCTCGAAAAAACACAAACAAGGGATATATCTGAATTTCTTGAGAAAGACGCTTCAAATCTTTATGAAGTAAGGCAAGAGTCAATGCTTCGATATATAAGAGGAGAGCCTAAGAATAATAATTTTAGAGGAAGACTTAAAGTGATAGATAAGTTTGCCTACACAATTTCCACCAAGCAAGTGCGTATTCCTAATTCAGGAATTATTGATTTAAGTAATGGCAAATATAGATATTTAACTGAGCGAGAATGCTTTAGACTTATGGGTTTTGATGATGAAGACTTTAATAAACTCAAAGCTATATATCCAGGAAGAAAAGGTAAATTATCGTCAATACTTTATAAACAAGCTGGAAATAGCATTGTCGTAAATGTGTTAGAAGCAATATTAAAAGAAATTTTGAAGAACTAGGAGGTAAAGATGAGAACAAATGATTTTTACAATATTATCGAGCTTGTAAAAAGAGATGTTTTAGATAGTGAAAATGAGTATCTGAAACTCTTAAAAGTCATTGGAAATAACCAAAGATACGACTTTTTAAGTCAACTTAGTATCTATGATAAAAATCCCAATGCAACTGCTTGTGCAAGCTTTGATATGTGGAGGGAAAGATTTAATCGCACCGTTATGCGAGGACAAAAGGGTATTCCAATCCTAAGTGAAACCTATCCATTTCAAAAGGTTGGATATATCTTTGATATTAGTCAGACAGTATCTATGGATAGAGGCGTAAATGAGGTAAAACTATGGGCGTTTGATAGAGAAAAACATGAAGAAGCACTAAAGGATATGATTGAACTACAAGGATATGACTCAAGTGAAAGCCTATTGGAGAATCTATATTCCCTTAGCAGAATATACGCGGATGAAAGCATATATGAGCTTGCGAATAATCTGAGGATTGCTGATGAAGATAGAAACTCATTTGTAAATTTTATGAGAAATTCTATTAGCTTTGCAATTTCAAATAGATTTAACCTGGATTATCCTATTCCAATGGATAACTTACAAGAAAATTTCAAGTACTTAGATAGAATTTCTTTAATGAGTGTTGGTAACTGTATTTCCAATGCTTGTAGTAATATTATTGAAGCTACAATGGTAAGAACAAAAAGTTTATCTGTCAATCAAGACCTGACAAAGAGTATAGGTGCCGATTATAATATAGATAACGAAAAAAATAGTTTAGGAGGGATAAAAAATGTTATTCGATCAAATGACCAAAGAGATGATGACACAAGAAACCGAATTCTTGGAAATGGAGAATACGGACGGGATAATTTCAAAAATCAAGGAGAAGACCTTGAACAATCTGGAAAACGAGAAGAGCTTCATGGAGGAATTTCCAAATCCGACTTACGCAGTGATGAGACTGGACTTTCTTACAGAAACGAGCGAGGAGAAACACTATCAGATACTAATCGACCTTTACAAGGAGAAGAAATTACTAATGCATCTAATGGAAGTTCAAAAGAGAGCCATAGACTTTATGAGAAAAGAGAAGCCGAAGATGATGGAAGCTTGGAAAATAACGGACGAGAATCATCCAGAGTACAAGGCGATGATTTCAGCCCTAAAAGAGATGGTGATAAAGGAAATAGTGGAAGCTTAGAAAATAGCATTGAAAAAACGAACGAGGGAGCAGAAAATGCTTCCTTTTTCTATTCTAAAGAAGATCCATATAACCTAATGACTGATGAAATGCTTGAGCGTGTTCCTGAACTTTATGAACAGAAAAAAACAAACCTTGCCGAAAAAGAAGTTCATGCAGCATATATTATTCCATTTAGAAGTAACTGGACTTGGTATATGACAGAGTATGATAGAGAAAGTGGCGATGCCTTTGGGCTTGTTTTAGGAATAGAGCCTGAATGGGGATATTTTAATATCAATGAGCTTAAAGAACTAAATGCTCAAAGACTAATTTTAGAGGATTTTCCAAAAACTTTTAGAGAACTTAAATACACAGAACTTAAAAAACAGATGGATGAACAAGAGCTTCAGATGGTTTTTAATGGTGAACTTAGCTTTGAAGATGATGTAATTCATAAAGAAATTAACAACGAAGTTATAGAGGGATTTGAAGAAAAATTAAGTCATAATTTTGCCGAAGAAGTCGGAGCTATAATGGAAGAGTACGAGGTATCAAGAGATATTGCAATCAGTAGACTTACCACAAGCAAATTAGAAGAAGCACTTCAAGGCACAAATATTAAGCTAAGCGATTTTAATTCTGAACAGTTAGAAGAGATTATGAGTGCCATTAAAGAATATGACTTTTATGGAAATGAGATTACAGAAATTGCAAATCCAAAGCTTCCTGTTTGGAAGATGGAACAGTTAAAATGGCTGATTGATGACTGGAACAAAGATACAAACGGTGTTACATCAGAAAAGATAAAGTATCTAAAAGACCTAGATATTGAACTTGCAAAATTCAATGTACTAAAAGGTTATCTAATAAATGATGAAGTAAGCATAAGTCAAATTGAAGAATTTAAGGACAATATCGACTTTGTTACGATGAGCGAGTTTGTTGATAGCCTTAAAGAATATTCATATAACAATCAAAATGAAAAAGTGGCAATTAAGGTGGGTAACGAATTTATCATTGCAAGTAAAAAAGACAGCTTTGCCATCAGCCTTGAAGAGACTGGAAGAAAAGTAGAAGTTGATGGATTGGAATATTCACTTAATCGAGGAGTAGATTTTAAGGAAAGCACAAAGGTTGATACTTTGATTGATAGTGGAAAATATGAATCATATAAGATTGCTGATTATGTTGTAGAAGTCAGTCAAGTTGAAGCAAAACAAGAGACACTTTTTGATTACCTTAACTCAGAAGAAGATAAAGAAAAATCATTAGACTTGTCTGTTGGGAAAACGGTCTACATGGATCATGAGGCATATAAGATTGATGATGAAGTGAGCTTTAATGAGATTCTAAAAAAGAATGATTTAAGACTTGCTCCTCTAAGAAATGGTAATCATATGATGCCTATAGTAAGTTTTGCAGATGATAAAGAGTTATTAGAAAAGATTAGCTTTGATAGACCTAAGCTACTTGTTGGAGACGAAGTTCACTATAAAGATAAAGACTACACTATAACTCGCTTTGACGAGATGGGTGCTGGTCTTAAGACTGTTACAATAAAAGATAATGTTGAGTATCTTGGAGGAATGATTACGGGTTCAGAAGTTATTCCGTATAGATTAGAAAGTGATTTAGAAAGACTTTTTGGACTTGAGGAAAAGAAACAAGAGAAAGTATCAAACTTTAGAATTAAAGAAGATATTCTCCCTGATAAACTTGCTCCAAGTGAAAGGTTAAACAATAATCTTGAAGCAATCTCTATGCTTAACAGAGTGGAGAGCGGAGAACGAGAGCTTGATATTACAGCTCAGGAAGTTTTAGCAAAATATGTAGGTTGGGGTGGACTTGCTGATGTCTTTGATGAAAGTAAAGAAGGACAGTGGAAAGAAGCAAGAGCTTTCTTAAAAGAAAATCTAACACCTTTTGAATATGAAACTGCAAGAGAATCTACCTTAACAGCCTTTTATACACCGAAAGTTGTAATAGACGGAGTATATAGTACGCTTTCAGAAATGGGATTTAAGAATGGAAATATCTTAGAACCATCGATGGGCGTAGGTAATTTTATCGGTAATCTTCCAGATGAAATGAGCAAGTCAAAGTTTTATGGAGTTGAGCTTGATTCTGTTAGTGGTAGAATTGCAAAACTTCTTTATCCTGAAAGTGATGTGCAAGTGAAAGGCTTTGAAGAGACCAGTTTTTCAAATAATTTCTTTGATGTAGCAATCGGAAATGTACCTTTCGGAGAATTTAAGGTAAATGACAGAGACTACAATCGTAATAACTTTCTTATTCACGATTATTTCTTTGCTAAATCCATTGATAAGGTGAGAAATGGTGGTGTTATAGCCTTCATCACATCATCTGGAACAATGGACAAGAAAGACGAAAGTATCCGTAAATATATAAATGCAAGAGCAGAGTTTTTAGGTGCAATAAGACTTCCAAACGATACTTTTAAGGGTGTTGCCGGAACTGAGGTGACAAGCGATATTATTTTCCTGAAGAAAAGAGATAGTGTACTTGAGCGTGACGATGACTGGGTTCATTTAGCAGAAGATGAAAATGGCTTAACTTACAATAAATACTTTGTAGACCATCCTGAACAAGTATTAGGTTCTATGCGTGAAGTTAGTGGTAGATTTGGAAAGACTTTAACTTGTGAGCCGATAGCCTTTTTAGGACAAGAGAATAATATGGAGTCTCTTAAAGACCGTATTGAAATAGCAGGTGAGAGAATATCAAAAGATGCGAAGTATGAAGAGATAGAGCTACTAGATGATGAAGTAACCTCAATACCCGCAACCGATGATGTAAAAAACTTCTCTTATACCTTGATTGATGATGAGGTATATTACAGAGAAAATTCACTTTTCATTAAGAGAGAAGTATCAGACAAAAACAAGGAAAAGATTAAGAATTATCTCGAATTAAATGACGCACTAAAGGATGTGATATACAAGCAAAAAGAAGACTTTAGTGAAGCTGAAATCAAAGAATCTCAGGATAAATTAAACGCTGTTTATGATAACTTTTCTAAGAAACATGGTTTTGTTAATAATTTAAGTAACACCAGAGCTTTAAGAGAGGATAGTAACTTCCCACTGGTATCTTCTATCGAGATACTTGATGAAGAAGAAAACTTCAAGGCAAAAGGCGATATTTTTTCTAAACGAACTATCACAAAAGCGAAAGTTATTGACCATGTAGATAATTCACTTGAAGCATTGGTACTATCTATTTCACAAAAAGGTTATGTAGATTTTGATTACATGACAAATCTTACGGATAAGGATAGAAACACTCTTATAGAAGAACTTAGAGGAGAAATCTTTTTAAACATTAGGGAAGAGAATGTTAGTTTTAATCAGAAGCTTTCTTTTGACTTGGAAGATGGTGATTTACCATTTGCTTGTAGCGAAGAGACTAACTCCTTTAAGTATACCTATGTAACGAAAGATGAATACTTAAGTGGCAACATTAGAGAAAAGATTGAAATTGTAGATAGTTATATCAATAGGTTGCGACAAGCAGAACGAATGCTTCCAGAAGAAAGTGAAAACGAAAGGGAAACACTTGTAAATGAACTAAGCAGACTGGAATATCAAAAAGCAGAACTTCAAAGAGTAATGCCAAAGGAACTTGAAGCAAGTGAAATCAATGTAAGGCTTGGTGCAACATGGATTCCACCTAAGGATATTGAAAGATTCATATTTGAAACATTAAAGACCCCAGGATATGCAAGATGGGATATTAAAGTTAAATTTTCACATTTAACCAGTGAATGGAATGTTGAGGGAAAGAGCAAAGATAGAGGAAATGACCTTGCTGAAATGACCTATGGAACAAGTAGAGTGAGTGCCTACAAGCTGGTTGAAGATGCTCTAAACCTAAAAGAAACAAAAGTCTTTGACCAATTAGTAAATCCAGATGGTTCAAAGACTTCGGTACTAAATAAAAAAGAAACCATGCTTGCAGGACAGAAACAAGAGCTTATCAAGGAAGAGTTT
This sequence comes from Parvimonas parva, assembly GCF_016552165.1. GTDB lineage: Bacteria > Bacillota > Clostridia > Tissierellales > Peptoniphilaceae > Parvimonas > Parvimonas parva. The sequence continues at coordinate 76,664 of NZ_JACVDA010000004.1, read as the reverse complement.
AAGAACTGGATATTTAACGATGTAGATAGAAGAACAAGACTTGTTAAAGTATATAACGAGAGATTTAATTCTATTCGTAATCGTGAGTATGACGGTTCTAACTTAAGCTTTGATGGAATGAGTACAGATATTACACTTCGTAATCATCAAAAAAATGCTATTGCAAGAATTTTATATGGTGGCAACAGCTTACTTGCCCATGTAGTAGGAGCCGGCAAAACCTTTGAAATGGTAGCAAGCTCTATGGAAGCAAAAAAACTTGGAATGTGTACTAAGTCCTTATTTGTAGTTCCTAATCACTTAACAGGACAAATTGGTAGAGAGTTTATGCAGCTATATCCGTCAGCAAATATTATGGTTGCTGATAAAAAAGACTTTGAACCGAAAAACAGAAAGAGATTTATTGGAAAGATTGCCACAGGCGAATACGATGCTGTCATTATTGGTCATAGTCAGTTTGAAAAAATTCCAATGTCTAAGGAATATCAACAAAAGCACATTCAAGACCAAATCGATGAGATTATCAATTATGTAGAAGAGTATAAGCATGACAGAAATCAAAACTTTACAGTAAAGGAACTTCAAAAGACGAGAAAAAAATTAGAAGCAAGACTTGAAAAATTAAACGATGATTTTAAGAAAGATGATGTTATTACTTTTGAAGAGCTAGGAGTAGATAAGCTGATCGTTGATGAGGCACATAACTATAAGAACCTATATCTTTATACAAAAATGAGAAATGTTGCAGGTATCGGACAATCTGAAGCTTTTAAGTCCTCAGATATGTTTATGAAATGCCGATACATGGATGAAATGACTGGTGGAAAAGGAATTGTCTTTGCGACAGGCACTCCAGTATCAAACTCAATGACAGAGCTTTATACTATGCAAAGATATTTACAGTACGACACTTTGAAAAAGAATGGACTAGAGCATTTTGATTCCTGGGCTTCAACTTTTGGAGAAACACAATCTGCTTTTGAATTATCTCCTGAGGGGACAGGCTACAGAGTAAAAACAAGATTTTCAAAATTCTATAACCTACCTGAGCTTATGAGTATGTTTAAGGAAGTAGCGGATATTCAAACTGCAGATATGCTCAATCTTCCTGTTCCAGAAGCTCATTTTAAAGTCATTAAAACTGAACCAAGTGAAGAGCAAAAAGAAATACTAAAGAGCTTGTCTGAAAGGGCTGATAAGGTGCGTAATAAGTCTGTAGAGCCTGAAGAAGATAATATGCTTAAGATTACTAATGATGGTAAGAAACTTGCATTAGATCAGCGTTTAATCAATCCATTACTTCCAGATGATGAAAACTCAAAGGTGAATGTATGTGTTAAAAATGTATTTTCTATTTGGGATAAGACAAAAGAAGAAAAATCAACACAACTTCTATTTTCAGATATGTCTACACCAAAAGGTGATGGTAGTTTTAATATCTATGATGACGTTAGAGGTAAACTTGTAGATTTAGGAATACCAAAGGAAGAAATTGCTTTTATCCATGAAGCCAATACCGATAAGCAAAAAGATGAACTCTTTGCAAAGGTAAGAAAAGGCGAAGTTCGTATCTTAATGGGTTCAACGCAGAAGATGGGTGCTGGTACAAATGTGCAAAATAAACTAATTGCAATGCATGATTTAGACGTACCATGGAGACCTGCTGACCTTGAACAGAGAAGTGGTAGAATTGTTCGTCAAGGTAATGAAAACAAGGAAGTTAGTATCTATCGTTATGTTACGGAGAATACACTTGATTCGTACCTTTGGCAGACAATAGAGAATAAGCAAAAATTTATTTCACAGATTATGACTTCAAAGACACCTGTTCGTGTGGCGGAAGATGTGGACGAAAGCTCCCTTAACTATGCTGAGATTAAGGCACTTGCTACTGGTGATCCAAAGATAAAAGAAAAGATGGATTTGGATAATGAAGTCACGAAACTTAAAATGCTTGAAGCAAACTATAAGTCCAATCGATATAGATTAGAGGATAAGGTTGCAAAGACATATCCTGAAGAAATAGCAAGGACTGAAAATCTAATTGAAGCAGTGAAAAAGGATATAGAAAATGCCCAGCCACAAGGAAGTGGTGAAAATAAATTCACCTCTATCACGATTAATGGCGAGATAATTCAAGATAAAAAGATAGCTGGAGAAAAGCTCTTAGAAGCGATTAAAGGTGTAAAAATTAATGAAAGTAAGGTTATAGGACAGTACCGAAATATGGACTTAGAGGTAAGTTATAACTTCTTTACAAATGAGCATAATTTCACTTTAAAAGGGGCTACAAACCATTCAGGAGAACTAGGTACAAGTGCAGATGGTAATATCACAAGACTTGATAATGCTATTGATAAAATGCCAGAAAGGTTAAATCGTCTTGAAGAAAAACTCATTAGCACAAAGGAACAACTGGAAAATGCAAAAGAAGAATTAACAAAGCCTTTTGAAAAAGCAGATGAGCTAAAGACAAAAGTATTAAGACTTGCAGAATTAAACAAGCTACTTGATATGGGAGAAGTAGAAGAAAAAGAAAATCCTAATCCATTACTTGAAGATGTAAAAAGGGCTATTGTAGATTTTTGCAAAAGGGAATATGAAGATGATAGTTATACCTATGAAAATTTTAATAATCTCTTTCCTGACCTTGCTCATATTGGAATTGCATATACTACTACACCAGATGAAAAGCATGAAATTCAATATGAAATTAGCTTAGAAGACTTTACAGCTACTCAATATATCAATGGAGAACCAGTTACAAAGATTGATTATCTCAAAGACCTTGGAAGTGAAGAAAAGGCATTGGAATTTCTAAAACAAGAAATGGAATATGGAGACTTTGGAGAGTTTGTATCTATTGATGATAATGACCTTAAAAAAGCATTAGGTCTTGAAAGAGATGACAATGGTAATATCTATGATCCGCTTGCAAAAGATTTGGACAATGATGGTGTGCCAGATAGATACGATAATGACTTTAGAGATAGTGACTATTTTGAAACTACTTATGATGTAGAGGATAATATTCACACAAGGGCAGAAAGTAAAGAAAATGTATCTGAAAAGCCGTCTATCTTAGGGCAAATTAAGTCATATCAGTCACAAGAAAAACAAGCAGAAACACGAGAAAATAAATCAAAAGAGCATGATGAACGTTAAGGGGCTTATTACAAGCTCCTTTTTACTTTTGTAGAAACTATGGAGGTATATTATGAACTACAAAGAAATGAGAAATACACTAGAACAAATGGCAAACGAAAATCACGAAGATTTTGCAAAGGCACTAATTAGTTTTGAGAAAGGAATCAATGATAAAGATGCCTTGGACAAGTTATACCAGGAGTATATGGATAATGACAGCATGAGCTTACTTAATGATGAGTTTGATTATTTGATTGATGAACTTAGAGAAAATGGACAGATTAAAGAAAGTGCAGCAATCGAAAAAGAAGATAATAATCTGGTGAATATTGTTGGGAATGTCGTAGGTGAGATTGAAACAATTGAAAGAGAAAACAAAAATGGAGAAGCCTTTGAAGTAGTTAATTTCTCGGTTGTGTCAAAAGATGATGAGGGAAATAAGACTTATACAAATTGTTCGGCTTATGGAGATAAGGGAGATATTCCAAAGTATTTTAAGCAAGGTGACTTTGTAAAGATTTTTGGTCAAGTAAGAACATCCATTGACGATAATGGAAAAGAGCATACTAATGTTAGAATCCTATCGTCCAAGCTTCTTAAAGCAAAGGAACAGATGAAGAACCAAGGAGAAAAGAAAGAATCTGTACTTGGGGCAATAAAAAAATATAAAGCTGAGGAAAAAGCAAAACCAATGGAGAAGAAAGAAGCTTCAAAGGAAACTGAGAGATAAGAGATGTCGGTGTGGTCTTCGGACTGCACCGATTATTTTTTTATGAAAATTAGCTCTGGAATAGATTTTTCATGGCTGGTATAATAAAAGGTAATAGTTTTTGAAGTAGGTGGTTAACATGGAGTTAAATACTTTTTTTGATTTTTGCTCTGGAATTGGTGGAGGAAGATTAGGGTTAGAAAGATGTGGATTAACTTGTGTGGGATCTTCTGATACAAGTAGACTTGCGAATAGAACATATAATTTATTATTTGATGATAAAACTGATGTTAATTATGGTAATTTAAAAAGAATAGATTGTAACGCCATTCCAGATTTTGATGTTATGATTGCTGGATTTCCATGTCAAACATTCTCTGTTATCGGTAGGCAAGAAGGTACAAAGGATCCAAGAGGTCAGATAATATATCACCTTATTGATATTTTGAAAAAGAAGAAACCAAAGGTGTTTATTTTTGAGAATGTAAAAGGATTGGTGACACACGATAAAGGTAAAACATTTAATGATATTATTTCTACTTTATCTAAATCAGGATACTCAATTTACCATAAAGTGTTGAATAGTATTGATTATGGAGTTCCACATATGAGACAAAGAATTTATATAATAGGATTTGAAAATTCTTTGGGAATAACGAACTTTACTTGGCCGGATGAAAAAGAGCGAGTTCAAATTGATTCATACTTTAATCCAACTGACAATTATATGTCGGAAGAGGATTATGATTGGTTTTCATTAAGGTATCTGAATAACGAAAAAAATATTGGCAAATTTAAAATACAAGAAATACTTGAGATGAATAATGTTGTAGTAGACACTAGAATGTCTGATTTGCGTTTATATCATAATAGAATGCCAACCTTAAGAGCACATAGAGACGGTATTTATTATGTTAGAGATAAAAAAATATACTATCTAAAAGGTGAGGAAGCATTGAGATTTCAAGGGTTTGATGATTGCTTTATTAAAAAAGTGTCTGGCAAGGTAAGTAATCGTCATTTGCTTCAACAAGCAGGAAATGCAATGACAGCCAATGTGGTTCAAAGCATTGGAAAAGCTATTTTAGATAGATTGGAGGAGGTATAAAAATGAGTTGGAGAAATTTTGAAGAAGAGTGTACAGCATATTTAAATGAAAAATATGGAATTAAATTTGAACAACAAGGAGAATCTGATTCAACTGTGAGCGATATACTTTATCATGGGAAAGATAAAGCTTTCTATATAGAAGCAAAAATGCCAAATGCTCAATGCGGTCAATTTGTACTATTGCCAGATTTAAAAAATGGTGTATTCAAGTATTCTACTAAAAATAAGACAAGTGAAAATGAATACACTAGAATGATAGTTAATTTTATGGATAGCAATTTTGATGAATTTTGTAATTCTGGGACAGCGGGTTCGGATATTAATATGCCAAAATCAGTATTCTATAATTGGATAATTAACTATTACAAAGAAAAAGGTGCAGAATTTTTTATAACAAAAGATAGAGGGGAGTTTTTGGTATTTCCAATAGATCAATTTCCAAATTATTTTGATGTAACAGCGAAGTATAGGGAAAAGAAGAGTGGTTCATCTAGCTTAAATAATTCCAATAAATCTGATTTTGAATATGCAATGAGCATTGCAGGGATAGATTTTAGTTTTAGTGGATTAGATATTATTTCTGATAGCCATTTAGATGGAATAAAGGTTAATGGGAATAAGTATGACTATCTTCTTAGAGAAAACGGAAGTAATTATAAAGTTAGAAAATTATCTAACACTAGAAATGCAAATGTAATATTTTCAATAGAATTAATGGACTATGATATTGAACAACAAAAAAAGGATCTTATTCAATTTGAAAATGCAATTAGCAAATAAGGAGTTACCCGTCAGGGTACTCCTTTTTAAATGTTATATATTTAGTCAATGATAGTTTGTACGTGTGTATATATCTCTTGCCAATAGGAAGTGAATATAATTGAAACGAGTCCATAATTTGATTTTTTCCACTCTTAGAAAAACATTTTAAAAGCTGCTCACAAATATCTTTATTAAATTCTGAGTCTATTGATGAAGATATGGGAGATTCAATTAAAGCTCTGTCCAATTTTTTAAGCCTGGAAATAGTGTCTGTAGCGACTTTAGGTGAACTACCATTTTGAATCAACCAAGTTTTAAATATAGCTGTATTCATGACTCAATGCTTCTCCCATATTTTTAGTAATATATTGTAAAACATTAACCACAACTGAATTGCCAAATTGCTTATATGCTTGACTTGATGATGGATGAATTAAATATGAATCAGGATACCCCATAATACGAGCACATTCACGAGGATGCAACTTCCTTGTTTTACCGTTTATTAAATAACCACCTGTTTTAGAGAATACACCACCACCATATGCAGATAGAGTAATTGCAATTCCTTTAGGACTGTAAATTCTTTCACCTTGCCCACCTTTTCCAACTGTTCCAATTCTTATTGTCTTATTTAAATTTTCTTTGATTTCTGTATCTTTTAATACCATATCAGATCTATTTATTATAAGATTGGATACATCTTCATCAGGTAATAATAAATCTTCTACAAATGTAGAAAGCTTAAAAGGTTTTGGGAAAGTGAAGTTCTTAATGTTCAAATCCTTTCTAAAGCAAACCATGTATATACGTTCTCTCTTTTGAGGTATTCCGAAGTCAAGAGAATTTAAAACATCAGAGTAGAAGTCATAGCCTAAATCTACCATCGTATTTCTAACAACTTTTAATGTATTCCCATTGTCATGAGATGCAAAATTTTTAACATTTTCCATGAAAACAACTTTTGGATTTTTAGCTTTTACAATTCTAGCCACATCAAAAAATAAAGTTCCTCGGCTATCTTCAAAACCTTTCTGTTTTCCACTAATTGAAAAAGCTTGGCAAGGGAAACCTGCACACAGAATATCATGATCTGGCACACTATTTTCGTCAACGAGTGTAATATCACCTTCGGGTTTATCTCCAAAATTCATTTGATATACTTCCTGTGCATATTTATCCCATTCATTGGAGTAAACACACTTTGCACCAAAAGACTCTAGTGCAAGTCTAAATCCTCCTAGTCCAGCAAATAAATCTATAAATTTTAAACCTGTAAGATTTTTGTTTTTTACATCAATCATAAGAACCTCCTTTTGATAGCGCACTGCGCATTTTTATTTTATACCATTATACAGCTTGTGTCAACAGAATAGTATATAAATTTGAACTAAAGTATGATATAATAAACTATAAGCTATGAAATTGAATGATATCGAGGAGTTTATAATGAAATTTAGCTATAAAAAATTATGGAAATTATTGATTGATAGAGATATAAAACACAAAGACTTAATTGATAAAACAGGGATTAGTAGAAGTACATTTTATAAGTTAAAGAAAGATGAAAATGTAACTACAGATGTGTTAATAAAAATATGTGAGTTTCTACAATGTGATATATCAGATATTATGGAGTGCATTGAAGAGAAATGAAAAATAAGGGAAAAAGAAGGTAAGTTTATGGTTAACGAAAAATGCCATGTGTTTACACCGACTTATATTGTAAAAAAAATGCTTGATGAAGTCGGTTATACAGTTGATTTATATGGAAAGAAATTCTTAGAAAATTCTTGCGGGGATGGACAAATTTTATGTGAGGCAATAAAGAGATATATTGAAGATTGTAAGAAATGTTGCATTGCTGATGATGATATTATAGATGGGCTTAAACGTGATTTTTTTGCTGTAGAGTATGACAAGATAAATTTTGAAAATTGTAAAAAAAACCTTGACATAGTTGCTAAATCATACGGATTAAATGATGTTGAGTGGAATATTGTAAACGATGATTTTTTATCTTTAGAAATAAAATCATCATTTGATTTCATAGTTGGTAATCCTCCTTACATATCTTATACAAATATTGATGAAGAAAATCGAAGATTTATTAGACAAAATTTTGCTTCATGTAAAAAGGGGAAATTTGATTATTGTTATCCTTTTATAGAAATGAGCTTAAAATATTTAGGTAAAAACGGTAAAATGGCATATTTAATACCTACTAATATTTTTAAAAATGTATTTGCTAAAGATTTGAGAAATATTTTATTAGATAAAATAACAAAAATATTTGACTATACGACAGAAAAAATATTTAAGAATGTACTTACTTCATCATCTATAATTGTTTGTGAATCTGCAAATAAATATTCTAATATCAAGTATTACGACATAAGCAACAAAAAAACATTGTTTATAGATAAAAGAAATTTAAACGATAAGTGGATTTTTAATAATGATTGTAATGATGGGGGAGTTTTGTTTTCGGATTGCTTTCTGGCGGCTACAAGTGTCGCTACTTTATTAAATGAAGCATTTGTAATTAAGAATTACGAGGAAGAAGATGAATATTTCTTGGTTGACAATATTCTTATTGAGAAAGAACTCGTTAAGATAGCTGCAAGTCCTAGGTCACTAAGTAGGAATGTAGACGAATTAATAATTTTCCCCTATAAATTTGGAAATGCAGGATTAATAAAAATCGAAACAGATACTATGGATAGACAGTATCCTGGAATCATAAAACACCTTGAAAAGTTTAGAGATAAATTGGAGTCTAGAGATTCAGATAAATCAAGTAAGTGGTTTGAATATGGTCGTTCGCAGGCTATAGATAATTTAAATCAGCGAAAGTTATTGATGTCATTCATTGTCACAAATAGAGTTAATGTTTATGAACTAGACGAAAATACTATACCGTACTCTGGAATATATATTGTACCTAAAACTAATTTGGATTTATCTTTAGCTAAGGAAATACTTGAAAGTAACGAGTTTTATGAGTATGTAAAAAGAATAGGGATTTACGTAAGTGGGTCTTCTTTAAGAATAACAGCAAATGATATAAAAAATTTTGATATTAGCAAATGGAGGATAAGATGAGTTTACAAGATGAAATAATTGAACGTTCAAGTAAAATATTTAGAGATGCCTATCAAATGTCTATCGGAGAACTAATAAATATATATAGAGATGGAGAAATGGACATACATCCAGAATTTCAAAGGGTATTTAGATGGAGTGAATCTCAGAAAACAAGATTGATAGAATCAATAATGTTAAATATCCCTATACCATCTATTTTTGTAAGTCAAAATGATGAAGGGGTATGGGATGTAATTGATGGTGTTCAGCGATTATCTACAATTTTTCAATTTGTAGGGATATTTAAAGATGAAAATAATAAAGAAATAGAACCATTAGTACTACAGAAGACAGATTATTTACCTTCATTCGATGGCATGATGTGGAACAATCCTAGTAATCCAGAAAAATCATTTACAAAGGAGCAACAACTAGCTTTTAAAAGAGCAAGAATTGATGTGATAATTGTAAAGAAGGAAAGTGATCCAAATACGAAGTACGAGCTTTTCCAAAGATTGAACACAGGCGGGTCAAAGTTATCGGATCAAGAAGTTAGAAATTGTTTGATGATAATGACAAATAGAGATTTCTATGTATTTTTGGATAAATTGTCAAAAAATAATGACTTTAATGAGTGTGTAACTATAACGGATAGAAAGGAAGATGAACAATTTAAGTTAGAATTGATTTTACGCCTTCTAATTGCAGTTAAAATGAATTTGGATGATACATCAAATTACAATGATCTTGGAGAATTATTGGATAGAGAAACTATTAAAATTCTTGAAACGATTAAGGAAGAAGACTATGAAATTATAGAAGATAGATTTAACAGAACTTTTAAGCTATTAAACGAATTATTAGGAGAAGATTCATTTAAAAAATATACTGAGGATAAACATAAGGGAGCATTTTTAGTATCGGCATTTCAAGGAATTGCATCAGGCATTTACATGAATATTGATTATATAGAAAAAAATGAATCAGAGACTTTGGTAGATCTAATCAGAGAGTTTTATGATACTGATATGTATATTGAAAGCACAAAAAAAGGAGCAAGAGCTGTACCACGATTTAAAGATTTAACACTTTTAGGAAAAGAGTTTTTCGGAAATGAAGATTAAAGATTTAACTAGTTTAGAAGAGAAAATAGATGATGAATTGGCATGGAGAAAAAAAGAACTAACATCAATAAAAGTTGATGTTGAGTCATCTAAAACGAAAGAAAAAAGTGAACAATCTAGGGCTATAAGAACAGGTATAGCTATGTTATATGCACATTGGGAAGGTGCTGTAAAGTCAATAGCGGAATATTATTTGGTATATGTCGCAGGGTTGAATTTAAAATATGGAGAACTAAAGAACAATTTTTTAGCTATTACAATGAAGCATTCATTAGTTGAATTTGAAGACACAAAAAAAGCATCTATTCATAATAAATTGATAGATGAAATTTATGCAAAAAAAGAAGAATGTTCTCGTATTCCATGCAAAAATATAATTAAAACAGATAGTAATCTTAAAATGGATATATTTAAGGAAATTACTGCCACAATAGGTATAGATTATGATCCATATATGCTCAAAAAAATGCTGGTTGATCAGAGATTATTGGGAAATAGAAATAAAATAGCACACGGAGAGAGGTTAGAGATGCTGGATGGAATTTCAAATGCAAATGATTATATAGATCTCCATGAAACTATTGTTGAACTAATAAACAATTTTGCACAAAACATTAAAGAGGCAGCTAGAAATGAAGAATATAGAATTTAATAAAGCTACCTCTCCATCTCCTTACCCATATATTTCTCATAATTTTTTCTGATCTGATACAGTTCTTTCATATCGGATTTTGCAGAAGAATACTCTTGCATTAGGGTATTCTTTTTTTCATGCAATGAATCAAGTTCTTTTAGAATATCCTTAGAATTAGGGAGCTTTGTGTAGGATTTTTTGAGTTCTGCAAGGGCGTTCTGATACAAGATAATCTGTGATTTATATTCATCATAAAATGCTTTATCAGTCGTATCTTTCTTATAAGCTAGATAAATTTGACGATACTTCGTAACAGTATGAACTTGCTCCATAGTATTTGATAGAGTTGAAATTTTGTTATCAATAACTTTGATTTGATCCTGTAAATCTTGTCTTTTTAATGCACTCTTTTTAATGTATTCATCAAGCTGGGAGATAGACTTAAATCCTTTTTCACGCATCAAAACCACAGTATTGGCTGCAGTTTTTAAATTATGTTTTGTAGCCCAATACTCGTAGCCTTTGCTTGATTTTATCTTTTCATTATTTGCAATATCTATAATATTTCCGATACGTTTTTTAACAGCATAGATTCTTTGAGTAGCATTTTCTACAATGCGTTCTTTTAGTCTATCTTCTATATAATCTTCACCAATCGTCTTAGCTCTTGTAAATCTTTCTTTGTCTTTATGCTTAAAGGCGATGTGTTTGCCATGCTTTATTTCATAACCAAGTTCAACCATCTTCTTTAGAAATTCTTCCCAAGACTTAGACTGTTTTATCATTCTATCAATGTCAAATTGTAGCTTACTTTTCCAAGAAGTACCTTTCTTAAATTGGTCATTTTCATACCAAGACTTGCCATTCGTTTTGTACTTTCTCTTATAGCTTTCGTAGAACCCATCAATCACAGATAGGTTGTTTTCTTTGCATAGCTTATCGCTTTGATACCTGATTTGATGGTAGCTTTTCTTGTTGGACTGATAGCACTTGCCACTAACCATATTGACATTATTGAATATGATGTGATTGTGGATATGCCCTTTATCTATGTGAGTAGATAAGACAAATTCGTATTCGTCCTTTAATATCTTTTTACACAGTTCAAGACCGATTTGATGTGCCATTTCTGGCGTTGCTTCACCGGGTAGAAAAGATTGAATAAGGTGTCTTGCAAGTACAGAACCACTCACTTTGTTATCTTCTCTTGTCTTTAAAAAAGATGTATGAGCAGTAGAAGCAAAGCAGTTGTGAGTGCTTACCAAAATCTTTTCATCGGTTTTTTCTTCGTTGGTAATATAATCAATAGCAAGATTAAGTGTAGATTTTATAGGATGTATTTTTGTGATTGCCACTTATATATCATCTCCTTTGTTAGTAGTTTTATTAAGTAGTAGGGAATGTATTTGCCATATTTCTTTTGATAGATATTCAATTTGGGATTGCATATCTTTGATGTCATCGCTATAGATAACACCAGTCGAATTAACTCGTTTAGCAATTTGGTTTACACTACTTGCGTATCGAAAAAGTAATCCTTGTATTTCCCTAAAGGGTTGCAAATCGACAACATAAATATCTGATTCAGATACCACTTTTCTTAGAAAATGGTTCATGGTCTTGCACTTTGCCATCTTCATTTTCTTTTCAAAGAGTGCTTTTTCTTCTTTTGTTAAGTTTATTTTCAGCTGAACATTTCTAATTCTATTTGCCATTCATATAACTTCCTTTCTTAAAGTATTTGGGGTCTTAGGGTACGCCCTAACAAGTTAAAAATTGATAAAAAAAGAAGCAACTCCACGAGGGGCTGCTTCATCGATTTTTCGTAAGTGGGTACACACTTACTGTGCTTGCTACAAAAGAATGATTTGTAGCAAGCGTTAAGCAAGTTTAATTTATTTTGTTTTTATGTTTGATACATCTAAATAATCCGGTTCAAAACTGAATGTATAATCAGCTATTTTGCTGGAGTTAAAAGTAGTCATTCCTACTGTTCTTGAAATAGGAATCAATACAGCATCGTCATGTAGTGCAGTTATAATACTATTGTATACTTTTTGTATTTCTTTTTCATCAGTCATTGCGTTTAAACTTCTAATTGCTTCATCTGAATTTTTCATGCTGGTTAATGCTTTTGAAGTCATATTATCCATGACAGGATTTTTGGAAAATGCTGCAACCAGTCTGTAAGGATCCATAGGAATATTATATGTTATTCCAATCGCCATTTGATATTTTCCTTCAGAAACATTTTTAAAATGATTCATTGTTTCAGAACTGGAAGTTTTCGTTTCAAATCCTACTTTCTTTAGATCTGTTGCAATGGCTTCAGAAATATCTTTTAGCATAGCTTGTTCACTGGCACAAGAAATATTAACAGAAAGTTTAACACCGTCTTTTTCACGAATGCCATCGCCATCTTGATCTTTCCAACCTGCTTTTTCAAGTAATTCTTTTGCCTTTTGTTCAGAATAAGAGTATGATTCGGTGTCAACATTACAATATGGCAAATTTTTATCTAATATAGAAGTTGCTTCTTTTTCTACATCGCCTAAAATATTTTTTCTTATGGACTCGGTATTTATGGCATGATTTATAGCTTTTCTAACTGAAATATCATTAAATGGAGCGATGTCCGAATTGATTCCAACATATCTGGTCTGTATAACTGTTTCTGATGTTTTTCCTGTAAAATTCTTATCTTTCTGCAAAGTGTTATAAGAATCATAGCTTAGGTTGTTAGTGCCGAGAATCATATCTATTTCATTGTTTCTCAGAGCAAGTAATTTTGCATCGTTATCTGGAATAACTTTGATCTTAAAAGTTTCTACATCAACTTTTTTACGGTCATAATTCGGATTTTTCACAAATGTATAAGTATCATTTTCTTTCTTACCATCATACATATACGGACCGGTTCCCATTGTAGCATTTTTAATTGAGTCGGATAGAGAACCATCTTCATTAAATGCTTTTGGTGACATAATTCCCATTGGCAAAGGAAGTGTAAAATCTGTAAGAGCTCCATAATATGGGTTTGATAACTTTACGGATACAGTATGCTTGTCAATAACAGTAACTTTTTCTATCAGTGTGCTTGTTAAACCAAAGAAACCATTGTATGTTCCTAAATTTTTACCAACATTTTCAAAATTTTTCTTTACCACTTCGGCAGTTAATTCTTCCCCATCAGAGAATTTAATATTCTTTTTTAGGTTGAAAGTATAAGTCATGTTGTCTTTGCTGACTTCCCACTTGTCAGCAAGTCCCGGAGTAATTTTTCCATTTTCATATTTTATAAGCGTTTCATAGAAGTTGGGAATGTAGTATAACAATCCGAAAGTTCCATTTGCCATTAAAGGTTCTTGAAAGACGGAGAAACCTCCATCAAAATTCCAACTTTCACAGAATGTTAACTCTTTTGTTTTTTGTGAGTTTTCATTTCCGTTTTTTGAACTGCAACCCGTTGTAATAGATAGTATCATAACGAATACAAGTAATACTCCTAAAAATTTTTTTGTATTTTTCATAAAAACACATCCTTTCTTTAAACTATATTTTTTTGTTTTTGCCCATCATTAACTTTAAGTAGTTTCGTAAATCATCTGTCATATGGAGATTTAGGAGGTAGGGCATTGATGAGCTCCCTTGAATATTCTCCATGAAATGAATCATACGAAACAGCATTAGGTATTTCTTCCACTATTTTTCCTCCTTTCATAACAAATATGTGATTTGCCATATATAGAGCAACATCAATATCATGAGTAATAAATAAGTAGGTAATATTGTTTTGTATTCTTATATCTATGAGAAGGTCTAAAATTTTCTTGCGTACAGTTGAATCTAATCCACTGACAGACTCATCGAAAATAATATATTTAGGGTTTACACATATTGCCCTTGCTATACAAACTCGACTTTGTTGTCCGCCAGATAACTCATGGGGATATTTAGATAAAACCGTTTCAGGAAGTTCCACTTTTTGTAATGTTGATAAAATCAATGAGTTGATTTCTGCTTTATCTAAGTGGCATAATTTGCTGATAGGTTCATACAGACTTTCGCAAATCTTTTTTCTGGGATTCAAAGCTCCAGAACTGTCTTGCAATACCAGTTGCATATCTTTTCTCATAGCGAGAAGTTCTTTTTTATTCATTTTCCATATGTCTTTATCATTAAAATAAATTGTGCCTTCACTGGGGGGAAGAATGGCAGATAGCATTAGAGAAAGTGTACTTTTTCCAGATCCGCTTTCACCAACCAGTGAATAAGATGAGTTAGGAAGTAAAGTAAATGAAACATTATCTACAGATATAAACTCCTTATTACCCGATGAATCACACTGATATTTTCTACTCAAACTATTTGCAACAATCATTTTTTTTACCTCCTTTCAAAAGATTGGAAAGTAGAAGTTCTTTGGTATAGCTGTTTTTTGGAGAATCAAATATGTCGTATACAGTTCCACTTTCAATAAAATTCCCATCTTTCATAACAACTACATTATCAGCAAGTTTTGCGATTACGCCAAAATCATGAGTAACGATTATAAGTGAAATTCCCATTTCCTTTATCTTTTTAAACTCATCTAAAACAGTAGATTGAGTTTTTATATCAAGTGCAGTCGTAGCTTCATCTGCAATTATTATGTCGGGAGATAATGACAAAGCTAATATAATCATCAATCTTTGCAACATTCCTCCGCTTAGCTGAGAAGGAAAACTGCGAAAAATTCTGTGGACATCTTTCATTCCAAATTCGATTAGCATTTTCTCTAACATAGATAGAATCTCATTTTTGTGTAAGTTTTTGTGTATTTGTATTGATTCAATCATTTGCTTGCCTATTCTTGTCATAGGATCAAAGGCAACAATAGGATTTTGCATTATTAGTGCTATTTTATTTCCACGAATTAAATTCAATTTTTCTTCAGGTAAAGAAATGATGTTTTTATTCTCAAATATAATTTCACCGCTTATATCAAATGTTTTTTTACTCAACAGATCAAGGATACAACGACAAGTTAATGTTTTGCCACTTCCACTTTCACCGATAATACCTAAAATCTCGCTCTTATTAAGACTGAAATTTACATTATTGACCAATTTCTGTTTTGTTTTTCTGTGTATCACACTTAAATTTCTAACTTGAAGTAGTGTATTCATATCTAATCCTCCTTCGGGGAAAGTACATCTCTTAAAGATTCTCCAAAAATATTAAATCCGGCAGAAGTTAGAAGAATACATAATCCGGGATAAATAATAAGTGTTGGATTTGAGTATAGGTATTGTTTTGAGTTTGACAACATAATTCCCCATTCCGGAATGTTTTCAGATAGTCCTACGCCTAAAAAGGAATAACCTGAAATCATTAGAATAATAGCTGCAATTCCTGTACTAAAATACACAACTATGAGAGGAGCAATATTAGGAAATATATGTTTAACTATAATTTCTATGGAGTTGCATCCTGAAATTTTAGCTGCAATGATATAGTTCTTCCTTTTCTCAATTAGAACATAACTTCTAATTACTTTTACAAACCAAATCCACATAGATAAAATTATGGAAATGATTAAATTTATGCTGCCTTGACCAAGTATTCCTAAAAGAGATAGAACAATGACAATAGGTGGAAATGCCATAAAAACATCACAAAGCAACAAAATTAGTTTATCTAAAAAACCTTCAAACCAAGCACTTATAGTTCCGACAATGGTACTAATCAAGGCTAAAATGAAAATACTTGGAAATGCAATGCTAAGTGAGTATCGGGCTCCATAAATAAGCCTTGATAAAACACAACGCCCTAATTGATCTGTACCTAAAGGAAAGTTGTGAGATGGAGTCAGAAACTTCTGGCTAATGTCTACTTCATAAGGGTTATTTGGTGCAATCAATGGTGCGAATATAGCGATAGTAATAAAAATTATTATCAGTGATAAACCGAATAATAGTTGTTTGTTGGCAAGTATTTTGCGAAACATTTAATTATCCTCCTCTATAGTAAAAATATGAGGATTTAAAAAATGATTGATACTTTCGGATACATAGTTTGATATAACGAAGATCATACCAAGTATTAACATACAACCGGTAATTGCTGGAGTATCTCGATTTACAATGGCTGACATAAAATATGCTCCGAGTCCCGGCCATGAGAATACATTCTCCACAATTACACTTCCTGCAATCATCATTCCTATATTTTGAAAAAATAAAGTAATCATTGGGGGAAGAGAGTTTTTTAGAATGTGTGCGTATAATATTCTTTTGTAGGATAATCCTCTTGCTCTGGCGTATGTAACATATTCCTGCTCGGAATTTTCTAATAGTGTGGTTCTTAATATCTTTACAGATGAAGAAATAACAGGTGCTGCCAGAGTTGCTGCTGGAAGAATCAAACTTCTAAAGTTTCCGTATTCGACAACTTTAAAAATGGGAAGTTTAATTGCAAATATAGATAAAAGTACATATCCGAGCCAAAATGAAGGCACAGAAATACCTAATATGGTTATAACTTGAATAGATTTATCTATTAAAGTATCTTTTTTGTACGCTGAAACTAAACTAAGAGGAATAGTAATCACCGCAATAAAAAAAAGAGATACAATTACCAGTTTAACAGTGGCAAAAAGTTTATCTTTAATATCGCTTAATACAGGATTTGATGTTTGATAGGATATTCCTAAATCACCAACCAATGCGTGTTGCAACCATTTTATATATTGAATAGGTGCAGGTTTATCCAATCCTTTCTCTATACGAATATTTTCAATTTGTTCTTGGCTTGGATTACCATACAGATGATGTCCGATTGTTTCAGCAGAGTCAATGGAGGATATATTTGCCAGAAAAAAGGATATTATACTGATCATAAATAGCACTAAAACCAATCTGAAAAATTTATTTATGATTCTCAAAATAATCCCTCCTTAACTAAAAAATGTGAGTTAGCCTAGCTTAACTAACTCACATTTTACATTATATTAGACTTATAAACAAGGGCGATTAGTTTCATTAAAAAAACGCTAAAAGTCCATGTTTAATCGCTGAAAATAAGGATTTAAGAAGAGGTATAAGAACAATAAGTTAAAATATTGTGATACATATAAAAAATATCATGATACCATATATGCTATAGATGGTGAATATTACGATATTCCATAGGACTCATCTTAAATGTTGATTTAAAAATTTTTGCGAAATGCCCTGCATTTTTGTATCCGACTTTTAGAGCAATATGATAAATCTTATCATCCGTATCCTGTAATAAAAGAAGAGCATAATTCATTCGCATTACTTTTAGATACTCGTAAACAGTTGTCCCGTATACTTGTCTAAAAGCCATTTGGAAACGAGAACAGCTCATATTAGCTATTTTAGACAATTCTTCAATAGAAGGATAGGATGAAAGATTATGTTTCATGAATGTAATAACTTTATTCAATGAACGCTTGTCTTTACGATCTAATTTTACAGAAATATGAGGACGATTTTTTTTCATTTCTATCGTGTTTGTTATAAGCGAAAGTATTTCAATTACCTTTCCTTCCATATATAAATTTCTGGTATTTCCAACAGCAGGACAATCTTTTATTTGCTGAAAAACAAAATTTAATTCCGGAGAGTTGGGGTTTTCTACAAGAAAGTCTAAAGCATCTTTTGAGGTTTCATAGGCATTACCAAATCTTTCTTCTAAAAATGAATCAAAGTATTTCTTTGTTATGATTACTTTTGTAAAACAGGTTGATTTGTTTGACTCACAAAAAGCATAGGCACTTTTTCTTGTATTTGCATAACAACAAATTCCCTTATCTACTTGTTTCACTTTTTTTCCGCCTACCTTGAAGTAACTGGAATCTGTTTCAAATTGACTGATTTCAAAATATTCTTCTTCTATTTCAGATACCTTTTCAAAATTGTTACTTGGGATAAAGTCGGCAATAATAATTAGAAATTGATTGTGGAAATTCATTACTTGCACACTACCACAACCATATTCGGCATTCATTCGGTAGAAATTATTACCTAATGTTGACTCTTCTTCTATTTTATAAAAATGCAAATTTTGTGGAAGCTCTTCGTAATATTTAATGACTGTTTTTTTCATGAAACATACCTCCTTATCATTATATCATTCTACCATAATTTAATATCATAATCAACCAAATTTATATCACGATATTTTTAATTATTAAACGAAAAAAACGATAAAAATGGCTTAAATAAAGGGGTTACATCAATATTTAGACTGGATTATTTATGAAATGCAATATGTTGATTTATTTTTTCCTTTATCATACCCTATTAGTGATAATAAACGATAAAGAGGTGAGAGAACATGGAAAGACTTGATGAAAAAAACATAAGTATATTTTCATTGTTGAAATATGAAAAAGTCAAAATTTTTATAGGTGTATTGTTAGGGATATTCAGTGGAGTTTTATCATTTACCCCCTATGTTATTTTGTATCAGATGATTTTATCTTTAATAGGTAAGACTCTAAACATTCATACAGTATTGATGTGGTCATTGGTTATGGTTATATCGACCATCTTACAAAATATTTTGATGTCGGCAACAATGATATGTACTCATGTCGCAGCCTACAACATTATGCACCGTTTAAAAATGGAAGCTTTGGAATATCTATCAAAAGTAAATTTGGGGTTTTTCAACAATAAATCAACAGGAGAATTAAAAGCAGCGTTATTTGACGATATAGAAAAACTTGAGGTCTTTATAGCACATAATTTAGTTGAGATAATTCAGGCAATAGTAATTCCTGTTATAGCGATTGTATTAATGTTTCGTATAAACATTTGGATGACATTGGTTATGATAATACCCGTTATTGTGGGTGTTTTTTTACCTACATTCATGATGAGAAAATATCCAGATTTAACAATGAAGTATACCAATACATTTTCGGAGGTGATGGGAGTAACGAATGAATATGTGAACTGTATGTCCATAATAAAAATGTTTGGACTGACAGCAGATAAGTTTGTCAGCTTAAGCAAATCATCAAAAAAATATACTAAATGTCTTAAAGATATGGCTAAATGCTCTTGTTATCCACTCGCATTCACGATTGTAATCTTAGATTCAGGAGTGCTATTTACTTTACCTATTGGAGGCTATTTATATTTAAATAAATTGATTTCATCACAAGAATTACTTGTATTTATGTTATTGACGATGTGTTTTTATAGAACATTTTTTAATTTGTTCAATATCGCTATGGGAAGAATAGAGCTAAATAGCGGGCTTGTAAATATAAAGAAATTATTTTCTGCTCCTGTTGAAAAAAACGGCGAAAAAAGGGTTAAATCAGAATCGTTAGAAATAGAATTTGAAAATGTGAATTTTGGATATGATGAAAACAACCTTGTATTGAAAAATATTTCAATGAAGATAGAGCCTAAATCATTTACTGCATTTGTTGGTGAATCGGGAGCAGGTAAAACGACTGCTGCAACACTGATAGGAAGGTATTGGAATGTTGACAGTGGCGAAATTAGAATATCCGGTATTCCAATTAATGAGTTAAGTACGGACTCGCTTATGGCATCAATTTCTTTTGTTTTTCAAGATGTCTTTATTATGGAGGATACATTATTTGAAAATATCAGAATGGGCTTAAATGTCAATGAAGAAGAAGTATATTATGCTGCCAAAAATGCTCAAATACATGATTTTATTTCTGGCTTGCCTGATGGATATAAAACTAAAATTGGTGATAAAGGCTTTAAATTATCTGGAGGTCAAAAGCAGAGAATCAGCATTGCAAGAGCGATCTTAAAGGATGCCCCGATTATTATTTTTGATGAAGCGACATCTTATTCCGATATTGAAAATGAACATAAGATTCAAATTGCATTAGAGAACTTATTAAAGAATAAAACAGTGATTATGATTGCTCACAGACTGCACACAATAAAGAATGCTGATAAAATTGTGGTTTTTGAAAAAGGGAAAATTGTTGAACAAGGGGCACATAATGAGCTTATTGATTTAGGCGGGCATTATGCAGATATGTGGAATATTTATATACAAAATTATGTTGAGTAGGGGGGATAGTATGGTTAAAGATATAAAAAAATTGATAGGAAAAAATTTTGGAAAACTGTATTTCCCTATATTTCTTATGTGCTTAGACAGCTTAGGAAGTATGGTGACATATTTTATTTTGTATTTGACGATTATTGATATTTTCAACGGGACATTAAATATGAACGGCGTAGTCAAATATACTGTTGTATGTCTGGCGGCTGTGATACTGAGAATTTTAGCATATAGAAAAAGTTACTTAATGTCTTTTGAAAATTCTTTTGAGATTACAGGGGAATTGAGAATTAAATTAGCTAATCATTTTAGAAAATTAAGTTTAGGATACTTTAATAAAAATAGCAAAGGATATTTAATCAATACTTTAACAAATGATTTGACAAGTTTTGAAGGATTGCTTTCACACACATTGCCATTCTTAATAAAAATGGCAACGATGTGTATATTTCTGATAATTGGTACATTTTTTATCAATTATAAACTGGCTCTTGCAGAATGCTTTGTGATTTTTCTTTCCATTCCTATCTTAATCTTTGGAGAAAAAACAGCCAAAATACTGGAGATAGATAAACGAAGGATAAATGAAACTATGATTTCCACTGTATTGGAATATATAGGCGGTATTAAGGTTTTCAGAGCATATAATATGCAGGCATCAAATTTCGAGAGATTAAAAAACAATATGGATTTAGTGAGAAAAAATGGCATTAGCACTGAAATGAAGTTGGCACTACCAACAGCACTATATGCTTCATTAGTGAATTTCATAATCCCAATGACTCTGTTGGGTGGGGGCTATTTGTTTTTAGAAGGAGATTTTAAAGGAGAATCACTTATCGCTTTCATGGTTATGGGAATTGCTTTGTCAGGGATTTTAAGCTCATTTGAAAGATACTATATTATGCTAAAAAACCTGAAAATTGCTTCCAATAATTTGGATGAAGTTATGAAGTATAAAACATTTGATTTCGATAATAAGGAAGATGAAATATGTAGTTATTCTGTGGAATTTAAAGATGTTTATTTCTCATACGATGATAATAAAGAGGTATTGCATAATATAAGTTTTACGGCAAATGAGGGAAGTGTAACAGCTCTAATTGGAGAATCTGGGGCAGGGAAAAGTACAATAATGAATTTAGTTGCAAGATTTTGGGATGTAACAAATGGAGAAATTTTAATTGGCAATAAGAATATTAAAAATATCAATCCTGATAGTTTATTAGCTTCAGTTGGAGCTGTGTTCCAAGAAAATATTTTGCTATCAGATACTATATTTAACAATATTCTGATAGGAAATCCGAATGCAAGTTATGACGATGTAATAGAGGCTTCAAAAATAGCTTGTTGTCATGATTTTATCACTTCATTGCCGGAGAGCTATAATACGAAAGTCGCTGAAGGAGGAACATCTCTTTCTGGAGGTGAAAAGCAAAGAATTAGTATTGCCAGAGCTATTTTGAAAAATGCTCCAATATTACTATTAGATGAATTCACAGCATCATTAGATGCGGATAATGAAATGAAGATTAACAAAGCCTTTGAGCATTTAATAAAAGGAAAAACAGTGTTTGTTATTGCACACAGACTTCATACGATAAAAAATGCAGATCAAATCATTTTGCTGAATAAAGGAAAAATAGAAGAGATTGGAAATCATGCAGAATTATTTGAGAAAAAGGGTCATTATTACAAGATGATAACAAAACAAATAGAATCGAAAAAAGACTGATGAAGGGAGTATAAAGTGAACGATAAAGTAAAAATTATGAGCGAAGAAAATATAACAAAGGCACTCTTTAAACTTGGAATGCCAATGGTTATAAGTATGTTGGTGATGGCATTATATAATGTCGTGGATACATATTTTGTATCTGGTTTGGGAAAACAAGCAGTTGCTGCTGTATCCGTTGCATTTCCTATTTCATTAATATTTTCCGGAATAGGTTTAACTTTTGGTGCGGGAGCAGGTTCATATATTTCTCGTTTGTTAGGAGGAAAAAATAAGAAAGAAGCAGATACTGTCGCAACAGTGTCAATGTTTTCAAGTGCTGTTATCGGTTTGACAGTAGGAGTGCTTTTATTTCTGTTCTTAACTGAAGTTCTAAAATTCATGGGTGCTATTCCTTCGATTATGGATATGGCAAAGATATATGCTGGTATATTTATCGCAAGTGCAATATTTAGCACAATAAATGTAACTTCAGGAAATATAGCAGTATCACAAGGAGCGGCTAAAGTTTCTTTGAAAGCAATGATTGTAGGCTCCGTACTTAATATGATTTTAGATCCAGTTTTTATTTATAAGTTTGATTTAGGTGTAAAAGGAGCTGCTATTGCAACTTTAATTTCCCAATTGGTAACAGGTTTAATGTATCTGTTTTATTTCAAAGGAGGGAAAAGTTTTCTTGAAATAAGACTAATTAATTTTAAGCCTACATCCGGTATCTATAAAGAAATTCTAAAAGTAGGAATTTCTATGTTTCTACTACAGGTGTTTTCAAGTATATCTATCAGTAAAATATCTTCGTCTGCATCATTATATGGAGAAGAAGCAATTGCGGCTATGGGAATAGTTCTCAGAATTGTTACATTAGGAACAAATGTAGTATTTGGATATATGAAAGGATTACAACCGTTAGCAGGTTTTAATTACGGAGCGAAAAATTATACAAGATTAGATGAGGCAATTAAATGCTGTATAAAATGGACTAACATTTTTTGTGTAGCTTGGACTGCTATTATTTATATTTTTGCACCAAGTATATTATCAATATTCGGAACTGGTGATGATGTTCTAAAAATTGCGGTTCCTGCATTAAGGGCAGGTGTAATAATGTTTGTTACATTTGGATTTCAATTTACTTACTCTACATTGTATCTTTCAATGGGCAAAGCCCTTGAGGGAGGCTTTTTGAATATTTGTAGACAAGGAATCGTATTTATTCCTATAATTCTGGTTTTGCCCCAGTTTATCGGATTAAACGGTGTTATATACGCTCAAGCCGTTTCGGATTTCATAACAACGCTTATAACAATACCATTTGCCATAAGTGTGCATAGAACGATAAGTAGAAAAAAGAATTCTGAAAAAGTAGGAGTGATTTAATGCGTATTTTTAAAGGTGAGGTAAAAGAAAAATGGATTAAATAGTGGAGGTAATTACTATGTGTTATGTAGGGTCGGTTATTCATATAGAAAAAAACAATAGCCCTTTTTGATACTGGTAATTATCATAAACAATCAAATTTAAAATATAGAGAAAGAGAAAGTTTCTTTCATTTCAGAGGACTTATTATGCCTATGTGCAGAAGTCCTCCTTTTTTTGTCTAAAAACGCAGACAAAAAGAAATGGAGGAAATAAAATGCCAAAAGAATATTACCTTTATGTAAACGGGCAAAAGGTTAAAGTCAGCGAGCAGATATATAAAGTCTACTGGCGAGAAAAAGAACACGAAAAGTATTTAGAGCAGGTGGACAAGAAAAACCACTTGCTCTTTTTTTCTTCAATGGATCATGATGGACATTTTGTAGATAATATTGTTGATGAAAGTGTTGATGTAGAAAAGATTGTTGAAACACAGATGATGATTGAAGCAGTCAGAAGTGCTATATCAAGACTTAATGCAGAAGAAAGAGATATTATCGAAAGACTGTATTTCAATGATGAAACGGTTCGTTCAGTGGCAAAGCTCAAAAGTATTACACATCCGGCTTTAATCAAAAGAAGAAACAAAATTCTTGAAAAGTTGAAAAAATTTATCGAAGAACTTTAAAACTTTGGTAACCAAAGGGGTCAAATTTTCCTTATGTAAAGTGAAGGGGAGTTTGACCTCCTTTACTTTCTTGAGTAAGAGATGTGCCTGCTTATGGCAAATAGGAAAATGTAAAGAAAACAATCCCTTTCAAATATTGCTCTTTGACAACTGAATAGACCAAGGTAGGACTTTATCTACTTGTGGAGAATTATGACTTACGCCATGACCTTTCTGCTGAAAGAAATTTTGGTTTTATGAATACTGATAAATCAAGGAAACAAGAAAGCGAGCGATAAATAAGAATACATAAAAACAGATGTGGCAATCTGTTCGTTGAAACAAGTAGTGATAATGATACTTCAATAGTTTAAGCCGGCTCGTCTGGAATAAGAGGCGGAGGTGAGATTCCTATGTTGCTGCCAAGCACCTACCAATGTCAAAAAACTTATATTCGATTAAATGCGAGGTTATGATCATGAAAAATGAAAACAAGAAAAATGAAGATAAAAAGCAAATAGAGAAAAATTATGAGAAGAAGATAACCTACTCAAGCAGCAAGAGCGAAAAGCTTGATTTGCTGGATATTATTGAAATGCACCTTTTAAGGTCGGTCATAAAACTATAGGGCTGACATAAAAATCCAGGTGCGGTACAATATAAGCGGTAGAAGCAATCTTCCTAAATGACTATTTGCCAAAATAAAATTTTAGGAGGGTTCTTATGAACAATAATATCGCTTGTATGTATCTTCGTCTTTCAAGAGAAGACGGGGATATTTCAGAAAGTAATTCTATTTCAAATCAAAGACAAATCATCAAGTCTTACGCTAAGGAAAACGGCATTACCATATCTAATGAATATGTAGATGACGGCTTTAGCGGTTCTAATTTTGACAGACCGAACTTCAAGAATATGATTGAAGACTTAAACGCAGGTAAGTTTAAGATAATTATCGTAAAAGACTTATCCCGTTTCGGTAGAGATTATATCGAGTCCGGCAAATACTTACAAAAGATATTTCCCGAAAAAGGTGTACGCTTTATTTCCGTAAATGATAATTACGACAGCGACAACGCTGATGTGAGCGATACCCACCTGATACTTCCTATTAGAAATTTTATCAACGACAGTTACTGCCGTGATATTTCTATGAAAGTAAAATCATCTAAGGAGGTCAAAAGGAAAAACGGAGAATTTATCGGCTCTTTCGCTCCATTCGGTTATAAGAAAGACAGTAAGAATAAGCATAAGCTTGTGGTTGACACGGAGGTTTCTCATATTGTCAGCCGTATTTTTGATATGAAAATTGAGGGATATTCCTCAAAAGCAATCGCTGATTTTCTAAACAGCATAGGTACGGTTACACCGTCCAGGCACAAGGAGAATAAAGGCGATAACTTTAACACGGGCTTTATCGTAAAAGATGCCAAGTGGGATGCTAAGATGGTCAACAGGGTCATCACCAATAAGGTATATATTGGCGTTTTAGAACAAGGCAAGACGGCAAAGCTCAATTACAAATCCAAAAGAGAAGTCGATGTAGCAAAGGATGACTGGATCATAATAGAAAATGCTCACGAAAGCATTGTTTCCAAATCCGTATTTGCACTGGCAAATAAAATGCTGCTTCGAGATGTAAAAGCTTCAAAAGAAAATCCGAGTATTCTGTCTGGAATGCTTTACTGTAAAGATTGCGGCAGCCCGATGATTAGACGAAAGGTCAAGTCAAAAGACGGCTACAACATCTTTTATATATGCTCCGAATATAACATCAAGGGCGAATGCACAAGGCATAGCGTTAAAGAAGATTATGTAATAGGTGCTACCATTCATGCTCTTAATGATTATCTTTCAAAATATAATGAGCTTCTTAAAAAGGTAAGTAAGATTGATATTTCTAAGCTCACAATCAAGGCTGATTTCGACTCCTTAAATGCGGAAAAGAAAAAGTATGAAAGGCTTAGAGGCTCTCTTTATATGGACCTGGAAGAAGAGCTTATTACCACAGAAGAGTTTGAGAGATTTAGAAAAAATTATCTTCTTAAGATTAGGGAGATTGAGAAACAGATTATTACAAAGCAAAAAACGATAGAAGAATTAAAAGAAAAAATTAAAGATAAGGGTAGTTTTGTTTCCGATATTATTCCTAATGTAGAAGAGGGTACGCTGAATAGATTATCCTTGGTGTCTTTCATTGACCGCATAGAGATTGGCGAAGATAACGCCATAAACTTTGTCTTTAATAATATGGATACAGTAAATCTAATGCAGGCAATTTTAGACAGTGAAAAATGCGAGTTTAAGGCTTCAGATGAAAATAAGGTGAAAGTATTTACCATAGGCAGAGCTTATGGCGAAGCCTTAGAAATGAATATGCCAAAACTTGCGGTGGGAGGTGTTTGCTAATGGCAAGGACTTCCAAAAGATACATTCAAAAGGCTGAGGATAGTACAGAAAAGGTATTTTATAAAGCAGGTATTTACACAAGACTGTCATCTGAAAGAAAAGAAGAATGGAGAGAGAAATCTTCTTCCATTGAAACACAGCTGCTTTGTTGTAAAGAATATGCCTTAAAAGAAAACATTAAGGTCTTAAACACATATACAGACTATGAATATAGTGGAACAAATTTTGAAAGACCTCAGTTTCAGGAGATGATGCAGGATATTAAGGATAGAAAGATAAACTGTATTATCATAAGGGACTTATCAAGACTTGGCAGAGAATATCTTGAAATGGGAAGACTGATTGATAAAGTATTTCCGTTTTTAGGTGTTAGATTTATCTCGGTTAATGACAAGGTGGATACTGTAAAGGACTTGGACTCTAAAAAGTCATTTGAGGTAACGCTGAAAAATATCGTCAACGATATGTATGCCAAAGATATTTCCGTCAAGATAAAAACAAGTAAGCATAACAGAGCAAAAAACGGATATTTTATCGGTACTGTTCCTCCTTACGGATATAAGGTTGTAAAGCTGAAAGAGGGACAGAAATTAGAGATAGATGAAAAAGTTCGCTTCATCGTAGAAGAGATGTTCCGCTTAACACTTGAGGGTAATAGTCAGTATGAAGTTGCAAGATACCTTAATAGAAAAGGATATGCCACAGGTATGGTTTACTATAAGACCGGAAGAGTTTACAGGCTTGACGGAGAACCGCAGTGGCATAAGTCTACTATTTCTAAAATCCTAACAAACAGAGCCTATACAGGCACATTGGTGCAGGGAGTAAGACAGCAAAATCTTGCAAAGGGTGTAAAACAGCATTTTGTAGAGGAAAATGAGCAGATAGTATTTGAAAATGCTCACGAGCCTATTATCTCAAAAGAAGATTTTGAAAAGGTGCTTGAGGGTAGAAAACAAAGACTTGAAAATCATCGTTTCGCTGCTAAAATGCACGACTTTGAAAGAGATTATGAAAATAGATATAAGGGCTTGGTTTTCAACAATAACACCGGCAAAGAGCTTTTCAGAAGAACAAGAATATATGGTAAAAATCAGGATAGACTTTACTATTCTTTTCAAAATGACACCTATACGGGAACACTTGAAAAAGAAAAAAGTGTCTTCGTCATGGAAAGAGATTTAGATAAGGCTATCAGTGATAAGGTATCCGAGTTTATTACAAAAGCTACAAGTAAGAAAAAGTTTATTGAAAGAGTGTCTTTGAGATTTGATGAGGGGCTTTCCCTTGCCACAAAAGATACCCAGAAGCTGAATGATAAGGTATTGAAAGAAGAGCTGTTCATTCAAAAGGCGTATGAGGAATATAGCCTTGGAAAGATTGACAGGGAGCTTTATTCACTGAAAAGAGAAATTGCTCTAAGTCATATAGCCACAATTAACAATGAAGTAATAGCTCTTGAAAACAAGGCAAAAGAGCTTGAAAAGGAAAAGAGAAAATCACTTAAATGGATAAGGGATGTATTTTCAGCAAAGGGAATTGAAAAGCTTTCAGGCGATTTAATTCACAGCCTTGTAGAAAAGATAATCGTTTATGCCAATCACGATTTCGAGGTGATTTTCAAATTTAATATGGATATGCTGATGGGAGGTGTAGAAAGTGAGTAAGATAGCCCTTTATATCAGACTTTCCGTAGAAGATCAGATGAAGAAAGACGAAAGCGAGAGTATCATCAATCAAAGGCAATATCTGAATGACTATCTCAATAGAAATGAAGAGTTTAAGTCTTTTCAAAGAGAAGAATATATTGATGACGGCTATACCGGAACAAATGAAAAGCGTCCTTCTTTTCAAAGAATGCTTGAGGAAGTAAAGTCCGGAAAGATTAACGCAATCATCGTAAAAGACCTTTCAAGGTTTATGAGAGACTATATTGCTCTTGGTGATTACCTTGAAAATATCTTTCCATTTCTTGGCATAAGATTTATAGCCATAAATGACGGATATGACAGTGCGAAAGAAAAAGGAAATGGAACAGACCTTGATATTCAGTTTAAGGGGTTGCTCTATGATTTCTATACAAAGGATATTTCGCAGAAGATTAAGTCGGTTTCAACGGAACTAAAAAAGCAAGGGAAATTCCTTGCTTGGAGTCCGCCACTTGGCTATATGAAAGATCCGGTTGATAAGTACAATATCATCATTGATGAAAAAACTTCTTGGATAGTCAGAAAAGTATTTGACTTAGCTTTAAGCGGAATGGCTACAAGAAAGATTGCAGCCGTAATGAATGCTGAGAATATACCTACACCGAATGAGCGTAAAAAAGAACTTACCAATATGGACTACGAGTATAACATCGTATCTTCTGAAAACAGAAAGAATCCTACTTGGACAAACGGAACTGTAACGGATATGCTCTCAAACGAAAATTACACAGGTACTTATGTCTTCAATATGCAAGAAAAATCAGTGTTGACACCCAGAAGCTTCAAATTCCATCCAAAAGAGGAATGGGGCAGGGTGCATAACCATCATGAAGCTATTATCTCTCAGGAAGAATTTGATAAGGTTCAAGCCATAAAAGAAAGCAGACGCTTTATTAAAGGTAAGAATACTGATTATCCTTGGAGACAGCATTCACCACTTCAAGGATTTGCTAAATGCCCTACTTGTAATCATATATTGGGATTTGTTCAGTCGAAAAGACCGAGGCTTGATGGAAGCGTGAGGGTACACAAGTATTTTCATTGTAGAATTTGCAAATGCAACAATGTGGAACATAAGAATTCAAGAGCGGAGAAACTTGAAGAGCAGGTTTTAGCTCTTATTAAAGAAAAATATGGTGAGGTTAAAGCTGAGCAAAAGGATAAGATAAGCGTTAAAGATTTGGAAAAACAAGTCGAAAGACTTGAAGCTAAAAAGACTTCAGACTTTGAAAAATACAAACTCGGCAAGATGACAAAGCTCAAATTCATAGAAAGTAAAAAGAGTATCGACAAAGCACTTGAAAGCCTATCGGAAAGAATAGCGGAACTTTCTAAACAAGATGAGGTAGTTAAGGATAATGAGCTTACAAGGGAGCTAATGGAAAAGTATATTGACTCTGTCCTATGTGAGGGAAGCATTGTTCAGAAAATCATATGGAAATAGACGCAAGAGGGAGTGAGAAATCACTCTCTTTTGTTGTCTAAAAATAGACAATATATTTTGTGTCATTCGCTTGACACGAGAGGGAAGTGGAAGTTTACTTTTGCAAATGAAAAAACAATTTGACGACCATATCATAGAAGAGGGTTTTTTTGGTCAAGAAATTAATATGACTAATTTTAACTTGGCTCGTATGAATATGTTTCTTCACAATGTAAATTATAATAACTTTTCTATCAAAAGGGGAGATACATTGCTTAATCCGCTACATAATGACGAAAAGCCTTTTGATGCGATTGTTTCAAATCCTCCATATTCAATTAAATGGATAGGTGATGCAGATCCGACTTTAATTAATGATGTACGTTTTGCTCCTGCAGGAAAATTAGCACCGAAATCTTATGCAGACTATGCTTTTATTATGCACTCACTAAGCTATCTTTCAAGCAATGGTAGAGCTGCAATAGTATGCTTTCCGGGAATTTTCTACAGAAAAGGCGCAGAAAGAACTATAAGAAAATATTTAATAGACAACAATTTTATAGACTGTGTAATACAATTACCTGAAAATTTATTTTTCGGCACATCAATAGCAACTTGTGTATTAGTTATGGCTAAAAACAAAACTGAAAACAAGGTGCTTTTTATTGATGCAAGTAAAGAATTTAAAAAAGAAACAAATAACAATATCTTGGAAGAAAAAAATATAAGTGCAATAGTAGAAGAATTTAGAAACAGAACTGATAAAGAATATTTTTCAAGATATGTGGATAGAACGGAAATAGAAGAAAATGACTACAACTTATCCGTTTCTACTTATGTTGAAAAAGAAGATACCAGAGAAAAAATCGACATAAAAGTTCTAAACAAAGAAATTGAAGAAACAGTAAAGAAAATAGACGAATTAAGAAGCTCAATAAACGAAATTGTAAAGGAGCTCGAAGATGAGTAAAATATATGAATTACTAAAAAATGAAAAAGTTGAATGGAAAAAACTTGGGGAAATAGCAGAAATAACAGGAGCAGGAGTAGATAAGAAAAAAGTTTTGGGAGAGTCACCTATAAAACTTTTAAATTATATGGATGTATATAAAAATCAATATATTAATTCTAATATTCCTACGATGAATGTTACGGCACCAGAGAATAAAATACAAAATTGTAATATTGAGTTTGGAGATATATTTGTTACTCCCAGTTCTGAGACCACAGACGATATTTTTAGGTCAGGGGTAGCAACTGAGGATATTTTTAATACTGTATATTCATACCATATAATGAGAGTTCGCTTAAAAAATAAATCTTTTATTACGTCTTGTTATTTAAATTATTTATTTCAAAGTGAAAATTTTAGAGAAAAATTATATAAAAGAGTATTTGGAAATACTAGAAAGACAATTGCTAAAAGTGAAATAGAACAATTGCAAATACCTATTCCGTCAATAGAAACTCAAGAAAAAATTGTAAAAATACTTGACAAATTTACAAATTATGTTACTGAATTACAGGCTGAATTACAGGCTAGAACTAAACAGTATGAATATTATAGAGATATGCTTTTAAGCGAAGAATATTTGAATAAATTGTCAAATAACCCAGAAATTCTCGGGGGGGGGGGGTATAGTTTAAAGGTAACTACTCTTGGAGAAATCACAAAAATAAAGAATGGAAAAGATTGGAAAGCTTTAGGAAATGGGAACATACCTGTATATGGTAGTGGTGGGAAAATGAATGTTTTTGTCGATAAATATTCATATAATAAACCTACTGTACTAATTCCAAGAAAGGGTTCAATAGATAATGTGTTTTATATAGAGGAGCCATTTTGGAATGTTGATACTATTTTTTATACAGAAATAGATGACAAAAAAATTATACCTAAGTATTTATATTATTTTATCGAAAATTATGATATGGATAAGTTAAGTACAGATTCTACAAGACCAAGTCTTACACAGACTATTTTGAATAAATTAAGAATAGATTTACCACCTATTGAAATTCAAAACAAAGTGGTTGAAATTCTTGATAAATTTCAATCTTTGCTAGCTGATACAAAAGGTTTATTGCCAAAGGAAATTGAATTAAGACAAAAGCAATATGAGTATTACAGAGAAAAGCTATTAAGTTTTGATAGATAATTTAAAGTGAGGATGTATGAATAATATTAAAGACAGGTTAAAGGGTTCGCTCTATGGTTTTGCGATTGGAGATGCAATGGGAGCAACTACTGAATTTATGAGTGAGGCTGAAATAAAAAGTGAATACGCAAAACTTACTGATATAGTAGGTGGAGGTTGGCTCGACTTAAAGGCTGGAGAAGTTACAGATGACACACAGATGTCAATTTGTGTTATGGAAGTTCTTATGAAAAATGATTTTAAGAATTTTAAGAAAGATGTGGCTAATCGTTTTGTTTATTGGTATGATACTAATCCTAAAGACATCGGAAATCAATGTAGGAGAGCATTAGCTTTTTATAAGGAGTCCGGAAATTATATTGCAGAGGATAATACTGCTTTGGGGAATGGAAGTCTTATGAGAGCTCTGCCTTGTGCATTATTAAATTCAGAAAAATCTGTAGAAATTAATTTTATTCAGGGAGATATTACGCATAATAATGATATTTGTAGAAATATTTTAAAGGAATATACTGAAATTATAAAAGCTCACATTTTAGGAAAGAGTATAAGTCTAAAAAAGAGAGTTCTTTTAGAGCCCAGTGGATATATTATCAATACTTTCAACAATGCTATTTATTGGAGTGAAAAGAAATCTTTTGAAGATTGTATCATTGGTGCTGTAAATCACGGCGGAGATGCAGATACAATTGCAGGGATAGCAGGAAGTATTGCCGGTGCAAAATTTGGATATGAAAGCATTCCTAAAAGATGGATTGAAAAATCAGATAAAGAAGTAGTGAAGAAATTGGAAGAATTTTTAGAATATGTTTCTAAAACTTATGGAGGGAGTGTTTAGATGTCAGAGGATACGAGTAAATACAGTGTGTCAACCATTGCTGAGATGACAGGAGGAATTATCTTAGCACATTATGACAAAAATAATAGAGTTGGCGAAGGCTCATATCAAAGTGAAGCTGAGCTTGAAAGAGAGTTGATAGCTAATTTAGTTGCTCAAGGTTATGAAAGAGAAAATTTCAAGACTAGTGATGAATTGTATGCGAATTTAAAAGTTCAAATCGAAAGATTGAATAATGTTTCTTTTTCAAATTCAGAGTGGGAAAGATTTTTAATTGAGTATTTAGATGCTCCTAATGAAGGAATGGTTGAAAAGACCAGAAAAATACAAGAGGACTATATCTACGATTTTACTTTTGATGACGGACATCTACTAAATATAAAAATTATTGACAAAAATAATATTCACAATAACTTTTTACAAGTTGTAAATCAAGTCATTGGAGGAGATAGAAATCAAAATCGTTATGATGTAACTATTTTAGTAAATGGCTTGCCTTTAGTTCATATAGAGTTAAAGAAAAGAGGAGTACCTTTACAAGAAGCATTTAATCAAATTCACAGATATAGTAAAGAGAGTTTTAATTTAGATCATTCTCTTTATAAATTTGTGCAAATTTTTGTAATCTCCAACGGAACTTATACGAGATATTTTGCAAATACAACTGCAAAAAATAAAAATAATTATGAATTTACTTGTGAATGGGCAGATGCTAAAAATAAGGTTATTCGTGATTTAGAAGATTTTACTAAAACATTTTTTGAAAAAAGAGTTATTCTTGAAGTGCTTACAAAATATTGTGTTTTTGATGCAAGTAACACTTTGCTTATTATGAGACCTTATCAGATAGCAGCTACCGAAAGGATTTTATGGAAAATAAAGTCAAGTTATGAGGGTAAAAAAGCAGGAACTGCTGAAGCTGGTGGCTTTATTTGGCATACAACGGGTTCCGGCAAAACTCTAACTTCTTTTAAGACTGCAAGACTTGCAACTAGTCTTGATTTTATTGATAAAGTGTTTTTTGTAGTTGATAGAAAAGATTTGGACTATCAAACTATGAAAGAATATAAAAGATTTCAAGAAGATAGTGTAAATGGAAGTAAGGACACTAAAGAACTTAAAAAATCCATTGAAAAGGATGACAATAGAATTGTTGTTACTACAATCCAAAAGTTAAATGAATTTGTAAAGAAAAATCCTAATCATCCAATTTATGATAAACATTGTGTTCTTATATTTGATGAATGTCATCGTTCACAGTTTGGAGATGCACAAAAAAATATTAGAAAATCATTTAAAAAATATTATCAATTTGGATTTACTGGAACACCTATTTTTCCTGAAAATTCTCTTAAAGGAGATACGACTTCAGGAACATTCGGTGCACAACTGCATTGTTATGTAATTACCGATGCGATTAGAGACGGAAAAGTTTTAAAATTCAAGGTTGACTATAATAATATTACTCCTAAATTTAAAGAGTATGAAATGGAAATGGATGAGGAAAAGCTAAAGAAATTAGAGAAAAAAATGTTAATGCATCCTGACCGAATTTCTGAAATTACAAAATATGTTTTAAAAGTTTTTGATACTAAGACACATAGAAATGAGTTTTATGATTTAAAACACAGAAGATTAAATGGATTCAATGCGATGTTTGCTGTTCAGAGTGTAGAGGCTGCAAAATTGTATTATGAAGAATTTCAAAAACAACAAGAGGATTTACCGGAAGAAAAGAGATTAAAAGTTGCTACAATCTATAGTTTTTCCGCCAATGAAGACCCATCTGCAATTGGAGAAATAGAGGATGAAAATTTTGAACCGTCGGCTATGGATTCGACAGCAAAAGAGTTCTTGAATAGGGCAATAAATGACTATAATAAACTTTTTAAAACAAATTTTTCAACTGAAGGAAAGGAATTTCAAAATTATTATTCTGATTTATCTAATAGAGTAAAGAACAAAGAAGTTGATTTGCTTATTGTAGTTGGAATGTTTTTAACAGGTTTTGATGCACCTACATTAAATACTCTATTTGTAGATAAAAATTTAAGATATCACGGACTTATTCAAGCATTTTCAAGAACTAATCGTATCTTAAATAAAGTAAAAACTTTTGGAAATATTGTATGTTTTAGAAATTTGGAAAAAGCTACAGAAGATGCGATTAAAACTTTTGGAGATGAAAATAGTGTCAATGTAATTTTAGAAAAGAGTTATGACGAATATATCAACGGTTTTACAGATGAAGAAACAGGAAAGAAATTTAAAGGGTATAAGGATATATGTGAAGAAATAATTGCAAAATTTCCTGATCCAACTGAAATTGTTCTTGATGCTGATAAAAAAGAATTTGTACAGCTTTTTGGAGAACTATTAAAGGCTGAGAATATTCTTAGAAATTTTGATGAGTTTGAAAGTTTTGAAAAAATTATTTCTGATAGACAAATGCAAGACATGAAAAGTGTATATGTAGATATCAGAGAAAGCATTTTAAATGAAAGAAGAAGTAAAGAAGCTGAAGGGGAACAAATAGACTTTTCAGATGTTGAATTTCAAATTGATTTGTTAAAAACTGACGAAATTAATCTAGATTATATTTTAGCTTTGATTCTTGAAAAGGCAAGAGAAAATGACGATATCGAAAGTTTAAAAGCTGAAGTTCGTAGAGTAATCAGATCAAGCCTTGGAACAAGAGCAAAAGAAGATTTAATTATGGAATTTATAAGCAAGACAAGATTATCAGAGTTGAAAAATACTGACGATATTATTGAAACTTTTTATGATTTTGCAAAAAAAGAAAAAGTAGTTAAAATTAATCAACTAATTGTTGAAGAAAATCTAAACGAAAAAGCCAACAGATTTATAGAAAAATCCGTATCAAAAGGATATGTGGAATATGCAGGAGATGAATTAGACGGAATAATCCCCCCACTATCCAGAAGAGGTGGAGTAAGAGAAAAGAAAAAAGAAATAGTCTTAGAAAAGATAAGAAAAGTTGTCGAAGTTTTTGTTGGAATTTAGAATATTGTAAATTTTTAGAAAGTAAAATATAAAAAAAGTACTATTTTTGGAGGAAAGTATGAATATAGAATTATCACGATTTCGTGTCAGAAAAGGGAAGTCGGAAGTAGTAGATAAGTGGATGAATTTTTTAAATGAAAATATGGAGGAAGTATTACTTACTTTGGACGGAGAGAAAATGTATGTAGAAACTATTTTTCGAGAAAAATGTGATAATGAAGAGTATCTTTATTGGTATTCAATTCAGGGAGAAAATGGAATAAGAGTGGAAGAGTCTGATTCGTGGATAGATAAAAAGCATCTTGAGTATTGGGATGAATGTATAGATAAAAATTATCATGTTGAAATGTCAATGCAAGTTTCTATGATTCCTCATCATATAGCTAATTTGATGGGGGATGTTTCAAATGTTAAATAAATTGAAATTTAATAAGAATAGATGTAATATTTTATTTGCAATATGTAAAATTGTGCCTATTTGTTTTAGAAAGAGTAGAGTAAAGAGTTATTTTTATTATATTAATAATGTATTATATATAAATAGAATTAATATTTTAACGAATTGCAAGTATAAAATGTAATCGTTACAGATTTATGGTTTTTATGTATGCATTTGAGCTTGATTTTTTGTTAAAAACCTTTACAAATTAATATAATTGATATATAATTATCTTGAGATTATATTCATTATTTTAGGAGGAAAAGAAAATGGTTAGATTACGTTTTGCACCAAGTCCAACAGGATATTTACATATAGGAGGACTTAGAACTGCACTTTATAATTATTTATATGCTAAACAAAAAGGTGGAAAATTTTTACTTAGAATTGAAGATACAGACAGAACAAGATATGTTGAAGGAGCTATTGAAAATTTAATTCATGAGCTTAAGTGGTCAGGCGTTGAGGCTGACGAAGGAGTTTGCTTAGACGAAAACGATAAGATTACTGAAGTTGGAGAATGTGGTCCTTACATTCAATCTGACAGAGTTGAAAAAGGAATTTATAATAAATATGCAGAAGAACTTATAGAAAAAGGATATGCTTATTATTGTTTCTGTAGTAAGGAAAGACTTGACGATATAAAGAATCAACAAAAAGCTGACGGAAAGATTCCAAGATATGACGGACTTTGCAAGGGAATTAGCATTGAAGATGCTAAAAAGAGAATTGCAAATGGAGAAAGTTATGTAATTAGATTAAAGTTACCTGAAAATAGAGATATAGTTTTTGAAGATGTTATCAAAGGAAAAATCACAATAAATACAAATGATATGGACGACCAAGTTTTAATCAAAGCTGACGGTTTTCCAACTTATCATTTTGCAGTTGTTATTGATGACCATTTAATGGGAATTACTCATATTGTTAGAGGAGATGAATGGATTTCATCAACTCCTAAACATATTTATCTATATGAGGCATTAGGTTTTGAAAAACCGACTTTCGTTCATTTACCAACAGTTTTAAATAAGAGTGGTAAAAAATTATCTAAGAGAAATGACGATGCATCTGTTGAAGATTTCAGATTAAAGGGTTATTTACCTGAGGCACTTATAAATTATCTTGCGCTTGTTGGTTGGAGTCCTGAAAGTAATGAAGAAATTTTATCTTTAGAAGAAATGGTTGAACAATTCTCTTTTGAAAGAGTTTCAAAATCCGGTGGAGTTTTCGATGTTGACAAACTTGATTGGGTTAACGCTCAATACATTAGAAAAATGGAAATTTCAGAACTTGCTAAACTTGTTAAACCATATTTAGTTGATGCAGGTTTTGTTAAGGAAGATGTTTGTGAACAAAGACTTCTTCTTATCACAAAGACTTTCCAAGAATCTATTTCAAGACTTCCACAAATAGTTGAACAATCAAGATTTTTATTTGAAGATGTTGAAGTTGAACAAGATGCTGTGGAAATGAGAAATGTTGCTCATATAGAAATTTTGAAAGAAAAAATCAGAGAAGAATTATCTCAAATTGAAGAAATTGATGATGAAGTTGCTAAAGGCTTTATGAAAAAAATTCAAAAAGCATCAGGATTTAAAGGGAAAGATTTATATATGCCTGTTAGAGCATTGCTTACAGGTCAAGTTCATGGTCCTGAACTTTCAAATATTTTGGAAATTTTAGGTAAAGAAGAGGTTTTAAGAAGATTAGGGTAGGTTTTTATGAAAAATTTTAGAAATTTCGTAAAAAAGTTTTTTGTATTTTCTTTTATACTGATTAGTATCTTAGCGATACCACTTTCAAATGCTTTTGCAGATGATTTTTATGAAAATAAAATAAATGTAAAAATTAATAAAGACGGTAGTGCAGATATTGAAAGTATTATGGATTTCAAGCCAACTAAGGGAACTGAATACTATATTCCGATTGAAAATTTAGGAAAAAGTGAAATTAAAGATTTTAAAGTTTCAGAAATTTTAAATGGAAAAGAAATTCAGTATGAATCACTAGGGTTTGGTTGGAATACAAAAGCAAGTAGAGCACAAAAGGCGAAAAAGTCTGGAGTTGTTAAAACTTCAAATGGTTATGAACTTTGTTTCGGCTTTGGAGAATATAAAAGAAATACTTTTGTTTTAAGATATAAAGTTACAAATTTTGTAAAATTGTTAAATGATTCAGATATGATTTTCTGGAAATTTGTAAATGACAGCTTATCTGCTCCTCCACAAAAAGTTAGCGTTAGTATTTCAAAGGAAGACGGAAAATTTGACAATACAAATTCTAAAATTTGGGCTTTTGGTAATAAAGGTAAAATTGAATTTATTGATGGTAAAATAGTTTTTAAAACTTTAGAAGGTCTTAGAAGTTCAAACTATGTAACTATTTTAACTCAGTTAAATAAAGGGGAAATAATTTCTGGAGAAAAAATAAATAAAGACTTTTCATATTATAAAGATATGGCTTTTAAAGGCTCACAATATAAAAAAACTACAAAACAAAGTGCCTTCAGTTTTAAGAAGTTATATAAATTGTTATATATTTTAGCAATTATACCACTTTTAAGAGGTTCTTTTAAAAGTAAAAGAATTAAAGGTGGATATAAAAAAGGCGATTTAAAGGGTGAATATTATAGAAGTTTGCCAACTAATGAATGGAAAAACTTATCAATGGTTTTGGATAGTGCAAAGTTTGATTCTGATAAGTCTATGATAAGGGCCTATTTCTTAAAATGGATACAAGATAAACTTTTGATTCCTATAACTGAAGAAACGGGATTTATATTTAAAAAAGAAACTATGTCTTTGAAGATAAATGACCATATAAAATATAATTTTGAAGATGAAAATGAAAAAAGTTTATTTGATATGGTTGAAGTTGCGTCAAGTGAGGACAGAATTTTACAACAAAATGAATTTAAAAAGTATTTATCTAAAGAGAAAAATAGAAGTGAATTTAAAAGAGTAACTGGAGTTTTTGACAAAAATTCTAAAGCCTTTTTAATACAAAATGGTTTTTTAAGTAAAAAAGATAACGGAAAAATTTTGTTGGAATATAACGAAAATGGTAAAGAGTTTACTAAAAATTTAGTTGGTTACTATAATTATTTGAAAGATTTTACTCTTTTA
Source organism: Parvimonas parva (assembly GCF_016552165.1). Lineage (GTDB taxonomy): Bacteria > Bacillota > Clostridia > Tissierellales > Peptoniphilaceae > Parvimonas > Parvimonas parva. The sequence continues at coordinate 37,130 of NZ_JACVDA010000004.1, read as the reverse complement.
AGTGAAAGAGAAGTTTCAGAAATAAAAGTTTGGAAAGATTTATTAATTTATGCGACACTTTTTGATGTTGCAGAGGAAGTTCAAAAACAATTAAAGAAATTAGCACCGGAAGTTTTGGAAGAATATGATGTCGATGTAAATTCGTTACATACTGCGATGATATATTCATCAGTATTCTCAAATACATTTGTAGATGCTTATTCAACTGCTGTTGCAAGTTCATCAAGTGGTGGAGGAGGTTTCTCCAGCAGAGGTGGAGGTAGAGGCTCTTTTGGTGGAGGCTCCGGTGGTGGCACTAGATAATATAAAAGGAGGAATGTACAATGATATTGTATATAATTTTAGGGATTGTAGTTCTTTTAGTACTTTGGATTATAGCAGGATATAATAAACTTATAAGACTAAGAGAAATGGTTAAGAATGCAATGGGACAAATTGCAGCAAATGTTGAATCAAGATGGGACGCTTTAAAATCTTTGATTGATGCAACTAAAAAGTATTCTGAACATGAATCAGAAACATTGAAAAATGTAATTGCACAAAGAGGTGGCGTAAACAGTAACAGTACAGTAAAAGATATTGAGGCTGATAACAATATGTTTACACAAGCTCTTTCAAGACTTGCAGTAGTTGTTGAAAATTATCCGGAATTAAAAGCCAATACATTGTATTTAAATACAATGGATAAAATTGACTCTTATGAACAAGATGTTAAAAATTCAAGAATGGTTTACAATGATACTGTTACTAAATTTAACAGGACAATGTTAGTATTCCCATTGGTTTTAATTTCAAGAATGATGGGCTTTACTGAATACGAATATTTCAAAAATACAGAAACAAAAACAAATCCACCAAGTTGGGATTAGTAAAAGGCACTCGAAAGAGTGCTTTTTTTGTTATGAAATAACAAGGTTCTAAGTTATCCACTCGATGCAAAGCATCGTGTAAGGGTGTTTATTGTACAAAAAATTATAATCTGTAATTATAAAATGTTGAAAAATTAATATTTTATCAAGTGAAAAATATTTTTATAAAAATAAGTAATAATAATTGATATTATTTAAAAAATATGGTAATATATATAAGGAGAGAAAAATAAATATTCTTCAAGAAAAATTTAGGAGGAAAAGTATGAAAAATAAATTTATTTTATTACTTGCGTTAGTGCTTTCAGTAGGAGTTTTGGGAGCTTGTACAAAGAAAGCTGACGATAAAATGAAAAAGGAAGAAAAGAAAACTGAGCAAAAGGCTGAAAAGAAAAAAGTTATTGCTACAAGTACAATGCTTACAGACTTGGTAAAGCAAATAGGTGGAGATAATTTTGAAGTTGAAGGAATGATGAAAGCGGGGGTTGACCCTCATTTATACAAACCGACTGCTGGAGATGTTGAAAAACTTGAAAAGGCTGATGTTGTTGTTGTAAACGGATTACATTTGGAAGGTCAAATGGGAGAAGTTTTACAAGGTCTGGAAAAACAAAATAAAAATGTTGTAACTGCCGCTAACAATATTCCAAAAGAAGATTTACTTCCTTGGGAAGAAGAAGGTGCAGGTCCAAACGACCCTCATATGTGGTTCAGTATTAAAAACTGGAAAGTTGCCGCAAAGAATGTTGCTGAAGGTTTAAAGAAAACTGATAGCTCAAAATCTGCTGAGATTGATAAAAATCTTGCAAAATATGAAAAAGAACTTGATGAACTTTCTGCTTATATAAATAAAAAAGTTAAAGAGTTACCGGAAAATCAAAGAGTTTTAGTTACTGCTCATGACGCTTTTAACTATTTTGCAAAGGAATTCGGTTTTAGAGTAGAAGCAATTCAAGGAATTAGTACAGAATCAGAAGCAAGTGCAGCTGATATAAAGAAACTTTCAGATTTTTTAGTTAAAACAAAAATAAAAGCAGTTTTTGTTGAATCTTCAGTTCCTAAGAAAACAATTGAATCTTTAGTTGAATCTTGTAAAGCTAAAGGTCATAATGTAAAAATAGGTGGAGAATTATATTCCGACTCATTGGGAGATGATAATACAAAAGAAAATACTTATATCTCAATGTTTAAATATAATATTGATACTATAGTTAATGCTTTAAAATAATACTTGAAAAAAATCTCCTAATTATATATACTTATTGTAGTGGGAGATTTTTGTATTTTGGAGGAAAAAAATGAACGATATAGCTGTAAAGGTTGAAGATTTAACTATTGCCTATTATTCAAAACCTGTTGTTTGGGACGTTGATTTGGATATTAAAAAAGGCAAACTTACTGCGATTTTAGGTCCGAATGGTGCCGGTAAATCGACTTTGTTAAAGGCGATGTTAAATTTGATTCCTATTTCATCAGGAAAAATTTTATTTTTCGATAAAACTTATAAGGAATTTAGAAAAAATATTTCCTACGTACCACAGAGTGAGTCTGTGGATTGGGACTTTCCAACCGATGTACTGGACGTTGTTATGATGGGAACTTACGGAAAACTCGGTTGGATAAAAAGAGCCGGAAAGAAAGAGAAAGAATTATCTTTAGAGGCTTTAAAAAAACTTGGTATGGAAGAATATGTTGACAGACAAATAAGCGACCTTTCAGGAGGACAACAACAAAGAGTTTTCTTGTCAAGAGCATTGGTTCAAGACAGCGAAATTTATTTTCTTGACGAGCCTTTAAAGGGTGTTGATGCCAAGACTGAAAAAGAAATTATGAAAATTTTAAAAGAGCTTAGAGATTCAGGAAAGACTATCGTAGTTGTTCATCACGATTTACGAACAGTTGAAGAATATTTTGATGATGTTGTACTTTTAAATAAATTAGTTGTTGCATCAGGCTCAGTCAAGGACGTTTTTATAGAAGAAAATATAAATAAGGCTTACAGGGTGTAGATATGAATGGAATTTTAGATTTACTTACGGACTATACTTTTTTGATGATTACAATAGGCTCCGGACTTTTGGGGCTTTTAAGTGGAGTTATGGGAGTTTATGTTACGGTAAAGAAACAAGGGCTTATTTGTGATGCAATTAGCCATTCAACACTTCCGGGAGTTTGTATTGCCTTTATGGTGCTTGGAATTAAAAATTTAGAATTTTTACTTTTAGGAGCATTTATTGCCGGAGTTGTATCGGCACTTCTCATTTTTGGAATAGATTTGAAGTCAAAAGTAAAGTTTGATAGCGCATTGGCAATAGTTTTGTCAACATTTTTTGGACTTGGTGTTGTACTGCTTGCACTTATTCAAAGAAAAGCAAATACAAATCAAGCAGGTCTCGATAAATTCATATTCGGTCAAGCTGCTGCATTTTTAAAAAAGGATATTTATTTTTTAATTGGAATAATTATTTTAGTTTTATTTGTAATTTTATTATTCTGGAAAGAGTTGAAGTTATATTCATTCGACCCTGAATTTGCACAAACAAAAGGCTTTTCGATAAATATAATGACTGGAATTTTAATAGTTTTACTCGTTATTTCCATTGTAATGGGAATTCAATCAGTTGGAGTAATTCTTATGAGTACAATGCTTATTGCACCACCGGTTGCAGCAAGACAATGGACTGACAAATTTAATATTATGATGATTTTATCAGGAATTTTCGGCGCGTTTTCAGGAATAGTCGGTTCATTTATAAGTATGTACTACAAAGGCTTGTCAACCGGACCTGTCATAACGATAGTTGCAAGTATAATTGTATTTTTCAGTATATTATTTTCGCCGAAAAAAGGGATTTTGTTTGTTAAAAAGAGAACAATGCAAGGAGGGACTAAATGCGACAATTAGAAATTTTAATAGCTGTTAGTTTAGTTTCAGCTGCTTGCTCATTGCTTGGACCATTTTTGATTCTTAGAAAAATGTCAATGATGATAGATTCCATAACACATACAATTTTGCTTGGAATTGTAATTGCATTTTTCATTACAAAAGATTTAACAAGTCCTTTATTGATTGTTGGAGCAGGACTTGTTGGAATACTTACGGTATTTTTAACGGAACTCATAAACCAAAAGACAACTTTACACGAAGATGCATCAATCGGACTTGTATTTCCTTTTTTATTTAGTATTGCGATAATAATAATTTCAAAATTTTTAAGAGGAGTACATTTGTGTATTGACTCCGTTTTGGTCGGAGAAGTTGCTTTCTCTGTAATTCCAAGAATAGAATTTTTTGGATATGAGGGCTCAAAAGTTATTTTTGTTATGGCAGTAATATTTTTAATAGATTTAATTTTTATTGGAGTTTTCTTTAAAGAATTAAAAATTTCTACATTCGATAAAAATTTGAGTTTGATTTCAGGCTTTGCACCTGTCGTTATCTATTACGCTTTGATGAGTTTAGTTTCAATTACAACAGTTGGTGCTTTTAACGCCGTTGGTTCAATTCTTGTAATTTCATATATGGTTGTGCCGTCTGCTTGTGCATATCTTTTGACTCACGATTTAAAGAAGATGATAGTTATAAGTGTATTTGTCGGAGTTTTAAGTAGTGTGTTGGGATTTTACTGTGCATATATTTACGACCTTTCAATCGCCGGAACAATAGCCGTTGTAAATGGAATAATCTTTTTCTTGGTATTCATATTTGAGCCGAGAAACGGAATTATAAGAAAGATTGTAAATGAAAGTAGAAAAAGAACTGAATTTGCAGAGGTTACAATGATGCTTCATATTATAAATCATGAAAATACTGAAAGAGCTGACATCGAGTGTAATGTTGTAAAAATAAATGAGCATTTGTGTTATGCAAAAAATAAATTTGAAAAAGTTTTAAAGAGTATTATAAATAAAAAACTTGCCTATATAGAAAATGATATTATAAAAGTTACAGATATGGGCAGAGAAAAAACCTTGAATAAATTTGATGAATGGATGAAGTAAAATAGAGATAGAATAAACTTTTGATTATCATTTATCTTTATTTAAATTTGTGAAGTGATTATTTCAAAAATTTAATAAAAAATTAAAAGAGAGACAATTTTTCATAAAAAATCTCTCTTTTTTTGTACTCTTGGTATCACATCATTTACAAATGTACAATTATAAATAATTTAAATGATTTTGCATTTATAGTATAATAAATATAATTTCGCTATTCCTGTGCGAAATAATATTTATTTCACCATATTCACCTTTGAAAAAATATCTAAACAGGAAATATGGTATAATAATGATATAAAATTTTAAGATTAGATTAGTTAACTAATGATAAAGAATCTTTATTTGAAATATTAAAAAAAAATAAATTTGATCCTAAAATATTAAATTCATATAATGTTTTGATTCGAGAAAATGGCATGACAGTGAACGCATTAGAACGTATAAAGAAGCAATATTATAAATATGAATTTAAAAAAGAAGGAAAATTTTTATTTAATGAAATAAAAATTATTATAGCAAGAAAGTGTAGGAAATAAAGTGAAAGAGGAAGATATAGGTATTAAGTATTGTAGAAATTTTATTGAAAATAAAAACAATTATATTAAATATTTAGGTGTTTCAGAAAAAGGACAATACATTTTTATAGAAGAAAATAAATATGTATATAAAATAGATTATGATTATAATTTAGATATTGTAGAAATAAAAAAAATAAAAATTGATAATCAAGTTGATTATTATGTTGAGTCAAAAAATGGTGCATATTATTATTCTAAAAGAGATAATTCAATATATAAATATGAAGAACAATTAAAGAAAAGATGCTTAAGAAAAAGTTTTTATAGCTTAGAAAGTGATGAAAAGTTAATACATTTAAAAGTAGTAAATAATAATATTATATTTTCTACTACAAAATTAAGATTAGTTTTTTTGAGTTTAGAAACTTTTAATGTTGATAAAATAATATATCTTGATAAAAATTTTTTTATAGAACCTTTTTGGTTTGAAATTTTAGATGAAAGAATATTGATAGTTGATGCATCTGCGAATTGTGTACATGAAATTAGTTTTAGTGGTGAAATTTTGTGGACATATGGTAAATATGATGATCCAGGATATGAAAATAATAGATTGTTTATACCTGTTTCTGCCATGAAATATAAAAACGAATATATAATTTCAGAACAAAGAGGTCATAGGATTATAAGTGTTTCTAAAAATAAAGAGATTTTAAAAATATATGGTAATACATCTAAAGTCGGTAATTTAAAATATGGCTTTTGGGCTCCGTCTATAATGGGATATTATGGAGATAAAATTTTAATTGCTCAATGTAAAGGTTCGAATCTTAATATTATTTTATTAAATACAAAAACTGGGAAAACTAAATCAGTTTATGGTAATTCCATAATAGAATCTTCTATTTTTAATTTTCCTAGAGTGATAGCATGGTCAAAAAAATATAAACTATTAGCTATAGCCGATAGTGGAAATAATGAGATAAAAATAATGAAAAATAATAAAGTATTAACAGTATTAACTAAATTTAATGGCAAAGGTCTTCAATTTCCAAGATATGTTAGTTGGAATGAAGAAAAATTATTGATTACAGATAGTAAAAATCGTAGATTAATATATTATGATTACCAATTAAAAGAATATATTGAGTTTAGTTCTGAATTGTTTAATAATAATTTTGATAAAAAGGACTGGTTACAATCAGCTATTTTAAAAGATAATTATTTATTAGTATCATCTTCAAACAAATTTGTGGTATATTCAATTGAAAATTATAATTTAATATTTGATAGTTCTTTAGTAAATTATAAATTTAAGGATATACATAGTGTGAGTTTTTCTTCTTTAACTAAATTTTTAGTTGCTGATACTGGTAATAATTCTGTTGTTGAAGTAAATATAGATAAAAGTTTTAAAGTTATAAAAAATGTAAATTTAAATGGGCATCATATTAAGTTAAAAAAGCCTAGATATTTTTGTAAAGAATTTAATAAGTATCTAATTGTAGATAGCGGTAATTCTAAGATTTATATTATTGATAATATTAATGATATGAATGTATTATCTTGTATTGGTGAAAAAAGAGGTTTAGGTTATAAAAGATTTTCATTGCCAAGATGTGCTTGTTTTAAAGATGATAAAAATATATTTATATCTGATACTGATAATCATAGAATAGTTTTAAGAAATATATAGTTAACTTATTTGTTGTTTTAATTATACAGGATATTCTCTTTTTTGTTTGTTTCGTTTTTGTTATGTTTTAAATATTTAAACAATAGTTTATATTTTTACTTTTATACATATCAATGTTGTTAAAAGGAAATTATTTTGTTAAAATATTAAAAAATTGTAGATTTTTTTATAAAAATTTAGTATAATCAGTTTAGATTGTTTATACAATTAAAAATATAATATTTTTCGTTAGGAGGATTTTATGAGAAAAAAATTTTTAGCACTTATGCTATCTGCATTAATGATTGGTGCTACTGCTTGTGGAGCAAAGACAGAAAAAAAAGATGAAGTAAGTAACAATATGAAATCAAATGAAGAAGTTACAGGTAAGGTAAGAATCTATACTTCAATGTATGAAGATATAATAGATAATATGAAACCTGCTCTTAAAAAGAAATTCCCTAACTGTGAAGTTGAATTTTTCCAAGGTGGAACAGGTACTTTACAAACAAAAGTTGCAGGGGAAATCGAGGCCGGAAAACTTGCTTGTGATATAATAATGGTTGCAGAACCATCTTATGCTTATGAGTTAAAGGAAAAGAAGATTTTACATAAATTTGAAATTGAAAACAAGGATAAATTAGCCTTTGAATATGATAAAGAAGGTTATTGGTATCCTGTTAGAATTTCTAATATGGTATTAGCTTATAATCCTGAAAAAACTAAGAAGGAAGACATTGCTCAAAGTTTTAAAGAATTTGCAGAAAAAGAAACATTGGCAGGCAAAATATCAATGTCAGACCCATTAAAATCAGGTACAGCTCTTGCAGCAGTTAGTGGATTGAAGGACAAATATAATGAAGAATATTTTACAAAATTAGCTAATAAAAAAGTTGCTGTTGAGGCTGGAAGTGTAGCTTTAGCTAAACTTGAAACAGGAGAAATGGATGAACTTATGATTCTTGAAGAGTCAGTTCTTAAGAAGAGAGAAGAAGAAAAATCACCTCTTGAAGTTATTTATCCTAAAGACGGAACAATTGTAGTTCCTTCACCAATTATGGTTGTAGATGAAAAATTAACTGAAAATAAAAATACAAAAGCAGCTGAGGCCATTTCAAAATGGTTCTTATCAGAAGAAGGTCAAAAATATATAGTTAAGGGCTGGATGCACTCTGTATTAAAAGATTTCTCTGAAATTCCTTATGATGCAATCAAAACTTCTGAAATAACTGGAAATAGTATAAAAGTTAAATGGGAACAATTAGTTAAAGATAGAGATGGCTTAAGAAAAATGTTTACTGATACAATCGGTAAAAAATAAATTCACAGAATAATTTGAAATTATTGTTTCAAAATAAAAAAATATAACGGGGGGAGGAAACTCCCTCTTGTTAATGAAAGGTTATTTTATGCAAAAGACAGAAAGAAAATTTAGATTAGATATAAAGTGGATAATAATGTTGTCGATAGTTGCGCTTTTAATTGTTTTTGAAGTTTTTCCACTTTTGTATCTTTTTGTTAAGTCCGTATTTCCAAATGGAAGTTTTACTCTTGAAGCTTTCAAAAGAGTATATAGCTATGATGCAAACTTTATAGCTGTAAAAAATACTATTATAACGGCAGTTGCAACAACTTTTTTTGGAATGTTAATAGCTTTTCCTCTTGCATTTTTAGTAGGAAGAACTAATTTATACGGAAAAAAAATATTTAGAACTATGTTTGTTATTACATATATGGTTCCTCCTTATGTAGGAGCAATGGCTTGGCTTAGACTTTTAAATCCAAGGGTTGGAACTTTGAATACGCTTATTCAAAAAGTATTTGGGCTTAGTCAACCAATTTTTAATATTTATAGTGTATGGGGAATGATTTGGGTTCTTACTTGTTTTTATTATCCTTATGCCTTTATAACAATTTCTCGTGCAATGGAAAAGATGGATCCTTCTCTTGAAGAAGCTGCTAGAATTTCAGGTGCAAGTCCTTTAAAGACTTTATTTACAGTTACAATTCCAATGATGACACCAAGTTTAATCGCTGCAGGACTTCTAGTTTTTGTAACAGCTGCATCCTGTTACGGTATTCCTTCAATAATAGGAGCTCCAGGACAGATTCATACTGTTACAACCAGAATAATTGAGTTTGTTCATATAGGAAACGAAGAAGGCATAATTGATGCTACAACTCTAGCAGTATTTTTGATGATAATTGCAAATGTAGTTTTGTATTTTTCAACATTTGTTCTTGGAAAAAAACAATTTATAACTATGAGCGGAAAATCTACAAGACCTGTAATAGTTGATTTAGGAAAATGGAGAACTCCTCTTACAGTATTAGTTTCTATTTTTGCTTTTGTTGTAGTAATAGTTCCTTTTATAACCGTAGCTCTTACGTCTGTAACTGTTAATATGGGTAAATCATTGTCTTTATCAAATATTTCATTTAAGTTTTGGAAACAAATGCTTGCAAGAGATAGCATATTAAGTTCGACAATAAACAGTTTAGTTGCTGCTTGTGCTGCTGCATTTTTAGGAATAATAATTTCTTGTATGATGGCTTATTTGCTTGAAAGAACAAAAGTAAAGGGAAGAAAAATACCTGACTTTTTGATTACTGTAGGTTCAGGAACTCCAAGTATTGCAATAGCTCTTGCCCTTATAATGACAATGAGTGGTAAATTTGGAATAAATATTTATAATACAATTTATATTATGATAGTTGCATATATGATTAAGTATATGTTAATGGGAATGAGGACTGTAGTTTCAGGAATGAGTCAAGTACATCCTTCTTTAGAAGAGGCATCTCAGATTTCAGGAGCCGGTTGGCTTAGAATGATTAAAGATGTTACAGCTCCTTTAATAATGCCGTCAATAGTTGCAGGTATATTTTTAATCTTTATGCCTTGTTTTTATGAACTTACTATGAGTACATTGTTGTATTCATCACATACAAAGACTATCGGTTTTGAACTTTATAATTATCAAACTTATCATAGTCAACAGATAGCCAGTGTACTTGCTACTGCGATTTTGATTTTTGTATTATTAGTAAATTGGATTTTAAATAAACTTACAAAAGGTAAGTTTTCAATTTAGGAGGAAAAATGTCAACAATTACAATAAAAAAAATAAGTAAAGCTTTTGGAAATGTAGAAGTTTTAAAACCTTTTACAGAAACTTTCGAAGATGGTGAATTTATAACTTTGCTTGGTCCGTCAGGTTGTGGAAAAACAACAATGTTAAGACTTATAGCAGGCTTTGAAAAACCTAATACCGGAGAAATTTTAATAGGAGATAAGATTGTTTCCGGAGGAAAAACTTTTGTTCCTCCTGAAAAAAGAGATATAGGAATGGTATTTCAATCTTATGCTGTTTGGCCTCATATGAATGTTTTTGACAATGTTGCCTATCCTTTAAAAATATCAGGTGTTAAAAAACAAGAAATAAAAGAAAGAGTTGAAAAAGTTTTAGAGATAGTTCATTTATCTCAATATAAAGATAGAATACCGTCAGAGCTTTCAGGTGGACAACAACAAAGGGTTGCTCTTGGACGTGCTTTAGTTGGGAAACCAAAGTTACTTTTACTTGACGAACCTCTTTCAAACTTAGATGCAAAACTTAGAGAAGAGATGCGTTTTGAAATAAAAGAGATACAAAAAAGACTTGGAATTACAGTTGTTTATGTAACTCACGACCAAATAGAGGCTATGACAATGAGCGACAGAATAATTTTGATAAATAAAGGGGTTGTTCAACAAATTGGAACTCCTGAAGAAATTTATAGAAATCCTGCAAATCCTTTTGTTGCAAATTTTGTCGGTCGTGTTAATTTTATTAAGGGAGTTGTAAAAGACGGATTTGTTGAAATTTCAAATACCGGAAAGAAATTACCTTATGACGGAGATAAAAAGGGCAATGTTATAATTGCAATAAGACCTGAGGCTTTAAGAATAGACGAAAAAGACGGAACAATTGATGCAAAACTTGTAAGTCAATTTTATCTTGGGGATGTGAATGACTGTAAAGTTGATTTGGGAAATGAAAATATAGTTAGAGTTATCGACCATGTTGAAACTTACGGAATGTTTGAAGAAAATTCAAATATAAAACTTAGAATTAAAAACTTCATGGTATTTGACGATGACGGAAAAGATTACACTAAAATAATAACATAAAAGCAGAAGCTATTGAATTTTTCAATAGCTTTTTTATGTTTTATAGTCATATTGATTTTTGTGATTTAATGTGATACAATAAAATGAAAGGGTGTGAAATGTATGGAAACTGTAAGATTATACACAAGACAAGACATTCGTTCTTTAAGAGAAATTGAAGAAAAAGGATACTTTACAAACAAAATTTCTTATGTTAGAGAAAATTTTGGCGTGATTTCTGATTATATTTTAAGTTGTTATAACTACTTTGTAACAGAGGCATCAAAAAGAGTTCCTAAACCAAAAGAAGTTGAAATGCCTGTTTGGTGCGGAGTCAGCAATAAAAACTGTATGCCACCGATTGAAAATAGCATTTTATATGTATTGGATGTTCCAAAAGATGAGATAATTTATTTTGACGGAGTTAAATGGGATTATGTACTCAATCATCATTATATTCCATTAGATGAAGAAGATGATAAAAAGTATAAAAAGAGATTAAAAGATAAGGGAATAGATAACGGTTTTGAATTTTTTGAAGGCAAGTATAGAAATTTTTATCCCGAAGAAAAAAGAATTGTAATAGACAGTTGGAGTAGAATATTTGACATTGATGAATGGGATATTTACAGAGTTCAAGCAAATATATGGCAGATAAAAAAAGAATGGATACATTCACTTGTGAAAAAAGGAGAAGTAATTCCTTAAAAAATTTTATGTTTTAAACTATAATTTGATAAATATTTATTTAAAACTTATTGACATATTTTTATTTGTTTAGTATAATTTAGATAATTAATAATATTTTTCAAAAATACATGAAGATTTATATAATTTACATAAAATTTATAAGGAGGTAATTTATGAAAAAATTTTTTAGAAAGTTAATTTTGATTTTGCCTGTTTTCGTTGCTCTTTCAGGTTGTGCTAAGAGTTCTAATGTTAATGAAGACAATACAAAAGCACAAAAGCATATTGTTAAAAAAGCAAGTAAGGAAGTGCAAGAAGTTTGTGGATATTATTATGCTTCTGATTCGCAAATTGTTATAGATAATGGGGAATATTATGGAGTTCCTTGTTTGTATTACAAAGCTAAGCCGATAGACTTTGATAATTGTTCAAAAGAGTCCGTTAAAAAACTTCGTGGTGATTTTACGGATGACGGAAATTTTTTAGAACCGAAAGTTTTTGAAGAAGGTGGAAAAAAGTATTTAACAGCTGATTTCTTCCCTGAAAGAAAATTTTGGATAAAAGACGAAAAGACAATAGTCGATACTGAAACAAATACAGAATATATAAAAGGCGAGCCTAAATAAAAAAATTAAAAAGTTGAGAAATTTAATGTTCTTAACTTTTTTAGTTGTAATATGATTTATTTGCAAAAAAAATTATAAATTTAACTCATTTAACTTAAATAATTAAATATAAAGGATTGTGAATTGATTATGTTGTTATTGTATAGAATAATGCTTTTAATCTGTGGTTTATATAATATAATTATGGGGGTTTTATACTTGAATAATAAATGTCAAAAAAAGATAATTCCTTACTATAAGATTGATGATATTTCAGAAGATTTAAAAAATGATTTAATGAAAAAATTTGGTAAATTGTGTTTGTTTTTTGGAATTATTTTATTGACGATACCATTACTATTGAATACTGTTAGAAAGATGATAGTTTTTTGTATTATTATGGTAACTGTATTATTAATTTTAAAGATTAAGTTATTAGATTATAGAAAATCCATATTAAAAGAATAAATATTAATTGTATTAAAATTTTTTAAATTATATGTATTAATGTTAAAAAGACTTGAAAATAAAAAAATTCAAGTTTTTTTTACATTTGGGTCTAAAAATGCTATAATTTTATATATAAGTTTATTGGATAAGATTTTAACAGAAATTTCGTTGATTAAAATAAAGACGGAAATAATGTTCTAATCTCATTTATAAGGATAAATAATAAAATTTTAATAGGAGATTTTTATGGTTACTAAGGAAGAAGTAAAGAAAATTTATTATCTTGCGAACTTGAATGTAAAGGAAGAAGAACTTTCTAGCATTGCTAAAAAGTTTGATGATGTTCTTGTTTTTGCAAATGAAATTATGGAACTTGATACTTCAAGTTGTAGTGGTCTTGAAATAGTTGTTGAGCACAACAGTCCTTTGAGAGAAGATGTTGTGGAGGAAAGTATTTCTAGGGAAGATGCACTTTTAAATGCTAGTGATAAAGAGTATGGATATTTTAGATTACAAAGGGTAGTGAAATAATGGATATTTTAAGTATAAGAGAAGATTTTGTTAGTGGTAAGGTGGATTTAGTTTCATTTTACGATGATGTTATAAAAAAAATTGATGATAAAAAAGATTTGAATATTTTTCTTGATTTTTCTAAAGAAAAAGTTATGGAAAGAGTTAATTTTTTAAATGAAAAATTAAAAAATGGTGAAAAATTAGGTTCACTTTTTGGTATTTCCGTTTCTGTTAAGGACAATATTTTAGTTAAGGGTTATAAAAATACTTGTGGTTCAAAAATTTTAGAAAATTTTTCTCCGATTTTTAATGCTACAATTATTGACCGACTTTTAGAAGAAGATGCTGTTATTTTAGGTAAAGTAAATATGGACGAATTTGCTATGGGTGGTTCAGGAGAAACTTCATATTTTGGGGCAACAAAAAATCCACTTGATGAAAGTTTAATTCCTGGAGGGTCATCTTCCGGCTCTGCAAGTAGTGTAAGTGCCGATCTTGCTATGATTAGTTTGGGTTCAGATACTGGTGGTTCGGTTAGAAACCCTGCATCTTTTTGCGCCTGTGTTGGATATAAACCAACTTATGGTATGATTTCAAGATATGGTGTTGTTTCTATGGCTAGTAGTTTAGACCAAGTTGGAATTTTATCAAATGATGTTAAGTCAATTTTACCTATTATAAATGTAATTGGCGGTTTTGATGAAATGGACGCTGTTACTATGAGAGATGCTGTAAATTTCAAAGAAGATAGTGAATTTTCATTAAATGGAATTAAGATTGCGACAGTTTCTAATTTGGAACAATACGAACTTGATGAAGTTGTTTTAAATGATTATAAAAAGGCGATTGAAAATTTAAAAAATCAAGGTGCGATAATCGAAGAAGTAGATTTTAAATATATTAAACATTCTACAAATGTATATAATGTTGTTATGAGTTCTGAAGTTTCAAGTAATATGTCAAGATTTGACGGTATTAGATATGGATACAGAACTGAAAATTATGAATCAACTAGAGAGCTTTTCACAAATACCAGAAGCGAAGGCTTTGGGGAAGAAGTTAAGAGAAGAATTGCAATGGGAACTTTCTACCTTGCAAGTTCAAATAATCAAGCGCTTTACAAAAAAGGCTTGGAAGTTAGAGATTTGATAAGTAAGGAAGTAAATGAAGTGCTTTCAAGTTACGATTTTATCTTAACTCCGACTACAACTTGCCTTCCAAGAAAAATTGGAGATGAAAAGGACAATGCTTTAAGTGCTTATGCAGGAGATACTTTTAATGTTCCTGTAAACTTTGCCGGACTTCCTGCTATTTCTGTGCCTTTAAATCTTAAAAAAATTGGTGGAAGTGTTCAATTTATAGGTAAGAGATTTGATGATGAAAAACTTTTAAATCTTGCAATGAATTTTGAAAGGGGGCTTTAATATGAGTTTAAAAACTATAATAGGACTTGAAATTCATGTTGAGTTACAAACTGAAACAAAAATGTTCTGTGGTTGTAAAAATGAATATGGTTGTCCTCCAAATACGAATGTTTGTCCAACTTGTTTAGGACATCCGGGAACTCTTCCGAGAATAAATAAAAGAGCGATTGAATATGCGATAATGGCAGGGAATGCTTTTAATTGTGAAATTTCAATGGATATGAAAATGGATAGAAAAAAATATTTTTATCCTGACTTAGTTAAGGGTTATCAAATTACTCAAGAGAGAACTCCGATTTGTAAAAATGGTTATATAGAAATTGAAACTGAAAACGGAGTAAAAAAAGTAAGATTACAAAGAATACACATAGAAGAAGATACGGGAAAATCAATCCACAATGAAAGTGGGCATACTCTTATGGACTACAACAGAGCCGGAGTTCCACTAATTGAAATTGTATCTGAACCTGATATGAATAGTCCTGAAGAAGCTATTGCCTTTTTGACAAATCTAAAGGAAACTATAAAATACCTTGGAATTTCAGATGTTAAAATGGAAGAAGGCTCACTTCGTTGTGATGTAAACTTGAATGTTGTTGATGAAGAAAGTGGATTTAAGACAAAAATTACTGAAATTAAAAATCTAAACTCATTCAAAGCTGCACTTCGTGCAATGGAGCATGAACAAAAAAGACATATAGAAAATGTTAAAAATAATATTATTGGCGAAAAAGAAACTAGACGTTGGGACGAGGCAAAACTTGAAACTATAATTATGCGTCATAAAGAAGAGGGAAATGATTATAGATTTAGCGTTGAGCCTGACATTCCTTATATAACTCTTGAAGAAAGTTTTGTTGAAAGCATTAAGGAAAAGATGCCTGAACTTCCAAGAAATAAGAAAAATAGATTTTTAGCTGAATACAAACTTTCAGAATATGATGCAAATGTATTAACTCAAAATAAATATTTGTCTGAATATTTTGAAAAAGTTGTAAAAAAGGTTGATGATGCAACTCTTGTTTCAAATTGGCTTTTATCTGATGTTTTAAGAAGAGTTAAAGATTTGGAAATTGAATTTGAGGAAATTCCTTTGAATATAGAATCTTTTGCCAGTCTTTTGAAATTGGTTAAAGAAAATAAAATTAATGCAAATGTAGGTAAAAAACTGCTTAGAGAATTGTTTGAAGAGGGAGATTTTGACCCGCTTAAAGTTGTTGAAGAAAGAGGACTTATCCAAATCTCTGACGATAGTGCATTGATTAAAATCGTTGAAGAAGTTTTAAGCAACAATCCGTCTTCAATAGAGGACTATAAAAACGGAAAAGACAGAGCTTTAGGTTTCTTAATGGGACAATGTATGAAGGCGTCAAAAGGTAAAGGAAATCCACAAAAGTTTAATGAATTGATTTTAGAAAGGTTAGTTTAATGAAAAAGGTAGCACTATCTACGGACAATAAAAACAAAGTTAAAGAGATATTTGCGATTTTAAGCAAATATGACTTTGAAATTGTAACAAAATCAGAACTTGGTGTAACAGAAGAATTTGAAGAAATTTATGATACACTTGAAGGAAATTCAAAATTAAAGGCTGAAAAGTTGAGAGAATATTGTGATTTTGCTGTTTTAGCTGATGATACAGGACTTTTTGTAAATGCTTTAAATGGAGAGCCTGGAGTTTTATCTGCAAGATATGCAGGAGAGCATGGAAATAGTGATGCAAATAGAAAAAAACTTTTAAAAAATCTTGAAGGAAAGTTGGATAGAAGTGCATATTTTAAAACTGTTATCGTCTTTGTTGACGAAAATGGAGATGAATATGTAGCAAAAGGAATTTTAAAAGGAACTATTTCAACAGAAGAACGTGGCGAAAATGGTTTTGGATATGATAAAATTTTCATTCCTGAAAATATGGATAAAACTTTAGCTGAAATTGGAGCAGAAGAAAAAAATAAATTTAGCCACAGAAAAAGAGCCTTAGAAGATTTGAAAAATATTTTAGGTGATAGATATGATAGTAGCAGTTGTTAGTGATACCCATGGAATCGTACTTCCGGTTGCATACAGTTTGCAAAGAAATAAGGTAGATGTTGTTCTTCATCTTGGAGATGATGTGGATGATTCAAGGAAAATTGAACAAATTACCGGAATGGAAGTTTATGCAGTTCGTGGGAATAATGATATAAACGAAAATGACACGCCCGAAGATTTAGTTTTAGAAATTAGAAGAAAAAAATTCTTTTTAACTCATGGACACAATTATGATGTTGATAACGGAATAGAAAAAATAGTTGAAAAAGCTAAAGAATTAGGGGTTGACTATGCACTTTTTGGACATACTCATGTTCATTTAAGAGAAAGAGTTGACGGAATAACAATTTTAAATCCAGGAAGTACAACACTTCCAAGACATGGAGATACAAAGGGATATTATATCGTAAACTTAATTGAAAAAAGTGTAAATAGAATAAATTTAAAATAATCGGCTTTATAACCGACCTTTTGGTCGGTTATTAGCTGATTTTTTTTCTATGGAGGAATATATGAAGGTAAGAAAAATGGGTATCGTATCTTTAAGATGTATTATTCCTTTTGGAATAAACGTAAAAGCAGATATTGAAAGGCAAATAATAGAATTTAAAGAATAAAGATATGAAAAAAAGTGTTGAAAAGAAAAGAGATAGAGAGAAAAAAGTAATAACTGAAATGGTAAAACTCTATTGCAAGAAAAATCATAAAAACGGAGAATTATGTGATGAATGCAATGAGGTTTTAAATTATTCTATAAAAAGAATTGATCATTGTAAATTTATGGAGACAAAAACTTTTTGTTCAAATTGTAAATCTCCCTGCTATAGTCCAAAAATGAAAGAAAAAGTAAAAAAAATTATGAAATTTTCAGGACCAAGAATGTTGCTTTATCATCCATTATTAGTTATTTATCATATAATAAGCGGGTTAAAAAATAAATAAAAAAATTAATTTTAAATAAAAAATTTTTATATAGAAAACAGTACTGAATTTTTGTCGTGAAATAGTTGATAAACACTGAAATTTGAATATTTATTTAACATATTTCTTTTAAGTTATTCATTGACTTTAATTTAATTTTGTAATATATTTAACTTGATGAATTATTGGGTAAAAGATAAAAAATAATAATTTTTATGAAAAAGATTTTTTTATAAAAATTATCAATTTTGTGTAAAAAGATACTTGAAAAAATGTAAAAATAGGTTTATAATAGTTCTATAATTAAAATGGGGGAAAATTTTTGAATTTAAGAAAATATAAAATCCTTTATTTTAATGGAATAAAAAACATAGTTTTTTAAATTTTGGAATTTTTGTATACTTATTATGAAAATGTTATCTTAAAAATTTTAATTTAAAATACTATTTAATATTAGGAGGTGATGAAATGACTACTGATGCTATAAATAGAGTTAAAGAGGCAGAATTAAAAGCTAAAACTTTACTTGAGGATGCTAAACTTGAGGCGGGAACTTTGAGAAAAAATTCTGAAAAAGAGCGACATGAAATTTTTGACAGAATTGTTGATAACGCTAAAAAAGAGGCTGAAGAAATAAGAATTAGATCTAAAAATGAAGGCGAAATGTTAGCAAAGCCTGTAATTGAAAAGGCTAAAAAAGAAGTTGAGCTTATTAAATCTGTTGATGATGAAAAATTAGAGTCTGTGGTTAATTCAATAGTAGAGAGGATTGTGAGTTTAAATGGCAATAGTTAAAATGAAGGAATTCACTTTATTTGCTCTTGAAGGAAATAGAAAGCGATTGCTTGAAGAACTCCAAAAGTTTGGTTATGTAAACTTTTCAAAGTCCGATTCTCTTGAACAGTTTGATTATCTAAAGGATATAGAAGTTTCAACAAAAGAAACTAATTATGTCGAAGAATCTGCGAAGATTAAATGGCTAATTGATTATGTCGGAAGATTTGTTGAAAAAGAAAAAGGTTTATCAGCCTTGAAAAAGGGACCTATTATTTATACTTTTGATGAACTTGAAAAAGAGGCAAAATCTTATGATTATGTTCCTGATTTTGAGGCTTTAACTGATATAAGTAAAAGGATAGATTCAAATAACCAAAGATTGAATGCGATAGATAATTCTATTAAGGAATTATTGCCTTGGATTTCTATTCAAGAGCCTATTAAAGATTTGAATTCATTCAAAAAATTAAAATTTATTATGGGTTATTTACCAACAAAGAATATTGAAAAATTTAGAAATGCTATTGTTGATTTGAAGTTAACATATTTTGAAGAAAGAGATATAGTTGGTAAAAATGCTTATTGTATCATTTTTACAAATGAGTTGGAGCTAGAAATGGTACTTGAAAATTTAAGATTAAATAGCTTTAGTGAAGTTAATCTTGAAATCAAAGGGGTAGTTAGTGAAGAGCTTGATGCTTTGAAAAATGAAAAGGAAGTTTTAGAAAAAGATAATTTAGAATTGACTGAAAAGATTAAAAAATTTACAGGAAATGTTCAAAAAATGCAAAGTGTTTATGAATATTATCAAAATTTATCTCTTAGAGATACAGTCGTTTCTAACTTTAAATCTACTGAAAAACTTGATATTATTCAAGGCTATATTCCGGCAGATAAAGAAACGGATTTTAAGACTTTACTTGAAAAGGTTTCAGCGTCTAAAATTTATCTAGAAATTGAAGATGCAAAAAAAGATGACCCGAATGTTCCGATCATCTTGAAGAATAATAAGATAGCATCACTTTTTGAGTCAGTTACAAATATGTATGCACTTCCAAAATACAATGAAATAGATCCAACATTTTTACTATCAATTTTTTATTGGGTATTTTTTGGAATGATGGTTGCCGATTTTGCATATGGACTTATTTTGTTTATAGGTTCAGCAATTGCGTTAAAATTTTTTAAATTTGATGATGCTACAAAGAAGTTTTTAAAATTTTTCTTTGCACTTAGTATATCTACCATGATATGGGGATTGCTTTATGGTTCAGCGTTTGGTGATTTGATTAAACTTCCTACTCAAGTTTTAGATTCATCAAAAGATTTTATGACTGTTTTAACGCTTTCAATAGTTTTTGGAGCGGTTCATTTAGCAGTTGGACTTTTAGTTAAAGCATATATATTAATAAAAAATGGGAAACCATTGGATGCTTTTTATGATGTGTTTTTGTGGTTTTTAACATTGATTTCCGTAATAGTTTATATTTTAAATAAAAATACAATTTCATTTTACACTATGTTAATCGGAATGATTGGAATAGTATTATTTGGAGCAAGAGATGCAAAAAGTATTCCTGCAAGAATTGCAGGTGGACTTTATTCATTATACGGAATAACTTCATATATAGGTGATTTTGTTTCGTATCTTAGACTTATGGCTTTGGGCTTAGCAGGAGGATTTATAGCTATAGCCATAAATATAATCGTAAAGATGCTTGCAAATGCGGGAATTATTGGAATAATATTTGGAGTTATACTCTTTATATTTGCACAATCATTTAATATATTTTTAAGCTATTTATCAGCTTATGTACACACTTCAAGACTTATGTATGTAGAATTTTTTAGTAAGTTCTATGAAGGTGGAGGAAAAAAATTTAATACTTTTAGAAGTAAGAAAAAATATATAGAAGTAAAATAATTCTATTAAAAACTAAATAAAAAATTATTTTAAAGGAGATTTTATTATGAAAGAATTTATGAGCGTATTAGCAGAACACGGTGGTGTTGTATTTGGAATTTTAGGAGCAGCGTTAGCTGTATTATTAGCAGGTATAGGATCTGCAAGAGGAGTTGGTTTAGCAGGGGAAGCTGCAGCAGGCCTTGTTATAACTGAACCGGAAAAATTTGGTAAAGCAATGGTATTACAATTATTACCAGGTACTCAAGGACTTTATGGTTTTGTAATTGGACTTATGATAATGGGTAAACTTAATGTTTCTATGAGTTTACAAGAAGGTTTATATTTAATGATGGTAGCTCTTCCTGTTGGACTTGTAGGTTTAAGATCTGCACTATATCAAGGAAAAGTTGCTGTTGCTGGTATAAATATCTTGGCTAAAAACGAAGAACATCAAACAAAAGGTATTATCCTTGCAGTAATGGTTGAAACTTACGCAATCTTAGCATTTGCAATGTCATTCTTATTACTTTCAAAAGTTGTATTCAAATAGACAGCATAAATAAAATAAAAAGGATGTGATTGAATGTCTAACTTAGACAATATTATAGATGAAATCCTTCAAGATGCTGAAAATGAATCTAAAAAAGTAGTAGAAGATGCTAAAAGTGAAGTTGCAGTTCTTGTTGGAAAAACAGAAAGTGAAGCTCAAAAGAAAGTTGATAAAATAATTGAAAAAGCAAAAGTAGAGGCTACACAATCTAAAGAAAGAATAATTTCAAACTCAAGTTTAACAGCAAGAGATATGGTTCTAGTTGCAAAACAAGAAATGATTAATAAAGTTTTTGAATTGACAAAAGAAAAATTAAAAACATTAAATCATGATGATTATTTAAAATTCGTTGAAAATTCATTAAAAGCTTTAGAAGTTAGAGAAGATAGTGAAATTATTCTTACAGAAAATGAAAAGAAACTTGCAGGAGAAAAGCTATTTGGTATAAAAGTAGCTGATGAAACTGTTGAAAGTGGATTTTCACTTAAAAATGGAAAAATAATTTTAAATAATGAATTTTCAAGTTTAATAGACTTAGTAAAAGAAGACTTAGAACAAGAAGTAGCAGATAAGTTATTTAGTTAGTAGGAGGTGTATTATGGATAGAGAAAATTTTATCCAATCAAGTGTTAGAATTCGTCATCTGGAAAAAAGCTTACTTACTAAACAACAGTTTGAAAGACTTGCCGATTGTAAAGATTTACAAGAAGTTATTAGGTTTTTAAATGAAACTTCTTATTCAAGTGAAATTTCAAAATTAGACAGAATAGAAAATTATGAAACTATTTTATCTAATACATTAAATAAAACTTATAAAGAAGTTTTTGAAATATCAAGTGAAAAGTCTATAGTCGATTGCTTGCAATTTAAATATTTATATCATAATTTAAAAGTTTGTGTTAAAGAAAAATTACTAAATGAAGATTTTGACACAATGTATTCTCTATTTGACAGAAATGAAATATTAGATTTTAAACAAAAAATTTTGGATTCAAATATAGATATTTCTAAATATTATAAAATGGCTCTAGATATTTTTGAAAAGTCTAAAGATCCACAAGATATTGATATATTTTTAGATAGAGAATGTTTTAAAAACATTTTAGATCTTGTTAAAAAATTTAATTTAAATATGATAGAAAATTATTTTAAAGCTATGATTGATTTTACTAATATAAGAACTTTTATAAGATGTAAAAGGCAAAAACAATCTAAAGAAGTTTTAGAAAAATCTTTAATAGAAGGTGGAGAAATTCAAAAAGATGAAATTTTAGCACTATTCTTTAATGAAATAGAAACTTTAAATATCAAATTTAAATCATCTAGTATTTCTAAAGTTTTATCTTTAATAATTGAAGAGTATAAAAATACATCGTCTTTAAGTAATTTTGAAAAATATGTTGATGATTATTTAATGGATCTAATTAAAGAAACTAACTCTATAAATTATGGGGCTGAAGTTATTTTTGCATATTTGATTGCAAAAGAAGTAGAAATAAAAAATCTAAGACTTGTTTTAGTAGGAAAAGTTAATGATTTGTCTGCTGAGTTTATAAAAGAAAGGTTGCGTGAAGTTTATGTATAAGATAGCTGTAATTGGCGATAAGGATTCTGTTCTTGCCTTTAGAGCTCTTGGAGTTCATGTTTTCACTGCAATCGAGGGAAATGATGCAAGAAGAATTATTGACAAATTAGCAAAAGAAGAATATGGAATTATCTTTGTTACTGAACAATTAGCAAAAGATATTCCAGAAACTATTCAAAGATACAACAATGAAGTTATTCCAGCAGTAATTTTAATACCTAGTAACAGAGGTAGTTTAAATATAGGCTTAGAAAATATCAACAAGAATGTTGAAAAAGCTGTTGGGTCAAATATATTATAGAAAGCGAGGGCTTATATTGAAAGTCGGTAAAGTTATTAAAGTTTCCGGACCTCTTGTAGTTGCAGAAGGAATGGAAGACGCAAACGTATATGATGTTGTTGAAGTTTCTGATAATAAGCTCATTGGAGAAATTATAGAAATGAGAGGCGACAAGGCCTCAATACAAGTTTATGAAGAAACTACTGGTATTGGACCTGGAGATGAAGTTGTTTCAACTGGTAGTCCACTTTCCATTGAACTTGGACCTGGTATGATAGAACAAATGTTTGATGGTATTCAAAGACCTCTTGAGGCATTACAAGCTAAAGCAGGAGATTTCCTTTTAAGAGGTGTTAGTGTAGCATCATTAAATAGAGAAAAGAAATGGGATTTTGTTCCAACTGTAAATGTTGGAGATGAAGTTTCAGAAGGAAATGTAATCGGAACTGTTCAAGAAACAACTGTTGTTTCACACAAGATTATGGTTCCTCCAGCTGTAAATGGTAAAATTGTTGAAATTTTATCAGGAGAACATACAGTTGATGAAATTATTTGTAAAATAGAAACTGAAAATGGAATTAAAGAATTAAATATGATTCAAAAATGGCCGGTACGTCGTGGTCGTCCATATTCAAGAAAATTAGACCCTGTTAGACCACTTATAACAGGACAAAGAATTATCGATACATTCTTCCCTGTTGCAAAGGGTGGAGCTGCTGCAATTCCAGGACCTTTCGGTTCAGGTAAGACAGTTGTTCAACACCAACTTGCTAAATGGGCAGATGCAGAAATCGTAGTTTATGTTGGTTGTGGAGAACGTGGAAACGAAATGACAGATGTTCTTATGGAATTTCCTGAAATTATAGACCCTAAGACTGGACAATCACTTATGAAAAGAACAGTTCTTATCGCAAATACTTCAAATATGCCAGTAGCTGCTCGTGAGGCATCAATCTATACTGGTATTACTATTGGGGAATATTTTAGAGATATGGGATATTCAGTAGCGCTTATGGCTGACTCAACTTCACGTTGGGCAGAGGCACTTCGTGAAATGTCTGGTCGTCTTGAAGAAATGCCTGGTGATGAAGGTTATCCTGCATATCTTGCATCAAGAGTTGCAGACTTCTATGAAAGAGCTGGTTTTGTAAAATGTTTAGGCGAAGATAGAGAAGGTGCTTTAACAGTAATCGGTGCCGTTTCTCCTCCGGGTGGAGATATTTCAGAACCGGTATCACAAGCTACACTTAGAATTGTAAAAGTATTCTGGGGACTTGATTATGCGTTATCTTATAGAAGACATTTTCCGGCTATTAACTGGTTAAATTCATATTCATTATATCAAGATAAAATGGATAAATTTATGGATGCAAATATTGATAGAAAATTCTCTGAATACAGAATAAAATCAATGGCACTTTTACAAGAAGAATCAAATTTACAAGAAGTTGTACGTCTTGTTGGTAGAGATTCACTTTCAGAGGCAGACCAATTAAAACTTGAAGTTTCTAAGTCATTAAGAGAAGACTTTTTACAACAAAATGCATTCCATGAAGTAGATACTTATTGTTCACTTCCAAAACAATTCCAAATGTTAAAAGTTATTTTAGGTTTCTATGAAGAGGCTAAAAAAGCTTTAGATGCTGGAGTATATCTTGATGAAATCTTGAAGATTGAATCTCGTGAAGGTATAACAAGAAGTAAAAATATTTCAGAAAATGAATTAGAAAAATTCGATACATTATTTGAAACAGTTAAAAATGATATAGAAAAATTAATAAGCGAAGGAGGTAACTCTAATGCTTAAGGAATATAAGACAGTAAGAGAAGTAGTAGGACCTTTGATGGTTGTTGAAGGTGTTGAAGGAGTTAAGTACGAAGAGTTAGTTGAAGTTAGACTTCAAAATGGAGAAAAGAGAAGAGGAAAAGTTCTTGAAATTGACGGCGACAAAGCTATGGTTCAGTTGTTCGAAGGCTCAGCAGGAATTAACTTAAGAGATACAACTTGTAGATTTTTAGGACATCCACTTGAACTTGGAGTTTCTGAAGATATGATTGGAAGAATTTTTGACGGTCTTGGAAATCCTATAGATAAAGGACCAAAGATTATTCCTGAAACGAAAATAGACATTAACGGCTCTCCAATTAACCCTGTATCAAGAGATTATCCTTCAGAATTTATTCAAACAGGTATCTCTACAATAGATGGACTTAATACATTAGTTAGAGGACAAAAATTACCAATTTTCTCCGGTTCAGGTCTTCCACATAACAATGTAGCAGCACAAATTGCAAGACAAGCCAGAGTTCTTGGAGATGGAGAAAAATTCGCCGTAGTATTCGGAGCGATGGGTATCACTTTTGAAGAGGCTCAATTCTTTATTGATGACTTTACAAAAACAGGTGCGATAGATAGAGCAGTTTTATTTATGAACCTTGCAAATGACCCTGCAATCGAAAGAATTGCAACTCCTCGTATGGCACTTACTTGTGCAGAATATTTAGCATTTGAAAAAGGAATGCACGTTTTGGTAATCTTAACTGACCTTACAAACTATGCTGAGGCACTTCGTGAAGTTTCTGCAGCCAGAAAAGAAGTTCCAGGACGTCGTGGTTATCCAGGTTATTTATACACTGACCTTTCAACAATTTATGAAAGAGCGGGTAAATTAAAAGGCAGACCTGGTTCAATAACACAAATTCCTATTTTAACAATGCCTGAAGATGATATTACTCACCCAATTCCTGACCTTACAGGATATATCACAGAAGGACAAATCATTCTTTCAAGAGAATTATATAAACAAGGTATCCAACCACCAATCTTTGTAATTCCTTCATTATCAAGACTTAAAGATAAAGGTATCGGTAAAGGAAAGACAAGAGAAGACCACGCAGACACAATGAACCAAATCTACGCAGGATATGCATCAGGTAGAGAGGCTCGTGAACTTGCAGTAATCTTAGGGGAATCAGCGTTGTCAGAGGCTGATAAAGCATTTGCAAGATTCGCAGATGCTTTTGATAGAAGATATGTTGACCAAGGATACGAAACAAATAGAACAATAGAAGAAACTTTAAACTTAGGTTGGGAATTATTAAGTATAGTTCCAAGGACAGAGCTTAAGAGAATTAGAGAGGAATATATTGACAAATATTTAGGAAAGACAGAATAAAGGGGAGATATAGATGGCAAAGCTAAATGTAAATCCTACGCGTATGGCTCTTTCTAATCTCAAAGGAAGACTTGTAACTGCTAAAAGGGGTCATAAACTTCTTAAAGATAAACAAGATGAACTTATGAGAAGATTTATAGAAATGATTAGAAAAAACAAAAAACTTCGTGTTGAAGTTGAAAAAGAACTTTCAAACTCATTCAAATCTTTTCTTTTAGCAAGCGCTGTTATGAGTCCAGAATTTTTGGAACAAGCTGTGGCCTTTCCGAAAGAACAAGTATCTGTTGCCATTGAAACAAAAAATGTTATGAGTGTAAATATTCCAAAAATGGAATTTAACAGAACAGAATCGAATGGAGCCATATTCCCTTACGGATATGCTCAAACTTCTTCTGAACTTGACGATGCTATTTTAGAATTACATTCAGTAATGGATATGCTTTTAGAACTTGCAGAAGTAGAAAAAGCGTGTCAGTTAATGGCAGATGAAATTGAAAAAACTCGTAGAAGAGTAAATGCTCTTGAGTATAGAACAATTCCGGACCTTGAAGAAACAATTAAATTCATTAGAATGAAATTAGATGAAAACGAAAGAGCTACTATTACAAGACTTATGAAAGTTAAGGATATAATAGCTAAACAAGCGTAAAAAAAGCTGTTGCGATAAGCAACAGCTTTTTTGTGTATTTGCTTTTAACAAAGTTACTACTGTTTTATATTGACATATTTAATTTTAAAGTATATAATTAATTTAAAGTAGAAAAATCGTTTTAGGAGGTTATTATGAAAGCTAGTGAAGAATTTAGAAGTTTTTTGTTTGTTGTTTTATTTTTTATAACTGCTTTAATTAGTAGATATATACCTAGTATAGGAGCATTAAATAAAATTACATTTTTAATTGCGTTTACTGTGTTGTTTTATATTATACTTTTTTTTACCTCTATAAAAAATTTAAAAATCTGGGAACATAATTTATATACTAAGTATTTTAAAGACCATACAATAGCTAAAAGAGCTATTAATTCATCTATTTTATGTTTTACGCTTTTTTCATTTAATAAATTAGATTATATGGCTGCACTTGGAATAGGATTTTTGGTAGTTGGACTGTTAATACCTTTGTTTTCAGATAGATTGATTGAAAAGTAAATTTTTGTAAAGTTTATTATATAAATAGAAATTAATATTTTTAAGGAGGAATTTTTGTGGAAAAATTAAAGAAAGATAATATTGAGATTGATGATATTTTGGAAGAAATTTCAAATGTCGAAGTTGAAGAAAAGGTTGAAGATACCAAAAAAGAAGAAGTTAAGCAAGAGAATACTATTGATGAAAAAACTGAAAATATTGAGAAAAATGTTCCTAATAAACAAGGAGATTTTAAGGAAAGTTTTGATAAATTTATTACAAAGAAAAATTTATTAGAATACATTATGGGTGGAATTTCTGCTCTATTTATACTTAGTCTGGTATTTTTGTTCTTTAAGATGATAAGTTTATATAATTTTGTAAATAAAAGCACTAAAGCTAATATTAACGATATGGATTTTGAAAGCGCCCTTTCAGGAGTAGAAAGTGTTATGTCCGGTTTGCGTTCTTTTGTTGCAGTTATAAATGTAAGAAATTTTATTGGATTTTTAATTTTTCTATCACTAATTTTGATGGGACTACTTTATTATAAATTAGTTTGCATAAAAAAAAGAAATGACTTTTTTAAACTGCCAACAAATTTGAGTTTTGTAGGTGGTATTTTAGCAATTTTTATTGGAAATTTAATTTCAAGAAAGTTTTTTAATTTGGCAAGTTTAGTAAAAAAATTAACTGAAAATCCTCTAAATGCTTTTAATGGAAAGTTAGGTTTTGGAGATTTTAAAGACCCTGATAGTATCATCAGTGCATTTTCAATGTCTAAATTATATTTAACTATTTTATTTTATATTATTGGAATTATAGCTTTCGGTTTGACTATCTATATGTTGTATTTAGTTATATTTAAAAATCAAAATGTTTATAGTGCAAGTGAAAATATCAAAAAAGCTACAAATTCAGCTGTTAATAGTGGAGTTGCAGGAGCGGAAGCTGTTGCTGAAAAAGTTAAAACAGCAGATTATAGCGTTGTAACTGATAATGTTAAGAAAAATAAAAAATATATAATTTCAGGAATTTTAGGCTTTATAATTATAGTTGGTGGTATATTTGGTTACAAAACTATAAATTATATGTTAAAACCTGATGCTGTTATAAGTTTAGAAAATATGGATATGACTTTAAATATTTCAGGATATGATGGATATGGGGTTGTACAGTCTCATGTATCCGGGGTTCCAACAATAAAAGAAGTTAAAGATAAAAAGAAGTATAAGGAGATAAATAGTATTTTAAAAAACTATAAGGTTGAGTATAGTAAAGAAAAGGAAATTAAAAACGGAGATGAAATTACAGCTACTTTAAAATTTGAAGATACTAAGGGATTAAAATTAAAATTTGATAAAAAAGAGCTTTCTGTAACTGCTAAAGCAAATAATCTTGTAGAATTTGTTAGAGATTTTAAAGATGTTGAAAAGCATCTTAATAGAATGGAAGAAGATGCCAAGAAAGTTTTTGCCAAATCAAGTAAATATTCAGATGCTAAAAACTTAAAGATAGAAAGAATTGCAATTTATGATATGCCATTAACAGAAGAAACTATAAATTCAGCTGTTATGTCAAAAAGAGGTTTAGATGATTACTATAAATTGTGCATAGTATATAAAATAACCGGAGAAAATAAAGAAATTTTAAGTGAAAAATTAAAACCTTTTGAAGACTTTAAATACTATGAATTCAAAGGCTTTAAAAAACGTGGAGAGGCAGTAACATATTCAACAACTAACGAAGGATATTATGTTAATAAAACTCTTGATGATATAGAAAATAGATTACAAATAATCGGTTATAAAAAGGTAAAAAAATAAGATTGAAATAAATTATTTAAAAAAGTTTGTTGAGTTATGCTTGATAAACTTTTTTTGTGTAAAAATTTTTCAATAAATTTATCACTTAATAATTTTATTCTAATGGCTTAAATGATAATAAAAAAAGTAAAGTCTTTTTTAAAAATTGTGGATAAGTTGAATAACTTGTGGATAAGTGTATATTTTAAGCTTTATTTTGTGGATAACTTTTTTAAAATATGGGATAACTTTTAAATTTTTAGGGAAAATTAAGGAAAATTTGTTTATTTTAACATTATCAATAGAAATTAATGTGAATAAAATTTTTTTGATTTTATGTTATTCATTACAAGCGAGGAGCATAAGGGGGAAGGTTTTATGTCATAATGTTTGACGTTCAAAGCCACCAATACGTCATCTCGACCAAACGTAGTGTGCGGAGAGATCTTCAAACATGGGTTATTATTTAATGTTAGTTACTATTCTTTTATAGCTAAAGTTAAGGAGAGTAACATGCTTGAAGATGTTTACAGTCGATTGTTCCCAAATCAAAGATTTGGACAATCTTTGCGTCAGACCTACTATGTTTTAAAGCAAACAAGTTAGTGTAGATTGACTTCGTGCTACGCACTTCGCTCAACATGACAGTAAAGAGAAAGAAAAAATTTCTAAAAAAACTATTTACATAATGATTTTTTTATGATATTATTAATATAAATAATATATAAAAATTTTATATATTAAAAAATTATATATAGGAGTGAATTATGTATTATCCAATTTCGGCACTGCTAATAGAATGTGTAATTTTATCGATTATCGATGTTAAAGATTCTTATGGTTACGAGATTAGTCAAAGTGTTAAAAAAATTTCATATATAAAAGAGTCAACTCTTTATCCAATTTTAAAAAAATTGGAGCAAAATGAGTTTTTGACTACTTATGATAGTGAATATAATGGTAGAAAAAGAAAATATTATAGGATTACTCTAACAGGAAAGACTCAGCTTAAATTTTTAAAGTCTGAGTGGATTACTTATAGAGATGAAATTGACAAAATAGTTGTTGGAGGGTTATTTGATGAATAGAGAAGAATATCTTAAAGAGCTTTCAAAATATTTGAAAAAACTTCCTAAAAAAGATTATGAAGACACTATGAATTATTTTGAGGAATATTTTGATGAGGTCTCAGTCGAGAAAGAGCAAGATTTGATTAGAGAATTAGGTTCACCAAGTGTTGCTGCCAGCGAAATTTTGTCAAAAATGTTAAATGAAAATATTTCAAAAAATGAAAGCAAAAAGAAAATTTTTAAAGAAAGTAAAATGTCCAGAACTTTTTTGATTGGTGTGCTTTGCTTATTGGCAGCGCCTATTGGAGTTCCATTGACATTAGCAGGTATTGTCCTAATTTTTACATTTTTTATGGTTTGTGTAACAATTCTATTCGCTACTTTTATGCTTGTTTTTGCAGGGGCTTTAGTTACAATAAAACTTTTTGTTATAGGAGTGATTACAACATTTAGTTCTTCTATTTCAGGTGGATTGATTTTTTTAGGTAGTGCTTTGATTGTATTAGCAATAACAGGTTTATTATATATTTTAGGAAATGGGTCAATTAAATTTTTTATAAATTTATCTAAAAAGTTAATATCTTTTGTTTCAAGAAAAAGAGGTAAATGTGATGAATAAAAAAGTATTTAAAGTTTCAATAGTAATGTTGTTTTTGGGTTTCATATTTTTGTTTTCTGGAATACAAATGGGTGGATTAGAATTTGTTAAGAGAACAAATATTGATAGGATACATAGTCTTAATCAAATTGAAAAATTTTCTAAAAATTTAGAAAAAATTTCTACTGTACAAGCAGAACTTTATAGTTCTAATTTTGAAATTAGAAAGTCTGGAAACGGAAAGAATTATATAGAATATTTTGCCGAAGATGAAAAAGACTATATCATAAAATCAGAAGAAGGTAGATTATCTATCAAAGAAAATAAAAAAGAGGATTTTTTCGGTTCACAAGTTGGGATTAATATAAATTTTGCAAAAGATTTTTTGATTAATGGGAAAATTACAAACAAGACTTGTGCTTTATATCTTTCAGAAGAAAGTTTGGAAGAAATAAATGTGAGTAATTTTAGTGGTAATTTTGAAATTGCAGATATATCTTCTAAAAATATTGATGTAAATCTTAAAAGTGGAAATTGCAAATTGGAAAATTTAAAATCAGATGATATATATTTAGTAGATTTTGCCGGTAATATTGATATTAAAAATATTAACAATTTAAACCATATAAAATTGGAAAATAAAGCAGGAAATATAAAATTAGAAAATGCAAAGGCGAAGTTATGTGAAGTGGAACAAAATGCAGGAAATGTTAAGTTTACTAATGTGGAAATTTTAAATATGTTAAAGATTGAAAACAATGTTGGAAATATAAAATGTTCTTTGATTTATGATTCAAGTAAAAATTATGATGTTAGTTTAAATTCAGAATCAGGAAATACTTCTATGGATAAAGATTTTTATAGAAATACAAATGGAAATGACACAGTTATAATTGATTTGAAATCAAATGTTGGAAATATTAAGTTAGAAAAATATTAGGGGCAAATATGTTTGAATTAAACGGAATTTTTAAAGATTACAAAGAAGATAAGTTAAAAAATAAATACTCAGGGTTTAAAACTTTTGGAATGATTGTGGGTTTTGTTTTATTTCCAATATTTACAGAAACAATGACTATTAAATTTACAGAAAAATTTATGGAAAAATATATCTTGGATATGGACAAAATTTTATTGTTTCAGTTGGTATATACAATACTTCCAATCTTGTATGTGATGTTCTTTTCCAAAGTTTTATTTAAGCATAAATTTAAAAATCTAGGATTTTCTAAAGAAAATTTTGTTAGATATTACTCTTTAGGGGCTTTAATCGGACTTATAATGTTTTCGACTTGCGTATTAATCGGAGTGATTTTAGGATTTCAAAGAATTGTATTAAATCCAGAAAAAATTTCCTATTTTATGATATTTTTATTTTTAATTGGATTTTTAATTCAAGGAATGAGTGAAGAAGTAGTATTAAGAGGTTGGTTATTTTCGGAATTAAGCTACAAATTTGGGATTGTTGCAGGAATTATCTTAAATTCTCTGATTTTTTCTTTAATGCATAGTGGCAATCCTAATATTACCTTAATTGCATATTTAAATATATTTTTATTTGGAGCTTTTGAGTCTTTAGTTTATTACAAATGGCAAAACTTATGGATTTGTGGTGCAATACATTCCCTTTGGAATTTCAGTCAAGGAAATATATTCGGAATTCAAGTTTCGGGGATAAGTTTTTCAAAGATTAAAATTTTTGAAATAAAATTTTTATCTCATTCAAATTTTACCGGTGGAATTTTTGGAACAGAAGGTGGATTGATTTGTACTTTTGTTTTGATTTTGTTTTCAATTGCTATTTTGTATATTATAAAAAATGATAGAAAAAGTAGAAATTTGAAATCAAATTAGGAAATTATTATAAAAATTTTTAAAAAAGGTATATTTTTTTTGTAAAATGTGGTATTATTATTGTAGATATATATTTTATCACTTAAGGTGTGAAATATATTTTTATTAGTTTAAATATTTTAAACTTTTAATAATTTAAGGAGGACATACACAATGGAAGAAAATAAAGGCTGTGGATGTGGCTGCGGTTGTGGCTGTGAAGAAGAAATGGAAGCTGAGTTACTAGTTTTTGAAAACGAAGACGGAAAAGAAGAAACTTTTGAAGTTATCGGAGTTTTTGAAGTTGAAGAAAAAGATTATATCGCTCTTCAAAGTCAAGAAGACGGAAGTATCTTACTTTGCAAATATATAGAAAAAGAAGACGGAGAATACGAAGTTGAAGAAATCGAAAGTGATGAAGAATTCAATAAGGTTTCTGATGCGTTCGATGCTTTAGTTGAAGAAGACGAAGAATAATATTAGTCTATAAAGTGCCGTTATCGGCACTTTATTTTTTTGAAAAGAGGTGTTTATGTTAAGAGCAGTTTGCTTAGATTTAGATGGTACTTTATTAAATGATGAAAAGAAAATATCTGATCGTAGTTTTGAGTTGTTGGACAATTTAATTGGAAATGGAGTTGAGGTTGTCATTGCAACCGGCAGGCATTTTTATATGGTTTCAGACTTTTTGAAACCTTTAAAAAGGGACATTATGGTTTGTGCAAATAATGGAGCTATGAGCAGATTTAAAGAGTCAAATAAATTGGTTAATGTTGAATATGTTAAAAATTCTAAGTTTTTAGAGGTTTTTAATAAGGCTTTGGATTGTGGAATGGATCCTTATATTTATGTAGATTCTTTTGTTGACGGTTATCATCTTGCTATTCCAGACGGTCGTCCTAAGAAAAGTCATTTTGAAGAAAATATTGTAGATAAAAAAATTGCTACTGATAGTATTAGATATTTTAGCCAAATTGATATGAAATCTTTAGAAACTGTTTTATGTATTGCCTTTTTAGATGAGAAAGAAAAGATTGATGAGTTTTATAGATTATTTAATGATGAGCATAATCTGGTTAAGAATAGATATTTGGTTCCTGACGGAAGAAAGGTGCTTGAATTTCAATCAGCAAATGCAGATAAGTGGATTGCTATAACTAATTATCTAAAGAGTAAAAATATCAGTCTTTCCGATGTTGTATCTTTTGGCGATGAATTTAATGATAAGTCGATGATTAAAAATTCCGGCATTGGTTTTGCAATGAAAAACGGAATTGATGAATTAAAATCTTTGACAAAAAATATTACTGAATTTACAAATAACGAAGATGGGGTATATTTTGAATTGAAAAAGTTATTTAAAGATGTTTTAGGAGAATAATATGGCTTGTAATTTAAAATTTAATGGAATGAATGGTGAATTTTCTTTAGATAAATATAAAGGAAAGAAGATAATCTTATATTTTTACCCAAAGGATAATACTTCAGGTTGTACTTTGGAGGCAATTCAATTTAGTGAACTTAAAGATGAGTTTGAAAAGTTAAACGCCGTTGTCATCGGTGTTAGCAAGGACTCTCTTTTAAGTCATAAGAAATTTATCGAAAAGCATAATTTAAAAGTTGAGCTTGTTTCTGATGAGGATATTTCTATTCAAGAGCATTTTGATGTTTGGAAATTAAAAAAAATGTGTGGAAAAGAATATATGGGAACTGTTAGGTCAACTTTCATTTTGGACGATGAAGGGAATATTTTGAAGGAATTTAGAAATGTTAAGGCTAAAGACCACGCAGTTAAGGTTTTAGAGGCTCTAAAGGAATTATAATGTTAGAGGAAGATTTTTACAGAACATATTCAAAATACCTTAAAAATATTTATGGAGAAAAAGTTTATAAACTACCTGTTAAACTTAATTTAAGCTGTCCTAATAGAGATGGAAATATTGCAACGGGTGGTTGTATTTTTTGTGGGGAAGAAGGTGGTTCTTTTGAGAATTGCCATATTTCTATGTCTGTTCGTGAGCAGGTTTTAAGGAATAAAAATTATATTTCTAAAAAGTATAATGCAAAGAAATTTATTGTATATTTTCAAAATTTTACAAATACATATCTTGGGATAGATGATTTTAAAAAGATGATTGAAGATAGTGTTGTTGATGAGGATATAATTGGAATTTCACTATCTACAAGACCCGATTGTATTTTAGAGGAGCAATTATTATTTTTAAAAGAATTTCAAAAAAATAGAAATTTAGAAATTGATTTTGAACTTGGCTTACAAACTGTAAATTATAGAACTTTAGTAAAACTTAATAGAGGACATACATTAGCTGAATTTATCAATGCAGTTAATCTGATTCATAGTTTTGGCTTTAGGGTTTGTACTCATATAATCGTTGGGATTCCTTGGGACGATGAGATTGATATGGTAGAGTCTGCAAAGATTCTGTCTGCTCTTAAAGTTGAGGAAGTAAAGCTACATTCTCTGTATATCGTAAAAGGTACGGTTTTAGGAGAAATGTATCTGAATGGAGAAATAGAATTAATCAGCAAAGAAAAATTTGTCGATTTAGTTATTTCTTTTTTGAGAAATTTAGATGAAAAAATAGTTTTACAAAGATTGCTCGGTCGTGTTCCGGAAGAAAATAGTCTATTTTGTAATTGGAGCACGAGTTGGTGGAAGATTAGAGATGAAATTTTAGAAAAAATGGGGAAAAATAATTTTAAACAGGGAGATTTGTTTAACAATTTTAAAGGAGTAGAGAAAAAATAATGAAAAACTATGGTTTGTTTGACGTTATAGGTCCAATAATGATTGGTCCATCAAGCTCACATACAGCAGGAGCTTGTAGGCTTGGACGTATTTCAAAAATCATTTATGCAAGAGATATAAAAAAAGTAATTTTTCATTTACATGGAAGTTTTAAAAGTACATACCAAGGCCATGGAACTGACAGAGCTTTGGTAGGTGGTATTTTAGGTTATGATACTGATGATGATAGAATAAGAGATGCTTTAGATATTGCTACAAAAAGAGGAATAGAATTTTCTTTCGTTCCTATGGATTTGGTATTTGCACACCCAAATACTGTAAAAACTGAATTTATTGACCCTAATGGAGAAAGCTTTTATGTAATAGGCTCATCTATCGGTGGTGGTGCGATTGAAATTACAAATATCAATGGCGTTGAAGTTAAGTTTGGTGGCGTTTATAACACAATAATTCTTAAGTACAATGATAGATACGGAATGATTGCACAAGTTAGTACGATTTTAGCCGAAAATAAAATTAACATAGGTAGTTTGGTTATGAATAGAGAAGAAGGCGTTGCTTCTGCGATTATGGAAATTGACGGTGGAATTGATGAAATGGCTATTTATAGGATAAGTAAATTACCTGATATGTTAGAATGTATGATTTTAAAACCATTATAGGAGGTTATATGATTTCTTCAGGAGCACAATTATTACGATTATGTAAAGAAAAGAATAAAAAAATTAGTGAAGTCGCATTAGAACACCAATTAGAAGAAATGGATATAACAAAAGAAGAACTTTTAAAGATGCTAAGAGAAACTTACGATGTAATGAAAGCATCAGCATCAGATGTTATAACAAATGATAAGATTAATCCATATAAAATAACTGGTGGAAATGCAAAGAAAATTTTAAGATATGCACAAAGTGGAAAAAGTATTCTAGGCGAGTCAATGGTAACTGCGATTGCAAGAGGCTTTTCAACTTCAGAAGTAAATGCAGGTATGGGAAAAATTGTAGCTGCACCAACTGCCGGAGGAGCTGGAATTTTACCGGGAAGTCTTTCCTGGATACAAGACAAATTTAATTTTACAGATGACGAAATGCTAATGGCACTTTTAGTT
This sequence comes from Parvimonas parva, assembly GCF_016552165.1. Taxonomy (GTDB): domain Bacteria; phylum Bacillota; class Clostridia; order Tissierellales; family Peptoniphilaceae; genus Parvimonas; species Parvimonas parva. The sequence continues at coordinate 693 of NZ_JACVDA010000004.1, read as the reverse complement.
TCAGGAACTGTCGGACGAATCATAGCAACAAATGCAACAATTTCAGGAGCAGAGGGAGGTTGCCAAGCTGAATGTGGAGCAGCAACTGCCATGAGTGCAGCAGCTATTGTTGAATTGCATGGAGGAACTCCCGAACAATCCCTAATAGCAGCATCATTTGCAATGCTTATGGTTTTAGGTTTGGTTTGCGACCCTGTTGCAGGACTTGTAGAATTCCCTTGCGCACTTAGAAACGGTTCAGGAACAATTAACGCATTAGTTGCAAGTGATATTGCAATGGCAGGAGTTGAATGTATAGTACCATTTGATGAAGTTGTTGAGGCAATGTACGAAGTTGGAAACTCATTACCTGAAACCTTGAGAGAAACTGCGTTAGGTGGTTGTGCAGCATGTCCGTCTGCAAAAAAAATGGAATGTAAAGTATTTCCAAATAGATTAAGTTAATATTTGGACTTGAGAAATCAAGTCCTATAGTACGTAGAAATGGTGGAACTGGTAGACACGCTATCTTGAGGGGGTAGTAAGCATTGCTTGTGAGGGTTCGAGTCCCTTTTTCTGCACCAAACTCTGTTAGAAAAACTAGCAGAGTTTTTTTGTGAAGAAATCAATATTGATTCAAAATCCCATATTGTAAAATTAAGTTAGCCAGTAAGAATAGAAAAAAACATCTCAAAGAGGTATAATAGTAATTGA
>NZ_JACVDA010000049.1 GCF_016552165.1 Parvimonas parva | reverse complement strand
AATATGAATATATAGATCCATAATGATTTGAATAGAAGAGTGGCCTAAACGCTCTTGCACATCTTTAATATTTGCACTAGCTTGCTAAAAGCAAGCTAGCATGTGTGTGTCTAAGACCATGAATAGTAATTCGTTTAAGATTGTTTTTCCTGATGATTACATCTAACCATTTTCGAGATTTAGATAATTGAAGGTGTTCATTTCTTTCTGGTAAAAATTTAAATATATAACTACATTTTCTCTACTAACTTTGAAACAGGGAGCGTCAATAATTTTGTGTAAATAAATTGTCCTCCTGCAAAATAATTAGTTACTCAGTAAACATTGAAACTAATGTATCGGTTACCTGTTGAAAACCTTTATGGCTTCTGTTTAGAAATTTTTGATTGTATGTATCAAAAATGCTGACTAGAAAGCGTTCTAGTGATTCTTCATTTTGAAACTGCTCTTTTCTACGGCTGTATCTTTTAATTTGCTTATTGAAAGACTCGATTAGATTGGTTGAGTAAATGGTTCTACGAATGCTAGGTGGAAAATCATAAAAAGTTAATAAGTCTTGGTTTTCTATGAGTGACTGCGTCACTTTAGGATAGTTTTTCTTCCATTTCTCAATCATGCCGGATAAGAAGGTATTCGCTTCTTCTTTTGAGTTAGCTTGATAAACAGCCTTAAAGTCATCACAGATTTCTTTTCGGTCTTTGACACGTACTTTATGAGCGATATTACGAGATACATGGATACAACAATGCTGATATTTTGCTTTAGGATAAATTTGATGGATAGTATCTTTCATGCCTTTTAAGCCGTCCGTAATAAAAAGCAAGACTTCTTGAACTCCTCTGGAGTTAATATCCTGTAGCAGCTCATTCCAAACGTATGTTGATTCAGTTGGAGCAATCGCATAACTCAGTACTTCTTTAGTGCCGTCTTCTCGTATACCAATGGCAATATAAATCGCTTCTTTGGATACGGTTTGACGTTTTAGTGGAATGTAAGTAGCGTCCATAAAAATAGCGACATACTTATCATTTAAGGCTCTGGATTTAAAGGCATTTACTTCTTCAGTCAGAACTTTAGTCATGTTGGACATGGTTTGTGGAGTATAGTGATGACCGTACATTTTTTCGATCAAATCAGCAATTTCAGACATCGTAACACCTTTTTCGAATAAATGGATAATAGTGGTTTCCAATGTATCGTTTGTTCTTTTGTAGGCTGGTAAAGTTTGTTGTTTAAACTCACCATTACGATCTCTAGGTATTTCCAATGTTAATTCACCATATTCGGGTTTGTTTGATCGAAAGTAAGAACGGTTTGTGGAATTAGCTGAATTAAAAGCAGGGGGTTGAAGAGCTGGATG
>NZ_JACVDA010000048.1 GCF_016552165.1 Parvimonas parva | reverse complement strand
CAATCAAAAAGAAATACGGAAAAGGCCGTGGGAAGCCTGTCATTGGCTACCAATTCACATTTAAACCAGAAATCAAAAAAGCAGACGACTTTAACAAACATGCACCAACCAAAGAAGAACAAAATCGGGCTTTAGAACTAGCTAATCGACAAACTCAACACGAAAAAGAAACTACTTCATTACAAGAAAGAATTAAGGAACAAAAGCGAAAATTAGAACTTTTACAACAGTTAGAAGAGTTAGAAAAACAACAAAAAAATAGAGAAAACGAAACGGATAAACAAAAGTTAGACAACAATTCCGATATTCCTCTAGAACTAAGAAAAGACTTACTTGATAATCTTCAAAACTTATTTAAAGACTAAGGAGTATTCATGACAGATAAATCAATAAAAGAATTTGCAGAAGAACTAGGTGTCAGCAAACAAGCCATTAGAAAGTATTTTGATAAACTGCCAACCAAGTTGACACCTAAGTTGATAGGTGGAAAATACGTAATATCAGCAAAAGCTCAAGAGTTTATAAAAAATAGTATCAACCAAATAAATGAAGTTGATACTGAAGTTGACAGTTTAGTTGATAGTATTTTAATTGCAGAATTAAAAGAAAAAAACAAACAAATTGATCATTTACAAGGGGTCATAGAAATACAACAAAAATTACTCGACCAGCAACAACAACTCACCTTGCAGGCAAATCAACAAATCGACAAACTACAAAAACGGTTACAATTAGTTTATACGGAAGAAACTTCAGAAAATGAATCAACTACTCTTTCTGAAGAAACAGAATCGATAGAAAAACAAACAAAGAAGAAGCAAAAATGGTGGAAACTATGGAAATAACTGGAGGAAACATTCATGACAAGAAAAAAGCTCATATTTGGTTCTATTTTACTAGGAATTCTAGGCTTCAGTCCGATGTTATTGTCAGTGATCAATAAAGGAAATAAACATGGTGAATTGAAATTGAATCCAAATTATTACAACAGTCCTAACGAAGAGTTATTTGTAAAAGAAACGGATAAATAATAAAAAAAGACTGCTCTAACGAGCAGCCCAAAATGAGATTATCCTAGTTTAGCAACATAAACCATTTATTAGATGAAAATGAGATACAAACAAAGCGTATCAAATCCTCTCAAAAATAACAAGTCTTTAAAAAATGACAGATAAAAATGCACAAAGAATTAGATATAGATAACCGCGAAAATTAAAGCCTTAAAAAGAGCTTTTTCCATAGACAAATCCAAAATCAAAAATTGAGCCTCTGTATCGGTTGATACAAGGGCTACTTGGCATAGTCGACATTATGTCTACTAACCTTTAATATAACAGCTTTTATAAAATAAACCCTCTTGACAACATTAAATTTCCTGATTATTCTAATTATATAAAGAAAGCGTTTTCTTAAGTATCTTATATTCGAGGTGATTTTGATGAAAAAACAGTTATTTAAAACCTTTTTATTATCTACTTCTATTTTAACTTTTGGTTCTGCTATTACTCCTAGCGGAGCGGTATTCGCTAATGAGAACAACATTTCTGATATAGCCACTTATTCTGATGATGAGTACTACTATGTGTTAGACGAACCAGTTATTCAA
>NZ_JACVDA010000047.1 GCF_016552165.1 Parvimonas parva | reverse complement strand
TTGTTCAATTACTATTATACCTCTTTGAGATGTTTTTTTCTATTCTTACTGGCTAACTTAATTTTACAATATGGGAACATGTGAAGAGATAGCTAATAAATACAACATTACAGTTGGAACAGTTAGACAATGGATTAAGTTGAAAAAATTAAAAGCATATAAACTTGGACGTTCATATAAAATTAAAGTTAAAGACATAGAAGAATTTGAAAAAAATAATGCTACAATGTAAAAATAGAGTTTACACAAAACAAAAAGTAAACACATTATAAATATACGATAATAATGAATATTTATGCGAAAATAGGAGGACTGTAATGGCGGAAAGAAGAATGTTTGCAAAATCGGTTATTACAAGTGATGTATTTTTAGATATGCCCTTGTCAACACAGGCATTATATATGCACTTGAATATGAATGCAGATGATGATGGATTTGTAGGAAATCCTAAGACGATACTGAGAATGATAGGAACAAGAGAAGACGACTTGAGATTGCTCATAACTAAGGGTTATATTTTTGCTTTTGATAGTGCTGTAATAGTGATTGTTCATTGGAAAAGAAACAATTATATAAAAAAAGACAGGTACAAAGAAACTATATTTCAGACTGAGAAAAAATTATTGAAAGTTGTCGATGGAATATACAAAAAAAATGATATTGAGTTGATAGAATAGAATAAAATGATGTATCCAAAATGTCTCCATTTCGGAAGAAAGTGTATCCAAACTGACTCCAAACTGACTCCAAACTGGTTCCGTTTTGGAAGTAAACTGGATACAATTTGGATACATGACAAATAAAATGTTGAAATTTCAATGTTTTAAAAAGTGGTGTATCCAGAATGGAGACGTTTTGGATACACAGTATAGGATAGTATAGGTTAGGTTAGTATATTAATTAAACAAGGATTAATAAATATATTCTGAGATATTACTACTCAGGATAAATATATATAAAAATATATATAACTACGATAAAAATTTTAAGAATATTTTTTTGGAAATTTGTAAAAATTTCCCGTTAATTAAAAATAATAAAATAAAAAAATTATGTAGGAGAAAAATTATGAATAGGAAAAATGAATTGTATTACAGTATTTCGGATTGCTATGAAATTTTAGACGAAAAGAGCAAAATGGATTTTTCGGATAATGATATTTTTGGTAAAACAGATTGCATATTGATACCAAGATTGCTGATGTATGGAAATCTATATGAAAAACTATCTACAGGAGCAAAGATTTTGTATTCAGTTTTGTTAGATAGCCAAATTTTACTTGTTTTGAATATAAAAAAATTTCCGGCAGACAATGGTAGAGTTTATCTAACACATACAGCTGAAGAAATGGGATATGTATTATCTGTACCAAAAAACAATGCAGAAAAATTAAAAAAAGAACTAATAGATTTTGGCTTGTTAGAAGAACAGGAAATGAGTAATGGAAAACTCAATAGAATATTTCTCTTAAAGCCGAGAAGTTGTTGGAGATATAGATAATTTTTTAGAGAATTTTGTAAAAATTCTCGCTTAATTAAAAAAATAAAAAATTATGATTTGCTTATACAAATTTTTATGTTGAATCAAAAATAAGCAAGTGGTATGAAAATATATATCTAAAAATCGAACAAAATCATATCAAATTTTAATTTTAGCATAAAAATCATATAACAACATAGCTAAAATAAAAAAAGCAAAATGAGGGGTGAATTTTTGAAAATGAAAGGAACAGATTTTAAGTGGATTGTAGAAAATGAAAGTCCATACCTAGATAACAAGGATGTGCAAAAATTTTGTAAAGTAAAATATGCTTCAGCATACAACTATATTTGTGAATTTAAAAAGTTTTGTCAGGAAAAACATATTTATCCGATGGATTGTTATTTTGAATTTTTTGGAAAACAACAGGTTGATAAATTCGCATTTTGTCATTATGTTCAATACCGAGATTTAATCGTAAAATATGGAGAATTTGAACCATACGATGAAGAAAAATACAAGAAAAAATTAATGAAATTTATTTACCCCATATTGTAAAATTAAGTTAGCCAGTAAGAATAGAAAAAAACATCTCAAAGAGGTATAATAGTAATTGAACAAAA
>NZ_JACVDA010000046.1 GCF_016552165.1 Parvimonas parva | reverse complement strand
TATCCTAAAAAAATATTCAATTACAAAACGCCTAGAGAATTATTTTTATGTGGCTAATTTATTCTTGCAATTTAGTGATTTAGCAAATTAATTTGATTTATGAAATTGTTGACATTAAAGTATTGACAAATTATATATATATATATATAATTAAAGTGAATTGTTATACATATCAGAACATATATAATTATTTTTAAATTAAATTGATATGGTTGTGTAAATTTTGATAAGAATAGCAAAATAAAATTATTTATGAAATTAGGAGAAAAAAATGGAAAACTTATTGAAAGTTATTTTGCGAAAAAGGCAAAATGGCAATAAAAATCCGAAGTGGAATATGAGAAAATTGTCCATAGGGTTGGTATCTTGTTTGCTTGGATTTAGTATGTTGATAAGTTCAACTACAAATGTATATGCAAAAGTTGCTTGGGGTACAGACGGCAAAGTGTATATGGGAGATACAGATAATGAAGTAAATAATGCTAAAAAGAATATTGACGTTACAAAAACTATTTCAGCAGATAGAAAAAGTATACACTGGAAAATAGAGTTCAATAAAGACAAACAAAAGTGGGTTACACCTTGGATTTTTGTTTTTTTACCTAGTGCCGTAAAATCTCCAAATGAAATTGCAAGATATAAAGATGGTGTTTATTATGATACCGTTAGAACTGAAGATTTTAATGGAAAAAACAACAGATGGCATGTTGTAAATGGAAATAAAAGATTTGAAGAAGAGTGGACTAATTTTGTTCAAATTACAGGTAATGACGGAGCTATGGCAGAACAAAATAATTGGAAGGATGAGGGAAGATATTCTCGTTTAATTTATTCAAAAGAGGCTTCTGGAAGAACAGCATATACTTGGGAATTTGACACAGAAATTATTCCCGGAATAGATGTCGATGAAGCTTCAATATTAGCCGGAATCAATACTTGGAATCACAAATTTCCTCGTGTAGTCGGTTATGGTCCTCATGATACTGATGGAGATGGCGTTTCTGATGTTAAGGAAAATAAACTTGGAACAGATCCTACAAATCCTAATAGTAAGCCTAATAAAGATAAAATATATCCTCCTGTTGTTAATGATGGAAAGAAATATGTAAAAAAAGGAACTACTGTTTTATCTAATGAAATATTAGACAGAGTAACAGTTCCGAGAGAAGCCGGTGTTATTACAAAGGAAACAGGTAGTGTTCCTACTGAGCTTGGAGAAGGAACCGCTAAAGTTAAAGTAAAATACAGCGATGGTTCTGAAGCGTTGGCAGATGTGCCTGTTGTTGTTTACGAAGCACCTGTTGCTCCGGATAAAAAAACAGAAGTTGGAGATACGGAACGTTTAACTGCTGAAGAAAAGAGAGCGGTTGAAGAGGCTATAAAGGCTAAAAATTCTAACTTACCAAAAGGTACAACAGTAACTGTTGATGAAAAAGGTAAAGCTACAATTACATTACCTGACGGAACAACAGAAGAAATACCTGCAGATAAATTGGTTGAGAAGAAAAAACCTAAGGAAAAAACTGCTACACCGACCGATGTTAAACAAGATTATGATTATAATATTGGTAAAGCGGTGATAACAGGTAAGGCATCTGCAAATTCAAAAGTGAAGTTAAAAAATAGCAATGGTGATGTAGTAGAGACTACAACTGCGAAACCTGATGGAACATTTTCAATTCCAATTCCAAATAAAGTAAAGGATGGAGATAAAGTTACCGTTACTGCGACCGAAAACGGAAAGGCAGAAAGTGAAAAGTCAAATGAAGTTGTTATAGATTTAAAAGATCCTTCAGAACCTACTGTAGATGATGTATATGTAGGAGATAAAGATGTTACTGTAAATCTTCCGGACGATGTAGAAGTTGGAGATAAAGTAAGAGTTATATTACCGAACGATAAGCTTGTAGAAGTTGAGTTAACAGCTAAAATGATTGCTGATAAAAAAGCTAAAGTAGGTATTCCGGAAGGTATAACTTTAAATAAAGGTGATTATGTTAGAGTTCAACTTGTTGACAAAGCGGGAAATACAAGTGATGTTGTTCCAAAAACAGTTAAAGAAAAAGAATTCGATAAAGAAAAAATAGCGAAGATAGAAATAAAAACTCCGCCGACAAAGACAGAATATACAGAAGGCGAAAAGTTTGATCCTGCAGGAATGGTAGTAACATTGACAGATGAAAACGGAAAGACAGTCGATGTACCGGCAGGGAAATTTGCTGAATACGGAATAACAGTAC
>NZ_JACVDA010000045.1 GCF_016552165.1 Parvimonas parva | reverse complement strand
AATAGAATAAATTAAAAAGGGGATGTGACACTGTCACACTCCCTTTTTAATTTAGGCTCTTTGTCAATAAGGACTGATGGGTTGTACAAAATCAAATCTGGGTCAGAATGAACCTCATTCTGGCTCAGATTTTTTGGGCTCTTTGTCAATAAGGACTGATGAGTTGTGCAAAATCAAATCTGAGTCAGAATGAACCACATTCTGGCTCAGATTTTTTGTTATCTTACATTGATTAATTGATTGATCAAAAAGATTCTAATTCTCATGTTCTCAAATGATTTAAATCCGTAGGATACTCGTTTCATTGTCTTTATGTGGGTATTCTTCGCTTCTATTTTTCCATTGGAATAAGGATAGATCATTGCGTTGGTGATGCCTTCTTCATAGGTCAGAAGGTTTTGAAGCTTTTCCCGAAAGCTGTCATCTAACGTTTCGGGAAGTTCTGCCAATAAGGAGAAAAATAAGTCAGGGTCTTTGTCTCGAAAGGCTTCAACTAATTCATGAAAAAAGGGATACGCCTCCTTTAGGGGCGGAGAAAACTCAAGCAATCGATCAATCATCATTGCTTCAGTAAGAAATGGGTATTTTGGTGCTCGGAAACTTTTCCATGTTTTGTATTCATAATGGTTGATGTTTGCACGATTTTTTAGCAAAAAGCGCCAGTTCTTTTTCAGTTTTTCTGCCTGGCTTTTCTGTCCGGCTTTACGAAGTTCATTCATTTCACGGATACGCAACTCATTGAACGCTTGATTCATGTGTTTGACAATATGAAACCGATCAATCACGACTTTCGCATTTGGCAGAACACGTTTGGTGAGCTGGAAGTAGGCGGCGTTCATGTCTGTCACCAAGAATTCTACTTCTTCTGGATTGGTACAACCTAAGAAATAGCTTGTTAATCGAGGTAATTTACGCGTAGGCAAAACATCTATTAATTTTCCTGTTTCGCCATCCGCGCAAATAAAGCTCATCTTATCTTCTATGGAAGCATGCGAACGAAATTCGTCAACCATCAATACTCTGGGGAGGATCTTCTTAGATTGCTTTGGTAAATAGCTTTTAAACTCTTTCAATGTACGAATAACGGTGGTCAAAGATACCTGACAGCTTTTCGCAATAAAAGATAAAGATACTTTTTCAGTCAGTAAAGAAGCAATTTTATATCTAACATGATTTGCGATTGAATGTCTGGGTTGGACAAAATAACTTTGAGCCGTCCAATGGGTGCGACAGTTTTTACAGGTATAGCGTTGCTTTTTTAGGCGCATAACCAAAGGCATATGATTGTATTGTTCAAAACGGACAATCGTTTCCTTCTTTCCATTTTTCACTATAATTGCTTTCCCGTTTCCATCTACCACAGTAGAACCACAACTTCTACAAGCACGAGGAGTAGGCGAGAGAACAGCATCGACGACCAACGTCTTTTTCTTCTGAAGGGTCTCGTAAGAGACCTCTGTAATCATCAAATCTTTCTCTGTTATTCTCAGCATTTTTTTGATAGAATCATTCATATAGCATATCGTCCTCTCAGTTGTTTATTTTGTGGTGATTTAATCATACTAGAGAACGATATGTTTTTTAATACCTAAAATAAAAATGGGGCTGAAGAATCAATTCTGATTCATCAGTCCCATAAATTATAGAGCCGAAAAATTATCATATTTATAGATTTATTAATAGTAAATGGCATAAGAATCTTTGAACAACGAAAAAAATGTAGCTCTACCTAATTATTGATTTGCAACAATTTCACCGAAGGTGAAACAAGCGAAACTTTACAAAAAGTGGCTAGCATTTGCTAGCCTTTTTTGTATTGTGGAGCGTGGGTTTTGAGGGGGGATTCAAGGGGGAGCTTGCGCCCCTTTGACAAGCGGTTATTTGCACCAAATACGTAGGTATTTGGCTAGCAAATATAGAGCTTGCCAAACCCTTTTAGTGAGTTTTGTAGAGAGTGACCTTATAGGCACTCTCACATTACGAACGATACGTCCCTCGGACGTACTGAAAGGGTGGGACTTATGAGCGAACTAATGCAAAATTTGGCTAGCAAAAAAGCGAAAAAATATATGCTAATAATCGAGCGAAATGAACACTTTTTCAAGTGAGCGAATCCGCCATGACAAAGCTGAAACAGTTTATTTCAGCTTTGTCATGGCGTGTGCCGACTTTTTTAAAAGTCTAGGCACACGAGCAAATATCTTTATCAAGCTCTAATTTGCGTTTTAAGGCGTTTCAAATGT
>NZ_JACVDA010000044.1 GCF_016552165.1 Parvimonas parva | reverse complement strand
TTTTGTAATTGAATATTTTTTTAGGATAGTCATTAATCCAATTTTCAATAAATGCTACTCTTTGATGAGTAGTATTTATTGTTCCTTTAGGTAAAAATCAGATAAATCAAATAAATAATATTCATAAAATTTGCTCATATAATAATACAAGGGATGATGTCTGTCATCCCTTGGTTTTGCCCCCTAAAGTTATTGGAGTTTTTTTAGTTGCCCCTAAAGTACACCCCAAAAGTTCTCGGGGAACCCCCAAAACTTATTGGATACCATAGATATAGTGCAGAAAACCGCTCCTATACTTTTACATAAGAGCGGTTATTTTTGTTTTTGAATATATGGTTTGCTTTTGTTTAATAGATCTTATTTTTCTTTTCTATAGATTCTATTTATAGCTAGTACAGCACATGCTACGAATGAAAGTACAAAAGCATAGAGCATATTTGTTCCATTAACACCAGTCTTTGGTATTCTGTTAGTTTTTGAATTCAAACTTGAAGTTCCACGAGACTGTGTTCCATTTTTATCCTTTGATCCTGGTTCACTAGGATTGACATCAGATGTGCCCGGTTTTTTATTCTCTTCCCATTCAGCTATGAAAGTATGATCTTCAACTGCCTTATAGTTATCTCCTGGCTGATACTTTGAACCCTTCCAATACTTGAATTTGAATCCATCCTTTACAGGAGCTTCCATAATCGTAATTGTAGTTCCCTTTTTGACTTCTATTATACGATTTGCACCGTCATTATTCCAGTTACCACCATTAGGATTATATGTGATTTTAATCATAATATCTTTCCAAATGGCTTTTACTACTGTATCTTTTTCTATAGTGATTTCTGTTCCTGGTGCTACTTCTTTACCATCTACTTCCCATGTTTTGAATTCTTGGTTTTCTGATGGTGCTCCGAAAGCATTTTCTGGTAATTTGTATTTTTCACCTTTTTTAACAGTTGCAGAATCCATTGAACCTGTTCCATTATTTCCGTTGAATGTTACTTTGTATTTAATGTCTTTGTGTTCAATATCTTTCCAGATGGCTTTTACTTCTGTATCTTTTTCTATAGTGATTTCTGTTCCTGGTGCTACTTCTTTACCATCTACTTCCCATGTTTTGAATTCTTGGTTTTCTGATGGTGCTCCGAAAGCATTTTCTGGTAATTTGTATTTTTCACCTTTTTTAACAGTTGCAGAATCCATTGAACCTGTTCCATTATTTCCGTTGAATGTTACTTTGTATTTAATGTCTTTGTGTTCAATATCTTTCCAGATGGCTTTTACTGTTGTATCACCAGTAATTGTTATTTTTGATCCTGGTTGTCTTAGATTTGTAGAGTCATCTCCAACTTGCCAACCAGAAAATTCTTTGTTAGCTGGTGGGGTAAATGTGTTAGATGCTGGTAATTCATACTCTGTATTTGCTTTTTGAGTTACCTTGTCTTTCGTTCCACCACCAGTATTTGCATCAAAAGTTATATCATATGTCTTTGTTGCTGTAGCTGTAAAAACCTTATTTGATTCAGTTATAATAAAGTTTTCTGTAACTGAACCATTTTTGCCATTCCAAACTGGTTCTGTATATTTATCTATAGCTTTTACTTTTGAATTTATTAAATTGTAATAAGTTTCATTCAAAATTGGGTTTTTATAAGTTTTTAAATCCGTATTCGGTTTAACCTTATATTTTTGATAGCTTACAGGATTATCTTTATTTCCTTCAATTGCTCCAGAAGTAGTATTATCAACTTTTGTACCTTCGCCTAGTTTAAATTCAACCACTAAAGCATCATCAGGAGTGTTTTCATTTAAAACTACTTTTTCCCCTGGTTTTTCTTCTTTTGAAAACCATGTTACGTGGTCGCTAACGTATAGTTTTTGATTTTCTACAACAATTTCAGACCCGTCGTCAAATTTAACTTTTATCTTGCCTTCGTATTTACCAGCTGTTTTTGTAGTTCTAGCTGTATCAGTAGCATCATCAAATGTTGCTCCGGCTAAAAGATTATTGACTTCAGTTTCTTTTGTGGAATCTTTAGCTTTTACACCGTCTTTCCAATCAAGCTTATCATTAACCCATTTTTTCATAACAACCGGGTCAAGACCGCCAAGAGCTTTAACTTTGTCAGCTTTTGTCGATATCGGTATAGCGCCTTGCGTACCCGCTTTTGTTGTACCATAATTAGTCTGAACGCTGTTTGCATTTGCGATAGGTGCCAGCGGTGACAACATAATCATAAATGCAAGCAGCCCAGCTAAAATTTTCTTAGAGATATTAACATTTCCCTTAAATAAATTCATAAATTTTGCTTTTAAATTCATTTTTTTCCTTCCTTTCATATTTCTTTATATTAACTGCGTTATAAAAATTTTCTGTTTTATCTTATAACTATGAATAGTATACCACAGTTTCAGGCATTTGTTAAGCTTTTTTCATATTAGTTAATCTTTTTTGTTGTTATGATACAATTGATGTGAGACCAAGGGTACAAAAAAAAGAGAATATCCTGTATAATTAAAATAACAAAAAAA
>NZ_JACVDA010000043.1 GCF_016552165.1 Parvimonas parva | reverse complement strand
TTTGTCAATTACTATTATACCTCTTTGAGATGTTTTTTTCTATTCTTACTGGCTAACTTAATTTTACAATATGGGTTTAAATTTTGGTTCTTTTTCTTTATTAAATTATGAAAAAAAGACTTGAAAAGTTTATATGTTTGTAGTATAATATTAATGTTATTTTTGAGGAGGTGAAAAGAATGGCAAATATTAAATCAGCACTTAAGAGAATAGATGTTACTAAAAAACAAACTCTTAAAAATAAAAGTAGAAAATCTGAAATAAAGACTTACATTAAGAAATTCAATGTAGCTTTAGAAGAAAGTAATTTAGAAACTGCTAATGAATTATTAAAAACTATTGATAAGAGACTTAAACAAGCTACAGTTAATAGTGTTTTTCATAAAAATGCTGCTTCAAGACAAGTTAGTAAATTAAGCAAGAAATTACACCAAGCTTCAACACAAGCGTAAATATAGTGTGTATGGATCCAACACATTATATTTGCTCCGTGTGGAGCTTTTTTTTTTTTACTTTTTTATATGAGTATGATATAATTTTAGACAAATAGTATTTTATTTATAGAGAGGTGCTAAATTGAAAATTTTACATTTAATTAGTCAATATCCTTCAAAAACTGGCAGTGGAATATATTTGACACAAGTTTATAAAAATTTTAAAGCTATGGGTTTTACACAAAAAGTTTTATGTTGCATGAATGAAGATGACATTATAAAGGTTAATTTTGATGATTATGAAGTAATAAAATTTAAAAATGATGAATTACCGTTTCCTGTTGTTGGAATGAGCGATGTAATGCCTTATGAGAGTTTTCTTTTTTCTAATTTGATTGATGAAAAATTAGAAAGCTATATTGAGGTTTTTAAAAATAAAATAAAAGAAGTTGTAAATGAATTTAATCCTGATATAATTTTTACAAATCATCTATATATTATGTCATCAATAGTTGCTAGTTTAAAACTTAACTGTAAAATTTTTGGATTTTGTCATGGGACTTGTCTAAGGCAATTATATAAAAATGATATTCATAAAAGTTTTATTTGTGAAAATATTTCAAAACTTAGTGGTATTTTTTGTTTATCCGAAAAACAAAAAGAAGAAATAATTGAGATTTTTGGATATGATAAAGATAAAATTTATGTTATAGGTGGAGGATACGACCTAGAATACTATTATGAAAAAGAAAATAAAAAATATGATGAAAATTCTAAATTAAAATTAATTTATGCAGGGAAATTTAGTAGAGCTAAAGGTGTAATATATTTATTAAAAGCATTCGAAAAAATAAAAGATAAATATAATATAGAATTGATTTTAGCTGGAAGTGGAACCGGTGAAGAATATGAAGAAATTATTTCCTACTCAAATAAATTGTCTGATTATGTAAAACTGTATGGTTATATGACTATGAAAGAAATATCTGATTTATTTAGAGCCTGTGATATATTTGTAATGCCTTCATTTTATGAAGGTCTTTCACTTGTAACAATAGAGGCAATGGCTTGTGGATTGAAAGTAGTTATGAATGAACTTGAAAATTTTATAACTTTTGTTGGAGAAAATATAGTTAAGTCTAAAAATATTGAATTTGTAAAAATGCCAAGCTTATATGATACAGATAAAATTATCGAAAGTGAAGTTGAAGATTATATAGAAAGATTAAGTAAAGCTTTAGAAAATCAAATAAATAATCTATATAAAAATAATTTTGAAAAAGATTTTTCATCTAAAATCATGCGATTTAGTTGGGAAAATATATGTAATAACATAAAAAATGTTATAATATAAAAAATTTTTATCAATAAATATTATAAATAAGGAAAATTAATTTTACTTTATTCTAAATTTATGATATTATCTTATTGATTAAAAATTAGGAGGTAAATTGATGAAAAAATTATCAAAAATTTTACTTTTATCATTAGTTACTGCAACTACTTTAGTAGGTTGTGGAGCAAAGAATGACACTAAAACTACTGATAAAAAACAATCAGAAACAAAACGCGATTTAGTTAAAGGTGATGTTCTTTTAGAAGAACAAAAGAAAGGTGCTACAGTTATTGACGTTAGAAAACCTGAACAATATAACGAAGGACATATCAAAAACGCTATAAACATTCCTTTAGCATCAATCGAAAAAGATATTGAAGCTAAAGCACCTAAGAAAGATACAAAAATCTTCTTATACTGCAATACTGGTAAACAAAGTGGACAAGCATTCGAAAAATTGAAAAAAATGGGTTACACTAACGTAAGCAATGCTCAAGGTGTTAAACAATATAAATATGACCTTGTAAAATAGTTGAATATTTTATTTAGTAAAAAAAGTGATGTTAAGGCATCACTTTTTTGTTGCTGTAAAATAAAAAAGTTTCTGGGCAATAAACTATCGTAAAAAGGTATAGTTCTTATTTTATAAGTAATATTTAATAAAATAAAGTTTAATTATTATGATTATGTATTAAAATTTTTGTAAATAATAGTAACCCATATTGTAAAATTAAGTTAGCCAGTAAGAATAGAAAAAAACATCTCAAAGAGGTATAATAGTAATTGACA
>NZ_JACVDA010000042.1 GCF_016552165.1 Parvimonas parva | reverse complement strand
AGGTAAATTTACCTTTTCTTTTGTAACTGCATCTCTAAATGAAATATCAAATAATGAGACATTTTTACCTTTCAAAGAAGGAATTTGATTAGCATCTATTTTTTCAACTACAAGTTCCTTTCCGGATAAATTTTTACCTATAACTGAAATTTTTGTTTTTTCATCAGTAACCTTAACTTCTTCTTCAGGATTTTCAGGTTTAACACCGTCTAATTTTTCTGTCTTTTCCTTTAAAGCCTTTGCCAAATTGTTTACATTTTCTTGACTTACAGGATTTTCTACAGCATTAACAGCTTCTTCTAATGCCTTGTCGAACTCATTTTTAATTTCTTCTGTAGCATATTTATATTTATCTGTACCTTTTGCAGTATTCGCATTTGTTATTGCTTTATTTAATTCATCGAGATTTATATTACTCTTATAGATAAAAGTTACTTCTTTAATATCTCTAACTTTTTCTTCGTGGATATGTCCAATTTCTTTTTCTTCAACACTTCCGTCGACTCTAACAATCTTGTATTTCAAAACTTCAAAATTTGCATTATTTTCTATAGGTCTTACATTAAAAGATCTTAGTTTAGACCATTTATAACCTTTAATAGTTGTTTCTTTAGAAACCACTTTTCCGTCTTCTGTTTCGTGTTTTACTTTTACTTCAGAAATTTCTTCCACAGTCATATTTTCTTTTTTGTCAACTTTGTCATTTACAACAGTCGCTCTTACAAAAACTTCTTGGTCATAGTTTTCACCGTCAACAGCAACTAAGTATTTAAAAGTAACATTCCCATTTGGATTAGTAGGGATTGTAACATTTCTTGGACAAATAAGTTCAAACATTTGAGTATTTCCATTACCGTAAATTCCCGTACCGTCTGCACTTACCATTATGAAATTGTCCATACTGTCTGAAGTACCTTCGTTTTGCAACGGATACCATTCTACTCCGTTTTCATCTACAATTTTTATCTTTGTCAAGGCTTTATTGAAATTAGCTCCAAACATAGTAACCCATGTTTTCTTGCTTTCTTGACCCACAGGAGTATATGTGTGAGTTACATCTGGCTGTTCAGTTCCACCACCTGATGTTCCATAAGATTGAATTGACATAAAACTTAAGATAGGTTTGTCAGTTATTTTATCAGTAGGTAAAACTGTTGCAACTAATCTTTTAGCTCTATTTTCCAATACATTTACTCCAATTGCTGAAGAATATGTTTTTCCACCGTCCAAAGAAACCATAACTGAATAAGTTTCTGCTTTTAAGCTTTTATTAGCTGGTAATTTAAAAGATATAATTTGCTCAGTATTATTTACAACTTCTACTTTTACATCTGCTGATTTTGTTATTTCTGAATTCAAAGTTTTATCCTTATTATTTATTAGAATTTTGACATTAACAGCTTTACTCAAGTTTTCTCCAACTAATTTAACCTTTACATTTCCACCGACTTTAGTTAGAACTTCACCCTCAACTATATTTGCTTCATTTACTGTTGGCAACGCATCCTTTATAAATTGTTCAAAAGCTCTATTTTCTCTATTTTTCCCATCTTTTATTATTCTTTCTTTAAAGTTTATCTTTGCCCCTATTTGAATTTCAATTGGGTTTGCTAAAGTTATTACAATTTTATCTTCAATAATTTCTACTTTATCCTCTACTTTTAATTTTGTAAAAGTATCAGAATTAGATTTTTTATAAGAAATACCGGCTTTTAAAGTTTCATTATCTTTAACTTCAAAAACCCTCTCATCAAATTTTAAAGTTATTTTTGTCTTACTGTTGTCAAGATATACATTACTTGGTAATAAATCTATAATATCTCCACTTTCTTCGCCACCTACAGTAACGGTAACTTCTTTATCATTTAATCTAATCTTATAAACTTCTTCCTTATTTGAATTTGCTTTAGGGAAATTTAAAGAAGCACTTTGAACTTTACTTGTTCCATTGAAAGTGTAATCCATATTAATTTTATTTTCAACACCATTTTCAACCTTAAAAATTTCAAGTTTAAGTTTATCAGACTCTAAATTTTCACCTTTTACAGTAATAGTATTATCTCCACCAGCTTTAGGCATATTAGGAGTTTTTACTTTAAGTTCGTTTATTACCATATTATTTTCTTCAGATCCTGGAGCAACTGTAACAGTTACTGTCGGATTATCTTGAAATGCTGTTTCAGAGCCATTAGTGTTGAATTTTAAAGTATAAACTTGTTCACTAGTAGTATTATTTTTAGGAAAATCAATAGAAATAGTCTTTCTAGCCTTGTCCCCTGTTATTACAGCACTTTTTCCTAAATCAGTTGGTACATTATTTAATAGTACTTGTACCTTTACTTTATCAGCTGTAATATGATTATCATTAACTCTTTTAGTAATCAATTCTAAATTTGCTTTTCCACCATCTGCCGGTAAATTTTGATTGTCAGGTTTTACTCTAACAATTGCATTTTCTTCAATTATTTGTTCACCCGGAGCAACCTTAATAAAGAATACCGGTTTATCTTGAAATATTGTTTCAGAACCGTTTGTATTAAATTTAATAGTATAAACTTGTTCTTTTGTAGTAGTATTTTTAGGGAAATTTAAAGTAACTGTCTTTTTAGCTTTTTCACCTTGTACTTCTACATTTTTGCCTATTTCAGTTACAACTCCATCTAATGATACTTGAAGTTTTACTTTGTCTGGAGAAATATGTTTATTTTCAATTCTTTTAGTAAATACTGTTAAATTAACTTCTCCACCTTCTGTTGGTAAGTTTTCAATATCTGCAGTTATATTTA
>NZ_JACVDA010000041.1:0-2275 GCF_016552165.1 Parvimonas parva | reverse complement strand
TATAAGTCGTATGCCATAGACCCGAAACCAGGTGATCTATCCATGAGCAGGTTGAAGTGAAAGTAAAATTTCATGGAGGACCGAACCGGGTAACGTTTAAAAGTTATCGGATGACTTGTGGATAGGGGTGAAAAGCCAATCGAACTTGGAGATAGCTGGTTCTCCTCGAAATAGCTTTAGGGCTAGCCTCAATTTAGTTTACAGGGGGTAGAGCACTGAATACCGTAGGGGTGTTAGACATTACCGAAAGTTATCAAACTCCGAATACCTGATAAATGATGATTGGGAGTCAGACTATGTGGGATAAGCTTCATAGTCAAAAGGGAAAGAGCCCAGACCACCAGCTAAGGTCCCTAAATATAGATTAAGTGGTAAAGGATGTTTTACTACTCAGACAACCAGGATGTTGGCTTAGAAGCAGCCATACATTTAAAGAGTGCGTAATAGCTCACTGGTCAAGTGGTAGAGCGCCGAAAATGAACGGGGCTAAAATCTAATACCGAAGCTGTGGACTAATGAAAATTAGTGGTAGAGGAGCATTGTGTAAGGGGTGAAGCTAAGTTGGAAGACGAAGTGGACTTTACAGAAGAGAGAATGCTGGCATGAGTAGCGAAAAGGCAGGTGAGAATCCTGCCCGTCGAAAGCCTAAGGATTCCTGAGGAAGGCTCGTCCTCTCAGGGTAAGTCGGGACCTAAGCCCAGGCTGAAAAGCGTAAGCGATGGACAACAGGTTGAGATTCCTGTACTATCTTTGAATGTTTGAGAGATGTACTGACGCAGGAGGATATGTTGAGCGTGTGAATGGTAGAGCACGTCTAAGCAAGTAGATAGAGATTAGAGGCAAATCCCTAATCTTAATATCGAGATGTGATGGGGAGCGAAAAATGAGTAGTGAAGCAACAGATTCCAAACTGCCAAGAAAAGGTACTATTGAGTGAGAAGATACCCGTACCAAAACCGACACAGGTAGGCAAGGAGAGAATCCTAAGACGCGCGGAAGAACCTTTGTTAAGGAACTCGGCAAAATGACCCCGTAACTTCGGGAGAAGGGGTACCATTAGATGTGAAATCTATACAGATAGAGCATAGAGTGGTCGCAGAGAATAGGCCCAAGCAACTGTTTACCAAAAACACAAGTTTCTGCTAAATCGAAAGATGAAGTATAGGAGCTGACACCTGCCCGGTGCTGGAAGGTTAAGGGGAAATGTTAGAGCAATCGAAGCATAGAACTTAAGCCCCAGTAAACGGCGGCCGTAACTATAACGGTCCTAAGGTAGCGAAATTCCTTGTCGGGTAAGTTCCGACCCGCACGAAAGGTGTAATGATTTGGGCACTGTCTCAACAAAGGATCCGGTGAAATTGTAGTAGTCGTGAAGATGCGACTTACCCACGATAGGACGGAAAGACCCCGTGGAGCTTTACTGTAGGCTGGCATTGGAATTTGGTATTAAATGTACAGGATAGGTGGGAGACTAAGAAGCGAGAGCGTCAGTTTTCGTGGAGTCGCTGTTGGGATACCACCCTTTTGATACTAAATTTCTAACCTGGTACTCTGAATCGAGTACAGGGACACTGTCAGTTGGGCAGTTTGACTGGGGCGGTCGCCTCCTAAAGAGTAACGGAGGCGTTCAAAGGTTCCCTCAGAATGGATGGAAATCATTCTAAGAGTGCAAAGGCAAAAGGGAGCTTAACTGCGACACCAACAAGTGGAGCAGATAGGAAACTAGGACTTAGTGATCCGGTGGTACCGAGTGGAAGGGCCATCGCTCAACGGATAAAAGCTACCCCGGGGATAACAGGCTTATCTCCCCCAAGAGTTCACATCGACGGGGAGGTTTGGCACCTCGATGTCGGCTCGTCTCATCCTGGGGCTGGAGTAGGTCCCAAGGGTTGGGCTGTTCGCCCATTAAAGAGGCACGCGAGCTGGGTTCAGAACGTCGTGAGACAGTTCGGTCCCTATCCATCGTGGGCGTAGGAAATTTGAGAGGAGCTGTCCTTAGTACGAGAGGACCGGGATGGACAGACCGCTGGTGTATCAGTTATCATGCCAATGGTAATGCTGAATAGCTAAGTCTGGAAGGGATAAGTGCTGAAGGCATCTAAGCACGAAGCCCCCCTCAAGATGAGATTTCCTGTTGTAGAAATACAAGAGAGATTCGATACAGAAAATGTCGTAGATAGGTCAGAGGTGTAAAGGTGGCAACATCAAAGCTAACTGATACTAATAAATCGAAAGCTTGACCAGAAATATATACTCTTTAATTAGAGGATTTCAA
>NZ_JACVDA010000040.1 GCF_016552165.1 Parvimonas parva | reverse complement strand
TTAAAGGAGTAAAAAATACGAATTAAAGGAGTAAAAAATACGAATTAAAGGAGTAAAAAATACGAATTAAAGGAGTACTTTTAATTGACAATACTCCATATTTATTTTATAATAATTAAAACAATATTTTTGGAGGTGTTTTTATGAATGAAATAGTTAAATACAACAATCAAATGAATGAGGTGAATTTTAAAGACTTTAATGTTATAGAGTTAGATTTACTAATGACTATTTGTAGCAAAATGAGAGAACAAGGACTAAAAATAATCGAATTTTCTTTTGAACAACTAAAAAAAATATCTAATTATGACCCTAAACAAAGTAATAAAAAGTTTATAAAAGATTTAGAAAAAACTTATGATAAATTAATAAAATTAAACTTTAAGATTGGTGATGATGTTAATTTTACTAAATTTGTATTATTCAACAAATACACAGTAAACGGAGATAATAACAAAATAACCATTGGAGTTAATCCAGAATTTTATTTTGTTCTTAACGAATTAACATCTAACTTTACAAGATTTGAACTAAAAGAATTTATTGACCTAAAATCAAAATACTCAAAAGAGTGTTACAGAAGATTAAAACAATTTAGAAAAACTGGCATGTGGACTGTTGAAATAGAAGAATTTAGAAGAATTTTAGATATTCCAAAATGCTATAGGATGACTGATATAAATAAAAATGTGTTGAAATTTATTGAAATCGAGCTATCTCCACTTTTTAAAAATTTACAGATTGAAAAAATCAAGAAAAAAGGTGCTTATGCTGGACGGGGTAATAAAGTAACACATATTGTTTTTACGTTTGAAAAAGAAGACGAAACACCATATAACGTTAGAATTAATGGGAATAAAACAAAACTATCAAATACTGAACGTGAAGTTTGGCGAAATTTTGAAACCGAAGAAAGACAAGAACTAGATGGACAACTTGATTTTTTGCAAAGATAGTTTGATTAAAAATATATAAAGATGTGTCAAATATATAGCCATTTATGATTATAAAAATCTAACACATCTTCACTGATACATATTAAATTAAATTAAACAACACCACATATAAATATAAAATCACCAAAAATATTTTTGTATAAGTTTCAAATTTAACTTTCTTCAGGACTACCAAATATACCATTAATACAAACGATAATAGAAAAAATGAAATAGTTAATATGCTTTTCAATTTATTAGAATCCATAGTTATTATTGTATTGTAAAGCTATAGTATAAAACTCTAGAAACATCAAAATAAAATGGACTTTCGTGTTCTTCCCAATAATTTCGCAAATCAGCAGACATTTGCCCTAGATAGGATCCAATAAGCCCTTCAATAACAGCTGCTGGTGGAACTGGTATGCTGAATAATGCTGCAAGTGCATAAGCTGAAGTTGATGATGTACTTATCTTGTATGCATATCTCCTAACTTGTGTTCCATTATTAAATATGTGTCTTGCTCCCCACCATTTTTGTATAACTTCATGTCCTGTATCATCCCAAAAAGTAGCTTTTATTTCTGTATCTATTATAGTTTTTTCTTCATCTATGATTTTGTGATTAGTTTTTATATCTACATTCGTTTCGGTTATCATATTTCTTATTACTATTAATAATTCTTCATAAGAAAAATTGTTTTTATTTGCATATTCTTTTACAACTTCTTTTAATTTTTCGTTCTCAATCAATTTAAAAGAATTATTTTTAACTATTACAAACTCATCTAATTTAGATAAAAATTCATTTGAAATAGTTAATTTAACATTATCATTTTTGTTTATGGATTCTTCTTTTGCGTAAGTTTTAATTTGATTTACTGGCATTCCCATTGAAACAATTCCTAACACTGTTGCAAGTAAAAATGCAATCTTTTTTTCTTTTTTCATAACGATACCTCCTAAGAAATTAGCACAATTGTACTTTAACAAAATCATATTCCTGCTATATAAATTTGTCAAGACTGATATTTTTTACCAAAATATGATATAATTAAATGGTTATGGTTCAACTATAAAAATCCATTTGTACTTTGTGTTTAGCACATTGTACTTATGGATTTTTTTGTTGGGGGTTAAGGGGGATAAAGTCCCCCTTGCAAGTTCCAAAATGAAATTTTGGTATAACTTGCTCTACCACTTTTCAAGTTTTTAATTTTATGGTATTATGTACTCGTATAATAGCATAAAATTAATTACGCAGAAAGGTGGTAGCTAGATGTGGCACATATAGAAAAATTTGCTAAAAATTCCGTTGGACATTTGTTCGCACATTTTGAGCGAAAAAAGGAGAATGGGGAATTTGTTAAATTTAGTAATCAAGAAATAGATACAACAAAGACAGACCAAAATTATAACCTTGCTTGGAATAGAGATAAAAAACAATACCAGATATACAAAGACAGATTATCTCAAGTACAAGTATTTAACCGAAATGATGTAAAAACATTATGCAGTTGTGTAACTACCATTCCACAAGATACATATTTGAAATTCAAAGATAACCCAAAGGCTATTAGGGAATTTTTTGAACATTCCTACAAATTTTTAGAGAATAGGTATGGGAAACAAAATGTAGTATCCTCATTTGTCCATATGGACGAAACTACACCACATATGCACTTTGCTTTTATTCCTGTAGTGTTTGATAAAAAGAAAAACATAGAAAAAGTCTGTGCTAAAGAAGTCATAACAAAAACAGAATTAAAGACATTTCACAAAGATTACCAAGAATACTTGGATAATAACCTAAGCTATGAGTGTTTAGTTCATACTGGAATAACCAAAGAAAATAAAACAATAAAAGAATTAAAGGACGATACAATCAGAAATTACTTTGTATCACAAAAAAACGCCCCTATTTTGAAAGATAACCAAAAAACCGAAGATAAACCAATACAAAAAGTTGAAGTTAAAAAAATACCCTTTTTAGGCGAAATGATTAAAAAGTCTGATTATGATAAACTAAAATCTAATTTTAAAAAATTAAACGTTAAAAATTCTTCTCTAAACGAAAAAATTGACGTTTTAAAAGCAAATAATGAAAAATTAACCCAAGACTTAGCAGAATTAAAAAAAAGCTCTAAAAACATCAAAATTTCTCGATTAAGAGAGGAGTTGATTGATAGTTCTAACGAAATTGAATTTTTAAAGTCTGATTTAAGACAAAAGGACTTCACGATTAAATGCTTCACAGATGAAAATAAAGAATTAAAAGACTCCTTTAAGGGGGCTATTAATGAGATTTCTAACTTGAATGAAACTTTAGAAAATTTTGAAAAGTTTATATATTATAAAACTTTAGATAGTTCTTATAATTACTATTTCTTTGTCGAAAATTTAAATCGTCTTTGCGATAAAAGTATTAATAGCTATCTAAGCAAGAAAATAAAATCATTAAATTTTAAAAATTTAAATTTAGAACAATGTAAAAAAATTCTTAGCGAACATGAAATTCTAAAGATTAGGCAAGTAGAAATAACAAATTATAACAAAAGAGATATACAAGTTATAGACGATGCTGTATTTGAAATGACTAACAGTAAATCTTTTGAAACATTAGATGAACGTATAAATCGTTACAAAGAAAAAATAAAATCTAATAAATCTATTACAAAAAAATCAAGAGATTTTAGTTTATAATTTATATTTTAAATTGTGTTATAATATATAAGTCGTCTAAACCACACAGACACAGTCTGGAGGTGATGAACTTGAATAATCTTATAACCCTAATAAATGCTATCTTGGTAGAAGTGATTGCTTACATTTTCTGCAAGTGGTTTGATAGCATTAACAAAAGACGATAGCCCAAAAATAAAAAAGCAAGGTACTGCAATACCTTGCTTTTTTTGTGCTTAAAACACTATTAACTTGAACACTCTTGTTAACCCTTTGCTTAATTATATAATACCCATTTTTTGTTTTTTTGTCAAATAAATTATTAGACGAGTAAAATAATATTAAGAAAGGGGGTGATTTTATGAATATATTATTAATCTTAATTTTTTTTCTTTGAGACTTAATTCAGTTTTTAATAAAAGAATTGCTAAAAATTTGAATTAAAAACTTTTTTGAAAAAAGAAAATAAAATAATTCAAAATTTTTAAATTAAAACGGCGATGATTTTCAAAGAAAATCAGTAAAGCCGTTTTTTTAATTGACGATGATTTTAGAAAGAGCGTTAGCTCTTAAAATCACGTCCTTAAAAATAAAATATAAAAAGTCGACCTATAGGGAGACACCTTTTAAAATAATTTTGAGCGTAGCGAAAAATTTATATAAAAAATATTAGAAAATTTTTGACCTACTTAGGTCAAAAATTAACCATATCTAAATTAAAAAAATTAAGATAAAAAAAAGTTATCCACAGAGTTGAGTTCCTTTTTTCTTTTCTTTTAATAACCTTTTAGTATTCTTTTATATATCTTTTAGGGGTTCGCGAACCGTTGGTATTACTGCTCTAGAGGGCATTAAAGGGAGTAAAAAATACGAATTAAAGGAGTAAAAAATACGAATTAAAGGAGTAAAAAATACGAATTAAAGGAGTAAAAAA